>NZ_JBIWNY010000010.1:0-155682 GCF_044767465.1 Streptomyces sp. NPDC101237 | reverse complement strand
CTCATTCCCGCCGCCGCGTGGGGGCGGCCCCGCCGCCCCCCCCCGTGCGCCGGCCCCCCCCCCCCCCCCGGCGCCCGCCCGCGGCGGCCGCCGCCCCCCCGGGACTCAGTGTTCGTGGGGCTCGTCCCGGTGCACCGGGCCGTGGGCCTCCTCGCAGTGGCCGTCGTCGTCCAGGGGGAGCAGGTCGCGGTCGCCGGGAAGGGGGCCGTCGAGCAGGACGGCGGCGGCGTGGTCGACCTGGAGGGTGGTGTGGGTGATGCCGTGGTCGTGGCGCAGGAGTTCTTCCAGGTCACGGCGGACGGCGTGGCAGTCACCGCCGGGTTCGACCAGGATGTGCGCCGAAAGGGCCGCCTGCCCCGAGGTGATCTGCCAGACGTGCAGGTCGTGGACCTCGACCACCTTCGGTTCGGCGACCAGTTCGTCGCCCAGGGCGTCCGGGTCGACGTCGGCCGGTGCCGCTTCCAGGAAGATGCGGCCGGACTCGCGCAGCAGGCCGTAACCGGCCTTCACCATCAGGGCGACCACGACGAGGGTGGCGATGGCGTCGGCGCGGGCGAAACCGGTGACCACGATGATCCCGGCGGCGACGGCGGTGCCGATGAAGGCGAACAGGTCGTTGAGGATGTGCTGGTAGGCGCCCTCCACGTTGAGAGAGGAGCGGTTGGCCCGGGACAGGCACCAGGTCGCGGCCACGTTCACCACGATGCCGGCGAGTGCCGTGGCGAGCATGAGCCCGCCCGCCACCTCCGGCGGACTGATCAGACGCCGTACTGCCTCGTAGGCCAGCCACGCGCCGAGCAGGAGCAGAGTCAGCCCGTTGGCCTGGGCGGAGAGGATCTCGGCGCGCTTGAGGCCGTAGGTGAAGCCGCCCTTGGCCGGGCGGGCCGCGAGCCGCATGGCGACCAGCGCGAGGACGATCGAGGCGGCGTCGGTGAGCATGTGCGCCGCATCGGAGATCAGGGCCAGGGAGCGGGCGACGATGCCGACGACGACCTCGATCGCCATGAACGCGGTGATCAGGGTGAGGGCGAGGGCGAGCCAGCGGCGGTCGGCGTCGGCCGAGACACCGTGGGAGTGTCCGGCGTGGCCGCCCCCGCCGTGACCCGTATCGTGCGCGTGCCCCTGATCATGCCCGTGATCGTGATCGCTCATGGCGAGGCCTTCCCTCTCCCGACAAGTGCTCCAACCGCAGTGAAACCCACCGGGTTCCCGATCGCCAAAGGCTGCACCGGTGACCGTTGTCATCTCCGATAACTCTGCTCTGACCTGCGGAAACCTGCCCGGCGGGAGCACGGCGGAACCATGTCGTGGCGAGTGCCACCCGGTGAGCGGCGCGGCTCGCCGCCGTCACAGGGCTGAGGCGTACGGCGCAGCCCCGGGCACGATGGCCCGGGGCTGCGTCGTCAGTACTTCGTTCAGCGGCGCGTGAGAGCCTGGTGCAGCACGTCGTACACGTAGGTGTTGGCGTGCTTGCCGGTGAAGCGGTCGGACAGCGGGCCGGCCGCGGTCACCGGAACGTCCACACCGGTGTGCCCGGACGTGGTCCAGTCGATGTAGAAGCTCTTCTCGCTGCCGCGGATGGCGAACGGGCCGTCCTCGGCGGAGATGCCGGTGCCGGACTCGTCGGTGGCGTCCGAGTCCTCGACGGCCAGGCCGCCGGTCTCGTGGTCACCGGTCACGACCAGCAGGGTGTCGGGGTGCGTGGCGACGTAGGCACGGGCCACGGCCACCGCCTTCTCGAGTTCCTGCATGGACTGCAGGACGCGAGTGCCGTTGTTCGAGTGGGCGAACTCGTCCACGCCCTCTTCCTCGACCATGAGGAAGAAGCCCTTCTTGTTCTTGTCCAGCGTGCTCAGCGCCTTGCTGGTCATGGTGGAAAGGCCCACCACCGGGCTGTACACGTCGCCCTGGCCCTCGGCGCGCTGCTGGAACATCTCCTCGTTGGCGAAGAGGCCCAGGAGCTTGCCGCTCTTGGCGCGGCTGAGCTGGTCCGCGCTGGAGACATAGGAGTAACCGGCCTTCTTGGCCTTGGCGATGAGGTTGCCCTTGGTGCCCTTGCTCGCCTCGGACGGGTCCTCGGCGGGCTGGTCCTTGAACGCGCCGGCGCTGCCCGCGGGCAGCCACCAGTCCTCGCCACCGCCCAGGATGACGTCCGGCTTGCTGACCTCGATGTACTGGCGGGCGATCTCGTCCTGCGCGGAGCGGTTGGCGGTGTTCGAGAAGAACGCCGCCGGCGACGCGTCGGTGACCTGTGCGGTGGTGACCAGGCCGGTGGCCTTGCCGGCCGCCTTGGCCTGCTGGCCGAGGGTGGCCAGCGGGTTGCCGTCCACGTCGACGCTGATCGCGCCGTTGTAGGTCTTCTCGCCGGTGGCCCACGCGGTCGCCGCGGCGGCCGAGTCGGTGACCACGGCCTTCGGGTCGTCCGGCTCGGTGGTCAGCTGGCCCGAGGTGGGCAGCTTGTCCATCGCCAGCCGGCCGCCCAGGCCGGCCAGGTGCAGGCGGGCCGCCTGGCGGGTGGCCGCGCCCATGCCGTCACCGTTGATGAAGATGACGTTCTTGGCGGTCGGGGTCTTGGCCGAGGCGTGCCCGGCCGAGGCCGAGGCGCCAGGCGTCGGGTTGACCACCATCGTGACGACCGCGGCGGCGACCGCGGCGGTTGCGGGAGCGGCGAACCGCCGAGCCCTACGAACATCCAGGGACACAACGTCCTCCGTTACTGTTCTTGCCCATTGCTTGACCGCGAACATAAGGTCCTTTTGGAGGTCGTTGACCAAGAACAGATGGCCAACGCGCGACGGGATCTCCACCGTGGGGTAAAGGCGCAGGTCCCGAACTTGTCCGGACAGGTCACCGTCGGCCGGGGTCCGGCCGCCGGGCGCACCCGCGGGACGGCCGGCGGACGCAGAGACACCGTACGCGTTTCGCACGCGAGCCCTGAGTGATCGATTGACTACCCTGTGCGTTCATGAGGGCTGGCCCGGTCGTGCGCGGCGGCCGCTCCGTGGCACGGACCGGAGCGGTGCTCCTGCTGTTGCTGGCCGCCCTCACGCACGTCCTGGACTGCGCACACGGGCCGAACCCCGGGCTGACCGAGCGGGCCGACACCCTCCTGCTGACGCCGTCGGCGGGCGGTGCGCAGACGCCCGGCCCGAGCCTGCGCACGGCCGTCGGACGGACCGCTCCCGAGCAGGACGGCACCACGCACTGCTGCGGTGCGGACGAGCCGACGCTCCAGCCTCCGCGCGTCGTGCCGCTGACCGTCCCCGCCGCTGTCCACGGCGCCCCGGCGACCTGCCCGTTCGACGCGCGGCCCGCCGTGGGTCCGGCCTCACGGCGCTCGCGCCCCGTCCCCGACGACCTCTCTCCCACAGGCGCACGGGCCCGCCTCGGCGTGTGGCGGACCTGAGCGGCCCCGCCGCCGCGCGCCCTCGCGTGCCCGCGGCAGGCGAGCCGAACACCTCAGCCTCCCTCCCTCGACACCCGGCCGGCCCCCGTCCTGCGTGCCGGCCGCAGGAGAAGCACGCCATGAACCACACCGTCCGCAGCGCCGTGCCCACGTCCCCGGCCCAGCCGCCCGCCGAAGCCAAACGTCCGGTGCACACCCCCGCCGACCTGGTCGGCGACACGCCCGTCCTGTGGATCGGCGCTCCCTTCACCGCCGCCGGCCGCGGCTTCTGGGCCAAGCTCGAAGGCCACAACCCCGGTGGCATCAAGGACCGCGCCGCCCTGTACATGGTCCGCGCCGCCCGCGACCGCGGACAGCTGACGCCGGGCGGCCGCATCGTCGAGTCCACCTCCGGCACCCTCGGTCTCGGGCTCGCGCTCGCCGGCGCCATCCACGGCCACCCCGTCACGGTGGTCACCGACCCCGGCATGGAACCGATGATGACCGGTCTGCTCACCGCGTACGGCGCCGAGATCGACCTCGTCGACGTCCCGCACCCCGCCGGAGGCTGGCAGGAGGCGCGTCGCGGCCGTGTCGCCGAACTCCTCGCCGCACACCCGGACGCGTGGTGTCCCGACCAGTACGACAACCCCGACAACGTGGCCGCCTACGGGCCGCTCGCGCACGAACTCGTCGCCCAGCTCGGCCGTATCGACACGCTCGTCGTCTCGGTCGGCACGGGCGGGCATTCCGCGGGCATCGCCTCCGTCCTGCGCGGCTTCTCCCCCGGCCTGCGGGTGGTCGGCGTGGACACGACCGGCTCGACCATCTTCGGCCAGCCCGCAGGACCCCGGCTGATGCGCGGCCTGGGCAGCAGCATCTATCCCGGCAACGTCGCCTACGACCTCTTCGACGAGGTCCACTGGGTCGCGGCGCCGGAGGCGGTGTGGGCCGCCCGCCGACTGGCCCGCGACCACTACGCCACCGGAGGCTGGAGCGTCGGCGCGGTCTCGCTGGTGGCCCGCTGGCTGAGCCGCACGCTGCCCGCCGAGGACCGGATCGTCGCCGTCTTCCCGGACGGGCCCCAGCGCTACGTCGGCACGGTCTTCGACGACGCCTACGGCCGTGAGCACCGGTTGCTCGGCCACCTGCCCGCCGACGACCCCGACGAGATCGCCCGCCCCGACGAGCGGGTGGTCACCCGCTGGACCCGCTGCACCCGGATCACCAACCCGCTCGCCGCCACGCGGCACGCCCTCGCCGGAGTCGCACGATGAAGACGCTCTGGCGCCAGACGCTCTCCTTCCCGCCCACCGCACGGCTGCTGATGGCCAACCAGTTCGCCATCAACCTCGCGTTCTTCATGCTCATGCCCTACCTGGCGGCCCACCTCTCCGGAGGCCTCGGCCTGGCCGCCTGGGCGGTCGGACTCGTCCTCGGGGTACGCAACTTCTCGCAGCAGGGCATGTTCCTCATCGGCGGCACCATCGCCGACCGCTTCGGCTACAAGACGCCGATCATCGCCGGCTGTCTGCTGCGCACCGTCGGCTTCGGGCTGCTCGGCTGGGTCGACAACCTGCCCGCCCTCATCGCCGCCTCGGCCGCCACCGGGTTCGCGGGCGCCCTCTTCAACCCGGCCGTGCGGGCGTGCCTCGCCGGGGAGGCCGGCGAGCGTCGCGTGGACGCGTTCGCGACGTTCAACGTCTACTACCAGGCCGGGATGCTCCTCGGTCCGCTGGTCGGACTCGCCCTGCTGGCCGCCGACTTCCGCCTGGTGTGCACGATCGCCGCCGCGATCTTCGCCGTCCTCACCGTGCTCCAGTGGCGCGCCCTGCCCGGCCGTCGCGGCGACGACCAGGGTCCGGCGTCGGAGAACGTCCTCGCGCAGTGGCGGACGGTCGTGGCCAACCGGCCCTTTCTCCTCTTCGCGACCGCCATGATCGGCTCGCAGGTCCTCACCTTCCAGGTCTACCTGGCGCTGCCCCTCGCCACGCAGGACACGCTCGGCGCGCGGGGCACCTGGGCCACCAGCGGTCTCTTCGTGGTCTCCGCCGTGGTGGCCGTGGCGGGGCAGCTGCGGCTGACCGGGTGGGCGAAGCAACGCTGGAGCGCCGACCAGGCGTTGGTGCGCGGACTGGCCGCCATGGGTCTGGCCTTTCTCCCGCTCGCCCTCACCCCGCCCGACGCCACGGCAGCCGTCCTCGCCGCCCTCGCGGTGGCGGTGGCGCTGCTCGCGGCGGGCGGCGCGGTGGTCTACCCGTTCGAGATGGACACCGTCGTCACCCTCTCGGGCAACCGGTTCGTCGCCACCCACTACGGCCTCTACAACACGGTCTCCGGACTGGGCATCACCGTCGGCAACCTCGCCACCGGGGTCCTGTGGGACTTCGCCGTCCGCCATGACGCCCGCTGGCTGCCCTGGTGCGGGCTGACCGCTACCGGCCTCGCCTGCGCGGCCTCGGTCGCCGCGCTCGCCCGCGCCGGAGGGCTGGCGCTGCGGGAGGAGGGGAGGCTGCTCACCGCTTGAGCACAGAAGTCGAAGAAGGCCCCCGTGCCGTCGGTGACGGCCCAGGGCGCGACGGTGGTGTGGCCCCCCGGCGAGGCGCTTGTCTGCTCGGGCATCGCGGTCCTTCCACTGAGACCGGCGGCAGGTGAGTGACCGTAGGAACGGACCAGGTCGGTCGGTGTCCTCCAGAGCGGCGGCCGGGTTCATTCCGCCGCGGGCGCCCGGCGGGGTTTGACCTTGACACGGTGGCAAGGCCTTGACTGCCGCGTGAGGAGGTGGTCCCGATGACCAGGACGCGTAGGGTTGCGGATACGGAGCGGACGCTCCAGGGGCTGGCGGACGGTCGGTCGGCGGTGCGGCTGCGAGCCGCGCTGGCGGCCGGTACGGCGCCCGGCCCGCACTTCGTGGACAAGCTCGTCGAGCGCTGCGCGGTCGAGCCCGAGTTCTTCGTCCGCGACATGCTGACCTGGGCCCTTGTCCGTCACCCGGTGTCCCTGACGCTCCCCCGGCTGCTCCGCGAGACGGCGTCGGAGCATGCCCAGGCACGCAGCCAGGCGTTGCACACCCTGTCCAAGATCGGGGACCGGCGGGCGTGGCCGGCGGTCACACCGGCGCTGTTGTCCGACGCCGACGACGCGGTGGCGCGGAGCGCCTGGCGGGCCGCGGTCGTGCTCGTACCCGACGGCGAGAGGTCCGCCCTGGCCGCGGTCCTGGCGGCCCAGCTCGGGCGCGGCGGACAGGAGACGCAGCTGAGCCTCGGTCAGGCGCTCACCGCGCTCGGTGAGGTGAGCGTGCCCGCCCTGGACGCCGCGGCGACGGCCGGCGACCCGCGTGTGCGTGCCCACGCGCTCGCCACCCAGCGGCTGCTGCGCGACCCGGACGCCGGGTTCCAGCCGGCGATCGAGGAGGCCAAGCGCGTCGTCGCCCTCGACGGGGCGCCGGGGGACGGACGATAGAGCGGTGTTGATCGGTGAGGTGGCGAGACGGTCCGGGGTCAGTGCGCGCATGCTCCGGCACTACGAATCGCTCGGGCTGGTGCGGCCTTCGGGGCGCACCGGTTCCGGCTATCGGGAGTACGACGCGAACGACATCCGGCGGATCTTCCACATCGAGAGCCTGCGGTCGCTGGGCCTGTCGCTGCGTGAGATCGGGCGCGCGCTGGACGATCCGGGGTTCGCTCCCTCGGCGCTCGTCGGCGACCTCGTGCGTCGGACGCGCGACCGCATCGCCGCCGAGACCGAACTGCTCACGCGACTGAGCCGGATCGACGCGGCCGATCCCGCCGGCTGGGAGGACGTCCTGCAGGTCGTCGCGCTGCTCCAGGGGCTGGGGTCGCAGAGCGCGGACGCCCGGCAGCGCGCGGCCCTCGCCTCGGCCCGGGGAGTTCCGGTTCCGGTGGAGGCACTGGTCGAGGCGGCACTCGGCGAGACCGATCCCAACGTGGCTGGAGCCCTTCGCTGGGCACTGGCACGAGCGGACGACGGCGGCGGACCGGCCCTGTTGGCGGACGGACTCGGGTCGCCTGTGGCCGCCGTGCGCAAGCGTGCCGTCCAGGCGCTCGCCGAGCTGCCCGGCGACGAGGCGGCCGTCCACCTGCGGGACGCCCTCACCCACGCCGACGTCGTGGTCCGCGGGTACGCGGCTCTGGCGCTCGGCGCCCGTGGCGTGGTCGAGGCGGTCCCGACGCTCATCGGCATGATCGTGGCGGGCGGGAACGACACCGAGGCGGCGGACGCCCTGAGCACGCTGGCGAGCGACCCCGCGGCGGCCGACCGGATCGCGAGCGCGCTCGTCGACCGTCTCGCCGGTGCCACGGCCGACGCGCCCGCACGAGGACGGCTGACCCAGGCGCTGGCGGGCATCCCGGGGGATACGGCGTCGGGTGCCCTCGTGGAGCTGTCGCGGGACGACGACCGTGCCGTCGCGCTCACCGCCGCCTACCTGCTCCGGCTCCGCGAGGCCCGCTGACCGGTCGTACGGGGTGGCGGGCCAGCGCTTCGCCGGGGTGGAGGGGTGTCAGGACAGGAGCGGGCGCCGAGCCCGCCCCGCCGGACGTATCGGTCGGTCCGTCGGCACCCCTGGAGTTCGCGGCACTCTCCACCCCGTCCCGGCAGGCGCGACGGTGGCGGTCTGAGGACCGTTCCGGGCACCTCCACCGCGCCTGGGCGCGGGCCACCCACCGCTCGCCCGGCGGCGGTCGGCTGCCCGGAGCGCGGGGCCGCATCCGATCGGGGGAATGTGGCCTCGCCGAGGGCACAGCCCACGCGAGTAAGGGGAGAGGAAGAACTATGACCGTTACCGCACAGATCGACAGCACGCGCCCCGTGGCGACACTGATCAACGTCTTCAGCGTCTCGCCCACGCGCCAGAGCGAACTCCTCGAACTGCTCGTCCGGGCCACGGAAGAGACCATGAAACACCAGCCGGGCTTCATCTGCGCCAACTTCCACGCCTCCCAGGACGGCGAACGCGTCATCAACTACGCCCAGTGGGAGTCCGAGGCGCACTACCGCGCGATGCTCGCCAACCCCGAGGCCCGCGTGCACATGGACGAGGCGGCCACCATCGCGACCGACGTCCAGCCACGGCTGTTCCACGTGCTGTCGACCCACGGCGAGAGATCCCGGTGACCGGACGGCACACGGCGTGCGGCGGATGGACCGAGGGCCGCCTCCGGGAGACGCCGCACCGGTGAGGAGGACCGGCCGGGCGGCTCACGGCCGGAGTGCCGGACCTCGCGCGGTGGCCTACCCGGGGACGAGGACGGTGAGCCACTCCGCCTCACGCGGCCGGTACCCGTAACGGTTCCACAGTCCCGACACGATCGCCGGGACGTGACCGGCTCCGTAGACGACGGCCACCCGGATCTCCTCCTGGTGGCGTTCGGAGTGGATCTCGCCGAGCGCGTCCAGCAGGCGCTGGTCGCGCCGGTCGGTCATCGCGTGCTCCACGGGGTTGTCGGCCAGCATCTCCGCCCGGGACGTCGACGGCAGGTCCTGGACCTCCTGGTCCTCGTCGAGGAAGGCACGCGGACCGCGCAGCGCGAACACCAGGCCCATGAGCGGGGCCGCGACCATGAGCAGGGCGTACGTCCACCAGGGCAGCGCCCTCAGGTCCGCGGCCGCCTCGGCCGCCGTCACATCCGGGTTGATCACCGGCACGCCCTCGGGCAGCACCAGGTCGTCGCGCTGCTCCTGCCGGGTGGACTTCACACCGAACGCCGACGGCTCCTTCCGTGTGGGCCTGCGCGGCGGAGCGGGTGCCCGTCTTCTCACTCCACGCGGTGCGGTCGGTGGCCGGCGACCCGCAGGCGGACCTCGGTGGGCAGCCGGGCGGAGCCGGTGGAGCGGCGGGCGGTGCGGAGCGGGCCCTCGCACAGGGCGTCGAGAACGGTACGGGGTTCCGCCCGGGAGGCGAGGGTGAGGCCGACGCGGGTGTGCGGCCGGGCGGGACGGCCGGTGATGCGTACGGCGGATCGCTCGACGCCTGGCAGGGCGCCGGCTTCGGCGGCGATCGCGTTGCCGAGCGCGTGGTCGCGCAGTTCGACGCCGTCCTGTCCGGGAGCGCCGCCGACGGGCAGGGTCTTGGGGCGGCGTGCGCGCAGTTGGGCGAGCAGCCACCACAGGGCGAGCAAGAAGACCAGGGCGAGGGCCGCGATGACCGCGGGCCACCACCACCAGCCCTGGGCGCTCCAGCGGTCCCGGTCGGCGGAGCTGAGCAGGACGTCGCCCGGGACGGTCAGCGGCCAGCCTGCGGGCGGCGCCAGGTCGTGGCGGCGGTAGAGGTCGAGCCCGGCGAAGAGGATCAGCAGGCCGCCGCCGAGCAGGATCAGGCCGGAGAGGCCCAGCAGGAATCGGTTGACCACGGGTTGCCGCGTCATGGTGCGCGCTCCGGAGCTGCTGAGGGTCGGTCAGTGGGAACTTCGCCGTACGCGTACGGCGATGTGGGGCGGGTGGGCGAGGGCGAGCCGGTCGCGTTCGTCGTCGAGGACGGCGGTGAGGTCCTCCTTCACCCGCCCGGGGTCGCGGAAACGGACGTACGCGCGCGCGGTGACGCGGTGTCGGCCCATCCGGACGCGGGCGTCGCCGACGCCGGGCACCCGCAGGCCCGCGTCCCGCATCAGATCGGCCGCGCCGTTCCGGTCCAGAACGGCCCGCAGGCCGGGCAGCGGGGAGCGCAGGGGCAGCCATTTCCGCAGGCCGGGCGTGAGGGCCAGCACGATCAGCCAGAGGCCGGCGGCGGCCGCCACGGCGGCTCCGGTGAGCATCCACACGTCGTCCAGCGGGCGGGTCGCCAGTGCGTGGGCGAGCTGTCGGCGCCAGGCCGCGGCGGGACGTCCCGCCCGTACGGCGATGACGTCGACCAGGGCCGCGCCGGACGCCAGGAGAACGAGCGCGGCGACCAGCGCGGCGGGGAGACGTCGCGCGGACCACGGCCGGTGGGTCCGGTGTCCTTCGGCGGGCTCACCGTCCGTCGGCCGCATGCCGGGCGGACCCGGCTCCGCCGTTCGCTCCTCGGCCGGCGGGACCGTGACGGGCTCGGTGGGCGGGTCCGGGTCGGGTGTCATGGCGGTCCTCCTCGGTGGGTGGTGAGGCCGGCGGGACCGAGTGCGGGACGGCTCACCGGACCCGTCCCCGCCTCGCGCCGGCGGCCGTCACCAGCCGCCGGACGGTGAGCGTGACCTCCTTGACCTCCAGGCCGGTGAGCTGGGCGACCCGCCCGGAGACGTCCTGCCGTATCCGCGCGCAGGCCTCGGGGATGTCGGTGGGATAGGGCAGGTCCATGGCCAGGTGGAGGCGCACGGTGCCGGTGCGGGTCACCGCGGTGGCGGCGGGGGCCGCCGGTGCGTCCCGGTCGGGCGGTACGGCCGCGCGCCGGGACTGGGCGGTTCGGGCGGCCTGGACGGCGATGCGGGCGACCACCCTGTCGGGGATGACGGTCGCGCCCCGCTCGGCCGGGGGCGGCAAGCCGAGGTCCCGCGCCGGCAGCCCGGTCCCTCCGTCGCCGGGCGGGGCGCCGGGCCGGGTGTTCACCGCTGCCTCCGCGGACGCAGGTCGAGGTCGCCCTGAACGGCGAGACCGACGATCAGCCCCACCGCGCCCAGGACGAGAACGAGCAGGAACGCCCAGAAGCCGCCGAAGTACGCGGCGAAGCCGAGGGCCATCCCGGCCGCGAGGCCCGTCATCGCTGTGTTCATGTCGCACTCACCCGTCCTGCGAGCGTCCGTCCCGCCGTGAGCGCCCGCTCGTGCGGGGGCGTTCGACGGCGGTCACGGCGCTCACCGCACCCGGCTCTCGTCCGGTTCGGTCTGCCCGTCGTCCTCGTCGGGGAGGTGGACGTCGTCGACCACGACGTTCACCTCGACGACCTCCAGCCCCGTCATCCGCTCCACGGCGCTGATCACGTTGGTCCGCACGCCCCCGGCGACGTCCACGATGGGGACGCCGTACTCGACGACGACATCCAGGTCCACGGCGGCCTGCCGCTCGCCGACCTCGACCTTCACGCCTCGTGTGACACCTCCGCCGCCGCCCGGGACGCGTTCCCGTACGGCGCCGAGGGCGCGGGCCATCCCGGCTCCCAGGTTGTAGATGCCCGGTACCTCGCGGGCGGCCATGCCCGCGATCTTCGCCACCACGCCGTCCGCGATGGTGGTCCTCCCCCGCGTCTCGGCCGGAGCCCCGGCGCCGGTGCGGCCCTTCAGCGCACTCACGCCCTCGTTCGCCCGGCCGCCTCCGCTCACACTGGTGATGTTGTCCGTCATGGCGGTCGCCTCGATCGGTCGGTGGGAGACACCTCAGTGGTCTCGTCACACCGTTGGACACGCGCGGCGGCGCATTTCTCACACCCCTCTCGTGTGACACGCATCACACACGGACGGGTGGGTACCTGGCGATCCCGAGCCCTGTGCGGGAGTTGTCATGATCGAACGCACCGCCTCGACATGGCCGGAACACGACCTGCCGGACGGACTGCTGGCGGTACGCGCGGCCGAGGGGGACGAGGACGCGTTCGCCGTCCTCGTCCGCAGGCACAGCCGGCCCCTGCTCACCCTGGCCCTCTGCATGCTCGGCAACCCCCAGGACGCGGAGGACGCCGTGCAGGAGGCCTTCGTCAGCGCGTGGCGACGACTGCCGGAATACCGGCACGGAGCCGAGTTCCGCACCTGGATGTACCGGATCACCGTCAACCGCTGCCTCACCATGCGCGGGCGACGGCCGGCGCCCCTCCCGCTCGGTACCGCGGCCGAACCCGTGGCGGGCGACGCGTGGAGCCAGCCCGACCGGGTCGCCGAGCAGGACGCGGCCGCCGCCGACCTGACCCGCGCCCTCGCCGGACTGGACGCCGCCCAGCGGGCCTGCTGGATCCTCAGAGAGGTGCAAGGCTTGCCTTACAAGGAGATCGCCCACGTGACACGGACCTCCGAGCCGACGGTCCGCGGACGACTGTTCAGGGCACGCCGATCCCTCCAGGAGGCGATGGGCCCATGGCGCTAGACCGCCCGTACACCCGCCCTTGCGGACGGCCCGGAACCGACGGCACCCGCACCGAACCGGCCACCCGTGACACACCGCCGCTCCCGGGAGACCAGTCGCTGCCCTGCGGCCGCCTCCTCAGCCGGGTCTGGGAACAGGCCCGGGACGACGCACCGGAAGCGGACCCGCACACCCTGACCTGCCCGTACTGCCGCGAGGCCGTGGAGGGGCTGGCCACGGTGGACGCGGCCACCCGGGTCCTGCGCGCGACGGACCCGCCCGGACTTCGCGCGCTCGCCGACCGGGTCATGGCCGCCGTCAGGGCGGAGGCGAGACTGGGACGACTGCTGCGCCTGGCCGACCCCGACCGCGACCTGCGGATCGCCGAGAGCGCGGCGGCGAAGATCCTGCGGCGGGCCGCGGACACGGTCCCCGGCACGCGGGCCGCGGCCTGCCGCCTCGCGCCCGCGGGCGAGGGCCTGAACGTCCTCGTGACCATGACCGTGGCCGCCGCCCTCGGCCGTCCGCTGCCCGAGACCGTGCAGCGGGTACGGCGGGCGGTCCTCCGCTCGGCCACCGAGGAGCTGGGACTCGCCGTGACGGCCGTGGACATCACCGTGGTCGACGTCCTGGAGCCGTGGCCGCCGCACGTCGGCGGCGGTGCCCCATGACGACCGCGGGGGCGGCCGTGATCGTCGGCGTCGCGGCCGACGCGGCCCTCCGCGTTCCCGGGGTGACCGGCCTTCCGGCCCGGCTCGCCCGCCGCCTCGCGGCAGCCGCCGTACCCGCCCGGACGTACACCATGTCCCACCGGGCACCCCCCGAGGCGGGCATCCGGGCGGAACGGGCCTGCGACGGTTCGGGATGGAAGGTCGAGGTGCGCTGCGCCCTGGCCGAGGGCCGGCGGCCGCTGGACGTAGCCCGGGACGTCCACGACCGGGTACGCACCGCGCTCGTCTCGCGCCTCGCCGCCGCCGAGCCGGTCACCGTCACGGTCACCGTGACCCGCGTCGCCGCCCGTGACGGCAGGGGATGAGGGAGCCTGCGAGCGGTGTGTCGCGCAGCCCGCTCGGCCCGGGTCCCGCCCGCGCGCGGACGCCGCCGAGACCATGGTGCCGTTCGACCTTCTTAAGGTCCTCACGCGAACCAGCTGTCGTTTTAAACCTCGATGCCCTCGTTGTGCCCTTATCGCCTCCCTCATGTCGTCAGCATCTTGACGCACACTGAAACGGAGTGCACCCTTACTCGAAGGAATTCACACCCCCTGCCGAATCATGACGGGTTCCGAGAGTTTGGCGCATGAGCGAGTCGACGCTCAAAAGATTCCCACCCGCTTCTCACAGACGGCACGGCGCGCCCCCGGACGACCGACGAGACGGTTCGATCCGCACTGGGCCGACGCCTCCCCCCATCACTTCCTGACCCTTTCCCACCCCGACGGAAAACGTTGTCACAACGAGCGGAGTCGCGATTCCGCATGCCCTCGAGCATTTCCTGATCAGTTCTCACGAAAAGCGAACGAGAGAGATTCCGGGGTGGGTCATGAAAGCGTCCGACGTGCTGATCAGCGGGCTGGGAGCATATCTGCCCGACCGTGTTCCCATGGGATGGGCCGTCGAGCGCGGACTGATCGACCGGGCCGCCGCCGAGTCCTACGGCATCACCAGCGTCACCGTCGCGGGTGAGGTGCCCGCCCCCGAGATGGCGGTGCGGGCGTGCCGCGAAGCGCTCGAACGGGCCGGCCAGGACCCCGCGGACCTGAGTCTGGTCCTCTACGTCAGCGTGTGGTACCAGGGCCCCCACGGCTGGTGTCCGCAGTACTACGTGCAGAGGCACACCGGCGCCGGGCGGGCGACGGCGGCCGAGCTGCGGCAGGGCTGCATGGGCATGTTCTCGGCGCTGGAACTCGCGGCCGGTCACCTCATGGCGTCCGCCGACCACGAGGCCGCGCTGGTCACCTCCGCCGACAACTTCACCTCCGACCTGCTGGAACGCTGGCGCTTCAGCCCGCACTTCGTCATGGGCGACGCCGGCTCCGCCGTGGTCCTGAGCCGACGGCAGGGGTTCGCCCGGCTCAAGTCCGTCAACGCCATCACCCTTCCCGAGTACGAGGCCATGCACCGCGGGCCCGAGCCGCTGTTCCCGCCGGGAGCCGGCCGGCCGGGCAAGCTCGACTTCGGGGACTCCAAGGACCGCTGGCTCGACGGCCCGGACCGGGACCCGGCAGGACCGCTGAAGCTCGTGGCGGCGCAGGACGAACTCGTCGGCCGCACCCTCGACGAATCCGGGATCACGATGGACGACGTCACCCGCGTCGCCTATGCCAACGGCTCACGGGAACGCGTCGAGGGACGCGCGATGATACCGCTGGGCCTGCCGATGTCCCTTTCCACCTGGGAACAGGGACGCACCGTCGGCCATATCGGCGCCAGCGACCAAATGGTGGCACTGGAACAACTCCTGCTCTCCGGTGAACTGGGACCCGGAGACCATTTCCTGATGCTCGGCGTAGGGCCCGGACTCAATATCGCGTGCGCCGTGATCGAGGTCATCGACACTCCGCACTGGGCCGCCGTCCGCCCGGTCGCCGCTTCATGAAAGGTGCCTCATGGATTTCAGCCTCAGCGCTGAACAGCAGCGGCGTCACGATCGAATAAGGACGGCCGCGCGAGAACTTCTCCCAGGGGCCTCTCCCGCCGAATTCCGCGAGAAATCCTGGCGGCGGATGGCCGTTCTGGGATTGGTGGGAGCGGCCGTGCCGCAGGAGCACGGCGGAGCGGGACTGGGCGCCCTCGACACCGCGCTGCTGTACGAGGGCGCGAGCGAGGGCGGCGCGGACACCGGGCTGCTGTTCGCCGCCGCGGCCCACCTCTTCGCCTGCGTCCGGCCGGTGCTGGAGTTCGCGCTGCCGCGGACCCGCAAGGCCCTGCTCCCCGCCCTGTGCTCGGGCGAGCTGATCGCGGGCAACGCCATGACGGAACCGGACGCCGGATCGGACGTCTCCCGGCTCGCGACCACCGCGACCAGGGTCGACGGCGGCTACCTCATCGACGGGACCAAGAGCTTCGTCAGCAACGGTCCGGTCGCCGACCTCTACGTCACCTACGCGACCACCGATCCGGCCGGCGGCTACTTCGGCACCACCGCGTTCGCCGTGGACCGCGACTCCCCCGGGCTGGTCGCCGGCCCACCGCTGGACAAGTCCGCGCTGACCGCCTGCCAGGCCGGCGAGGTGCGGTTCGACAGGTGCTTCGTCCCGGACGAACGGGTGCTGGGCAGCCCGGGCCAGGGGCAGCTGGTGTTCCAGACGTCGATGCTGTGGGAGCGTTCCTGCCTGTTCGCGATCTACCTGGGCCAGCAGGAACGCCTCATCGAACGCTGCGTCCACCACGTGCGCCACCGCGAGCAGTTCGGCAGGAAGCTCGCCGACCTCCAGCCGGTCGCGGACCGGCTCGCGGAGATGCGGCTGCGACTGGAGAGCGGACGGCTCCTGCTCCGCCGGGCGTGCGCCGGGATCGACGACGGCCAGGACCCCGCGCTGTGGGTGGCCATGGCGAAACTCGCGGTCTCCGAGGCCGCGGTCGCCACGTCGCTGGACGCCGCCCGGATCTTCGGCGGCCGCGCCTTCCTGACGGAGTACGGGATCGAGGAACACGTGCGCGACGCGGCCCCCGCCACCACCTTCTCCGGCACATCGGACATCCAACGGCAGCTGATCGCACGGGAGATGGGACTGTGAGCCTCTACAGCCCGGTCATCGAGGCCGCCGCCAGGACACCGGACGCGCTCGCCGTCCGCGACCTTGCCACGCAGCTGCGCTACGGCGAACTGGACGCACGCGCGGACACCTTCCTGACCGCCTTGCGCGGCCGCGGCGTGCGGCCCGGCGACCGCGTCCTGGTCTGGACGGACAAGACGGCCGAGTCGGTGGCCGTCGCCCAGGCGGTGTTGCGGTGCGGGGCGATCCACGTCCCCGTGCCACGGAGCAACCCGCCGGGGCGGGTCGCCAGGATCGCCGCGGACGCCCGCCCGGCCCTGATCGTCACCGACCACGACGACCGCGTCCCCGGTGCCGTCCACGCACCCTGCGCGGACCTCCTCCGCGAAGGAGCGCACGGCTCGCCCGCCGCCCCGCACCCGGTGGTGCCGTCCGACCCGGCGTACATCCTCTACACCTCGGGATCGACGGGGACGCCCAAGGGCGTCTGCGTGAGCCACGGGAACGCGCTCGCCTTCGTCGACTGGGCCTGCCGGGAACTGCGTCTGACCACGGTGGACCGGCTCGCCAACCATGCCGCGTTCAGCTTCGACCTGTCGGTCCTCGACCTCTACGGCGCCTTCCGGGCCGGCGCGTCGGTGCACCTCGTCGGCGACACGCTCGCCCGGGCCGCGGAACCGCTCGTCGACTTCCTGCTGGAGAGCGGGATCACGGTCTGGTACTCGGTGCCCTCCGCGCTGGTGCTGATGGCCGAGTACGGCGAGCTGCTGGAGCGCGGACCGGGAGCTCTGCGCGCCTGCGTCTTCGCGGGCGAGCGGTTCCCGCTGAAACCGCTCAAGGACCTGCGCCGGGCGTGGCCGGACGTCCGCCTGCTCAACTGGTACGGCCCGACGGAGACCAACGTGTGCACCTCTTACGAGGTGACGGCCGCCGATCTCGCCCGGACCACGGACATCCCCATCGGATCGCCCGTCGCCGGGGACACCGTGTCCCTGGAGGACGGCGAGATCGTGGTCAGCGGCCCGACCGTCATGCTCGGCTACTGGGGCGCGCGGCCGCAGGCCGGACCGTACCGTACCGGTGACCTCGGCCGGTACGACGCCGACGGCATGCTGGAGTACCGGGGCCGGATCGACGACATGGCCAAGGTGCGCGGGCACCGGGTCGAGCCGGCCGAGGTGAGCGGGGTGCTGGTGGCGCACGAGACGGTGCGCGACGCGGTGGTGCTCGTCGTGGGCAGCGGTCTCGACGCGCGGCTGCACGCCGTCGTGGTCCCGGCGGCCGGTTCCACGCCCGAGCTGGCGCAACTGCGGCGGCACTGCGCGGACTTCCTGCCGCCCTACATGACCATCGACGCGCTGCACACCGTCCCCGGCTTTCCCCGCACCGCGAACGGAAAGGTCGACCGGGCGGCGCTCGACGGCCTGGTGACCCAAGGAGCCGCCGTATGACGGGCACCGTCTGGGACGCCTTCTGGTCCACTCTGCCGGCCGAGCCCGGAGCCGCCCTGTGGGACTCGTCGCCGCAGCTGACCGCGGCCCGGCACCTGCCACTGTTCCGGGACCACGCCGACCCCGCGCTGCCCCTCGTCGACCTCGGATGCGGCAGCGGACGCCAGACGCGCTGGCTGGCCGGGCACTTCGGGCGGGTCGTCGGGCTGGACATCGCCGAGGCCGCGGTCGAGCTGGCCGCCGCGTCGCACGCGGCACCCAACGTCGTCTACCGCCGCGCCGACCTGCTCGACGGCGACACCGTGGCCGCGGTGCGCGCGGACCTCGGCGACGCCAACGTCTACATGCGCGGTGTGCTGCACCAGCTCGCGCCGGCCGACCGCGCCGGGATGCTGGCGACCATCCGGCTCCTGCTCGGCGCGACCGGTGTCCTGTTCGCCCAGGAGCTGACCGAGCGCACCGGCTGGTACGTCGCCGAACTGCTCGCGAGCGGAGCCCACTTGCCGAAGACGGCGGGGCTCGCCGCCCACTTCGACTTCGGCGCCCGCATCGCGCCCGCCCACGACGGGCGCCTGCGGCTGCTGTTCGAGGACAACGGATTCGACGTCGTCGCCGACGGCGACATCGCCCTGCACACCACCGAACGCACCCCCGACGGCCGGCCGCTGGAGCTGCCCACGAGGTACGTCGTGGCCCGCGCGTCGGCGCGCACCGACACCACCCGGAGGAACCGCAACCATGACGGACCTTGACCGCGCGACGCTGCTCGACGGGCTGCTCCGCTACGTGCGAGAGGAACTCGCGACGGGCGTGCCGTCCGACCGGATCGGCGTCGACAGCCGGCTGCTGGAGCTGGGGGTGCTGGACTCGGTGCGCACCGCCCGTCTGCTCGCGCACATCCGCACCACGTACGGCGTGCGCGTACCGCCCGTGCACATGACCGGTGAGCACTTCCGCACGCTGGAGACGATCACCGACCTGATCCTGCTTCTCCGGTCGCAGACCGCCTCCCTCTGAACAACACGCGCTGACAGGAGCACAGATGACGTACGACTACGACATCGGCATCATCGGCGGCGGACCGGCCGGTTCGACCGCCGCGTCCTACCTGGCCAAGGCAGGTCTGTCGGTCGCGGTCTTCGACAGCGAGTTCTTCCCGCGCGAGCACGTGGGCGAGTCCCTGGTGCCGGCGACCACGCCGGTGCTGCTGGAGATCGGCGCCATGGACAAGGTCGAGGCGGCGGGTTTTCCGCGCAAGTACGGCGCCGCCTGGACGTCGGCCAACGCGGACGACGTGGACCCGCTCGGCTTCCAGGTCCACGACCACGGCCTGGGCGCGGCCGACGTGCTGTTCAACGAGCGCGACCAGCTCGGGGTGGACCGCGACTACACCTTCCACGTCGACCGCGGACGGTTCGACCACATCCTGCTCAAGCACGCGGAGAGCCTGGGGGCGAAGGTGTTCTCCGGCGTGCGGGTGCGCGGCGTGGACTTCGCCGAGCCCGACCGTCCCGTGCTGCGGGTCGGACTCGGCGGCACGACCGCCGAGGTGCCGGTGCGGATGGTCGTCGACGCCAGCGGACGCGGCACCCTGCTGGGCCGGCAGCTGAAGGTCAAGGTGCCCGATCCGGTGTTCAACCAGTACGCCGTGCACAGCTGGTTCGAAGGGCTCGACCGCGAGGCCCTGGCGAACGACGACCACCAGGCCGAGTACATCTTCATCCACTTCCTGCCGCTCAGTGACACCTGGGTGTGGCAGATCCCGATCACCGACACCATCACGTCGGTCGGCGTCGTCACGCAGAAGGCCCGGTTCCGCGAGGGCAAGGACGACCTGGAGGGGTTCTTCTGGGACACGGTGGCCAGCAGGCCGCTGCTGCACGACGCCCTGAAGCAGACGTCGAGGGTCCGACCGTTCAAGGCCGAGGGCGACTACAGCTACGGCATGACCAAGGTGTGCGACGACTCGATGGTGATGATCGGTGACGCCGCCCGGTTCGTCGACCCCATCTTCTCCAGCGGTGTCAGCGTCGCCATGAACAGCGCCCGGCTGGCCTGTGCCGACATCGTCGCCGCCGCCGAGGCCGGTGACTTCAAGGCCGCCCGGTTCGACAACTACGTGACGAAGCTGCGGCGCGGCGTCTCCAGCTGGTACGAGTTCATCTCCATCTACTACCGCCTGAACATCCTGTTCACCGCCTTCGTCCAGGACCCCCGCTACCGCATCGACGTCCTGAAACTGCTCCAGGGCGACGTCTACGACGAGCAGGAGCCGGCCGCGCTGACGGCGATGCGCGAGTTCATCGCCGCGGTGGAGGCCGATCCCACCCATCTCTGGCACCCCCTGCTGGGAAAGATGAAGGTGTCGCTCAGCTCCCGGGCACTGTTCTGACCGCGCCGTGGGCGGTCCTGTTCGACATGGACGGGACGCTCGTCGACACCGAGGTCCTGCTCCTCGAAGCGCTGGCGGCGGTGCTCGCCGCGTCGGGTGTGCCGGCTTCGGCGATCCGTCCGGAGGAGCTGCGGGGGCGGGCCGTCGAGGAGAACCTGACCCGGCTGAGCGGCCTGATGCGATCGCCGATGCCCGCGCGCGAGCTGTACGCGCGCGTCGGTGACCGCATGCTCGACCGGCTGCGTGCCGGTGTCGCTCCGCTGCCCGGTGCCGTCGGCCTGCTCGGGGCGCTGCGGCGGGCGGGCGTTCCGTGCGCGCTGGTGTCGTCGTCGTACCGGGCGATGGTGGACGCGGTCCTGCCCTCGCTGGGCGCGGCCGCATTCGCCGCGACCGTGGCGGGTGACGAGGTGCGGCGCCCGAAGCCCGACCCGGAGGGCTATCTCACCGCGGCGGCCCGGCTCGGTGTCGCGCCGGGGAACTGTGTCGTCGTCGAGGACTCGTCGACCGGCCTCCGCTCGGGACTGGCCGCCGGATGCGTGACCGTCGCGGTCGCGCCGACGGCCCAGCCGGTCGCCCTCACGGTCGCGGGCCTGACCGGGCTGACCGTGGAAGGGCTGGCGCGTCTGGTGGCCGCCGGGTCCCACGGCCCCGGCAGCCGGGCCCCGGCCCCCGCCGGCCGGCAGCGCCCGGCGTCGTAGGCCCCGCGCGGGCACCGGGGTGCGGCAACCCGCCGGCCCCGTCCGATCCTTCAGCAGAGAGTGGTGCTTCACCGTGACCAGAGCCCGCCCCGCACGCCTCCCGCAGGTCCCGGCGCGCGTCCGCCCCACCGGGACGCCCGCATGAAGCCGGCCGACGTCTTCCTCGCCGGCCTCGGCTGCTGGCTGCCGGACGCCTACCCGGCGTCCGAGGCGGTCGCCGCGGGCCTGTACGACGCGACGGTCTTCGCCGAGAGCGGTCTGCGCGGTGTGCTGATCGCCGGGTCCGAGTCACCGCCCGAGATGGCCGTGCGGGCCGCGCGCACGGCGCTCGAACGTGCCCCCGGCGGCCCCGGTTCGATCGGCACCGTCCTGCACGGCTCGACGTTCTACCAGGGTCCCGAGATGTGGTCGCCGTCGGCGTACATCATGCGGGAGCTGGGCATCACCGGAGCCGGCAGCACCGAGATCCGCAACGGGTGCAACAGCATGCTCAGCGGCGTGGAGCTGGCCGCCGGCCTGCTGCCGTACCAGTCGCAGAGCCGGCCCGACATCCTGCTGACCACGGCGGACAACTTCAGCTCGCCGCTGTTCAACCGGTGGGACAGCGGGCCGATGGGCGTGATCGCCGCCGACGCGGCCAGTTCCGTCGTGATCAGCCCCGAGGCCGGATTCGCCCGCGTCGAGTCGGTCGTCTCCCGGGTGTATCCGGAGTTCGAGGCGATGGCGCGCGGCGACGAACCGCTGTTCCCGCCCACCGGATCCGCCGGCCGGCGCATCGACACCGTCGAGCGCGCCCAGCAGTTCAACGAACGGGTGCGCGAGGTCGGCGGGATGAGCGTCGCCGACGGCATCGCGAAGGCATGCTCCGAGACCGCGCTGGCCGCGCTGGAGGAGGCCGGGATCAAGCCCTCGGAGCTGCGCTGGGTCCTGGTGCCCAACGGCGACGAGGCGACCACCCGCAACTGCGTCATGGAACCGCTCGGTCTCGATGTGGCCCAGTCCCAGTGGGAGTTCGGCTGCGGCATCGGACACGCCTCCTCCAGCGACCAGTTCATCGCGCTCGACCATCTCCTGCGCACCGGTCGTCTGGACGCGGGCGACCACGTCCTGCTGTTCGGCGGCGCGCCGGGCTGGTCCGCCGTGGCCGTCGTCCTGACGATCACCGAACAGCCGTCCTGGACCTAGGAACTGACGACGCCGACAGGAGGTGCCGCGTGACCGCGCAGCAACAGGATCCGGCCGCCCCGCAGCCGATCGCCATCGTGGGAATGGCATGCGAGTTTCCCGGCGCCGACGGCGTCGGGCCGTTCTGGAGGATGCAGCTCGACGGGGTGGACGCCACCTCGGACGTCCCTGCCGACCGGTTCCCCGTCGACGTGTTCCACGACCCCCGCCCGCGCACGCCGGGCCGGATCATCAGCCGCCGTGGCGGCTTCCTGCCCGACATCCGGGGCTTCGACGCCCACTACTTCGGCATCTCGGGCCGCGAGGCCGCCCACATGGATCCGCAGCAGCGGCTGCTCCTGCAGACGGCCGCGGCGGCGGTGCGGGACGCCGGACTGACCCTGGACGAGCTGGCGGGCAGCCCGACCGCGGTCGTCGTGGGGCAGCGGACCGCCGAGTACTGGGACCTGCTGCGGGCGGCCGGCGCACTGGACATCTACGCCAACACGGGCACGTCCCGCAGCGTGCTCTCCGGCCGCCTGTCGTTCTTCTTCGATCTGCGCGGCCCGAGCACCTCGGTCGACACCGCCTGCTCGTCCTCGCTGGTGGCCGTGCACCAGGCGTGCGCGGCGCTGCGCGGCGGGGAGGCGACCCTCGCGCTGGCCGCGGGCGTCAACCTGGTCCTCACGCCGGAGGAGAGCATCACGTTCTCCCAGGCCGACATGCTCTCCGCCGACGGCCGGTGCAAGTTCGGCGCCGACGACGCCGACGGGTTCGTGCGCAGCGACGGGATCGGTGTCGTCGTCCTCAAGACGCTCTCCCGGGCCGAGGCGGACGGCGACCGGGTGCACGCGGTCATCCACGGCTCGGCGGTCGAGAACGAGGGGCGCAGCAGCGGGTACTTGATGACGCCCTCGCAGACCGCGCAGATGGACACCATGCGGCACGCGTGCTCGCGGGCGGGCGTGGAGCCGCGCGCCGTCGGGTTCGTGGAGGCGCACGGCACCGGCACGCCCACCGGTGACCCGATCGAGCTGCGCAGCCTGGACGCCGTCTACGGCACCGGCGCGGGCCGCACCTCCGAGGATCCCCTGCTGGTGGGCTCCGTGAAGACGAACATCGGGCACACCGAGGCGGCCGCCGGGATAGCGGCGCTCATCAGGGCGGCGCAGTGCGTGGCCTCCGGCGTCGTCCCGCCCAGCCTGCACAGCTCCCGCCTGACCGACGCGGTGGACTGGGACGGTATGGCGCTGGAGATCCCGCAGACCGCCCGGGAGTGGGGCCGCGACGGCGCCGTCCGGTACGCCGCCGTCAGCTCGTTCGGCATCTCCGGCACCAACGCCCACGTCGTCCTCGGCGAGCACCGGCCCGCTCCGGCCGCACCGCCGGACGACGAGCCGCGCCCCCACCTGCTGGCGCTGTCCGCCCAGACACCCACCGCGCTGCGTGAACTCGCCTCGGCCTACGCGGACTTCCTCGGGCCCGACGGTGCGGGCCGTGGCCACGACCTGCGTGATGTCAGCTACGGCACCCTGGCCCGCAGCACCCACCACCGGCACCGCATGACCGTGCTCGCCACCGACCACGACGAGGCCGTAGGGCAGTTGCGCGACGGCCGGCCGATCGTCGCGGCACGGCCGGGCGCACGATGGCGGAGCGTCTTCGTCTTCCCCGGCCAGGGCTCCCAGTGGTCCGGGATGGGACGGCGGCTGCTGGCCACCTCCGCGGTCTTCCGGGAGGCCGTCGAGGAGTGCGACCGGCACGTCCGCGCCGAACGCGGCTGGTCCGTGGTCGAGCGGCTGACCGACGGCGACGAGGCGGACTGGCCCATCGACGTCGTCCAACCGCTGCTGTGGGCTATCGAGGTGGGCCTGGCCGCGCTGTGGCGGTCGTGGGGTGTCACGCCGGACGTCGTGATCGGTCACAGCATGGGCGAGGTCGCCGCCGCCTGCGCCGCGGGCGCGCTCACCGTGGCCGACGGCGCGGCCGTCATCTGCCGCCGCAGCGCTCTGCTCAAGAGGATCGCCGGCACCGGGACGATGGCCGCGGTCGACCTGCCCGCCGACGAGCTGCGGCGGGAACTCGCCGACGTGCCGGACGTCGACGTCGCGGTGAGCAACGGCCCGCGGCGCACCATCATCTCGGGCCGCACCCCGGCGGTGGAGAAGGTGCTGAACGCGTTGGCCGAGCGGGACGTCTTCACCAGGACCGTGAAGGTGGACGTGGCCTCGCACAGCAGTCACGTCGACCCGCTGCTGGACGAACTGCGCACCGCGCTGGAGTCGATCAGGCCGCGCGAGGGCCGGACGCCCCTGCGCTCGACCGTGACCGGAGAGCTGCTGACCGGCGCGGAACTGGACGCGGGCTACTGGGTCCGCAACCTCCGCGACGAGGTCCGCTTCCACGCGGCCGTGGAGGCCGAGACCGCCGGCTGCGAGGCGGCGGCCGTGGTCGAGATCAGCCCGCACCCGGTGCTCGCGTCGGCGGTGAAGGAGTGTCTGCCCGCGGAGCGCGCGGGCGACCAGGTGGTGCCGTCGCTGCTGCGGGACACCGACGAGCCGACCGCGCTGCTCACTTCGGTGGGCCAGCTCCACCAGGCCGGTTACCCGGTGCGGTGGGAGGCGCTGTTCGACGGTCCGGCCGCGTGGGTGGGGCTGCCCGCGTATCCGTGGCAGCGCACCGATTTCTGGTTCGCGCCGGACGCCGCACCGGCCGCCGAAGCAGCCCCGGCCGGGCACCCGTTGCTGGGCGCGCACAGGGTCCTCGACGACGGCACCCACCGGTGGGAGGGGACCGTCGACCTGGACCGCAACGCCTACCTCCTGGACCACCAGGTGCAGGGGCTGGTCATTCTGCCCGGTACCGCCTACCTGGAGCTGGCGGTGGCGGCCGCCGCCGAGGCCGTCGGCACCGACGTCGTCGTCGTGGACGTGCGTTACGACAAGGCGCTCTTCCTCGACGCCGAGGCACCGCCCCGGCTCCGGGTGACGCTCGGGCCGGACGGACGGGGATGGTCCTTCGAGGTCTCCACCGCCGAGACCGCGGGCGACGGCGCCGCGTGGACCCGGCACGCGCACGGCCGCGTCGCGGAGGCGGCCGCCGACACGCGCACGCTCACCGTGCCCGAGGACCCGCCCCGCCGGATCGCCGAACGGGTCCCCGACCATCTCACCGGCGCCGAGTTCTACCGCCGGTTCGCCGCCCGCGGCAACGACTGGCACGGTGTCTTCCGCGGCATCGGGCAGGTGTGGCGGAGCGACACCGAGGCGCTGGCCGAGATCGCCGTCCCGGCGGACCTCACCGGCGCCGACCGGCACCATGTCCATCCGGCGGTGCTCGACGCCTGCGGCCAGGTGCTCGCGGCCACCTTGCCGGACACCGCCGCACCCGGCGACCAGCACGCCTTCGTGCTGGGCTCCATCGACGCCTTCCGCCGGTACGCGCCGCTCGCCGGGACGTTGTACAGCCATGTGGTGCAACGGGAGCTGACCGCGGACTCGTTCAGCGGCGACGTCGTCGTCCGCGACGAACAGGGCACCCTGGTGGCGGAGTTCCGCGGCCTGCGGATCCGCTGGCTGGTGCGCGGGGAGGAGCCCGGCGCTCCGGCCGACTGGCTCTACCGGCCACGCTGGCTGCCGGCCGGGCCGCCCGAGCCGGTGCCGGGACCGGCCGGCGGAGCCTGGCTGGTCCTCGACGACGAGGAGTTCGGGCCGCGGCTCGCACCGGCGGGCGGCGTGCGGATCCTCGTACGGCCCGGCGACAGGTACCGGCGCGATGCCGACGGGACGTACCGGATCGACCCGTCCCGTCTCGACGACTACGCCCGGCTGCTGCACGAGGTCCGCCGCGAGCACCCCGGGGGCGTCGCCGCCGTCGTGCACCTGTGGAGTCTGCGGGCGCCGCGTCCGGTGGGAACGGTCCCGCTGGGCCTCGGCAGCGCACTGCTGCTGGACCGGGCGCTGTCCACGACCCGCTGGGACGGCGACCTGCCCCGGCTCGTCCTCGTCACCCGGGGCGCCGAGACGGTCCTGGACGCGGACACGGCGCCGGATCCGGAGCAGTACACCGTGTGGGGCTTCGGGCGTACGGCGGCGAGCGAGCTGTCCGTGGTTCCGCACACCCTCGTCGACCTGGATCCGGCCCGGGGCACGGAACAGGCCGGGGCGCTGGCCCGGGAGATCGCGGCCGGTGACGGGACCGAGGACCAGGTGGCACTGCGCGCGGGCGCACGGTACGTCCTGCGGCTGCACCGCAGCGCACCGGCGGGCGGGTCCGACGAGGTGACCGAGATCGTGCCGGCCGGCGAGCGCGGCGCGCACCCGGTGCGCGCGGTCTCCGCGGCACGGCCGCCGGCCGCCGACGAGGTGCGGATCGAGTCCGCCTACGGCTCGGTGTCCCTCCGCGACGCGCTCCGGGCGGCCGGGGACCTCCCGGAGCGGGACGGTGACGGACCGCTGGGCCGGGAGACGTCCGGTGTGGTGACGGCCGTCGGCTCCGACGTGCGCGGGCTGGCGGCGGGCGACCGCGTGGTCGCCCTCGTCCGGCCGGGACTGGCCACGCGCGTCCTCGCCGATCGGCGGCTGACCCACCGACTGCCCGACGCGCTGGGCCTCGCCGAGGCCGCCGCCCTGCCGATCCCGTACCTGACCGCCTGGTACGCCCTGATGGAACTGGCCGCGCTGCGCGAGGGGGAGAAGGTCCTCGTGCACTCGGCGACCGGCGGTGTGGGGCTGGCCGCGATCCAGGTGGCGCGGTGGCGCGGCGCCGAGATCCACGCGACGGCGGGCAGCGAGCGGCGGCGGGCCCTGCTGCGGACGATGGGTGTCGCCCATGTCGCCGACTCCCGTGGCGACTTCGCCGGTCCGCTGCTGGAACTGACGCAGGGCACGGGGATGGACGTCATTCTCGGCTCCCCGACCGGGACGGACGTCGACCAGAACCTCAACGTGCTCGCGCCGTACGGGCGTTACGTGGACCTCGCCGAGCGGGATCCGGCCGGCACCGGATCGACGATCCCGGGCGCCGGCCTGCCGCGCAACGGTTCCTACCGCCGCCTCGACATCGACGCGTTCTGCCGCGAGCGTCCCGAGCGTGCCGGGGCACTGCTCGGCCGGGTGCTGCGCCTGGTCGAGGCCGGTGAACTCGCGCCGCTGCCCGCCGAGGTGTACCCGCCGGACGAGGTCGGCCGTGCCTTCGACGACATCCTCGGGGCCCGTCAGGTCGGCAGGGTGCTGGTGGACCTGCGGACGCCTTCCGTGGAGCGGCCCGCGCCGGAACCGACGCGGCTGCGGCCGGACGCCACCTATCTGGTGACCGGCGGCGCCGGCGGCCTGGGTTCCGAACTGGCCCGCTGGCTGGTCGCACGCGGTGCCCGGCACCTGCTGCTCACCGGCCGCTCGGTGCCCGGCGCGGCGTCCGAGTCGGGTGCCGGCCTGTCCGGGCTGCTGGCGGACCTGCGCGGCCAGGGCGCCGACGTCCAGTACGCGCCGGTGGACGCGGCGGACGAACGGTCGATGCGCCGACTGGTCGACCACCGCGCCGGCGCGGACAAGCCGCCGGTCCGGGGCGTCTTCCACACCGCCGGTGTGTTCCTGTACAAGCCGATCGGCGACACCACGCTGCGCGACCTGGAGGCCGTGCTGCGGCCGAAGCTGGAGGGCGCCCGGGTCCTGGACCGGCTCTTCGAGGACGACCTGGATCACTTCGTCCTCTTCTCGTCCGGGAACGCCCTGCTGGCCTCTCCCCACGTCGCGGCGGCGGCCGCCGCCAACGCGGGCCTGGACGCCGTCGCCCGCGGCCGCCGCGGCCGAGGCCGTACGGCACTCGCCGTGAACTGGGGCTTCTGGACCGACCGGGGGATGGCGGCGCGAGCGGGCGCCGAGCTCGGACGCGACCTGATGCCGCGCGGCATGAGCGGGTTCACGTCCGCGGAGGGGCTCGCGGTGCTGGACCATCTCCTGGCCACCGGGGCCGGCGACACGCTGGTCATGCCGGTGGACTGGACGCGGTGGCGGGACACCTACCCGGCGGCGGCCGCCTCCCCGTTCCTGCGGGACGTCGTCGACGGCACGCCCACACCTCCCGTCCCGACGCCCGCACCTCCGGTCACGGCGCCCACGCGTCCGGTCACGACGACCGCGCCTCCCGCACCGCCCCTCCCTGCCCGTGCGGCGGTGCCTGCCCCGCGGCGGAGCGCGCCCCGGCCGGTACCGCTCGCGTCCGCCGCTCCGCCGCCGAAGCCCGCGGCGGCCACCGCGCCGGAATCCGGCGGCGAGCCGGTCGCCGCGGACCGGGCGGCGCTGTTCCGGGACGGCGTCGCGTCCATCCTGCGTGTCGACTCCGAACTCCTCGACCCGGAGCTGGATCTGACCAGCCAGGGCCTCGACTCGCTGATGGCGGCCCAGCTGCGCCGGCAGGTGCAGCGCTCGCACGGGGTGCTGCTGCCGGTCGGCAAGATCCTCAGCCGCGCGACGCTGCGGGAGCTGACGGATCACCTGCTCGCGGCCGTCCCACCGGAGTAGGGCCCACCGTGCCCGGCGTCACCTCAGCACCCGCTCGCACCCGGAGCACGTACCGACAAGGAGATGCCGGTGAGCACGGACTCGCTCGTCACTCACGTGGTCGCGGCCCTCGCGCTGGTGATCACGGCGTCATGGGTCTTCGGGACGGCGGCCCGCAGGCTCCGACAGCCGCCCGTCGTCGGGCAGTTGCTCGCCGGTGTAGCGCTCGGCCCCAGCCTGCTCGGGCTGGCGCCGGGCGGCGTGTACGACACCCTGTTCCCCGAGCAGATCAAACCGGTCCTGACGGCGGTGGCCCAGGTCGCCCTGGCGCTCTTCCTCTTCGCCGTCGGCTACGAACTCGACCTCGGCCAGCTGCGGCACCGGCGCGCGGTGACCTCGGTGTCGCTGAGCGGGTTCGCCATGCCGATGCTGGTGGGGGCCGGCCTCGTCGTCCTCCTTCCCGGCGCCTTCCGCTCCGTGAACGGCGGCCACCCGATCGACGCGACCTTCACCCTCTACATGGCGGTCGCCCTGTCCATCACGGCGGTGCCGGTGCTGGCCGGCATCATCCGGGACCAGGGGCTGGCCGGCAGCCGGCCCGCGACGATCGCGATGGCCGCCGCGGGCGTCATCGACGCGTTGAGCTGGCCGGTCCTCGCGGTCTGCCTGATCGGCGGCGAGGACGGCTCCCTGCGGGCCTGGTTCACCAGGACGGCGCTGCTGGCGGCGTACGTCCTGGTGATGGTTCTCGTCGTACGGCGGGCGCTGGCCCGGTGGCTGAACCGGTCCGGCGCCCTGCTGGCCGATCCCGTCCCGCTCGCCACCGCGCTGACCCTGGTCTCCGCCTGGGCCACCAGCGCGCTCGGACTGCACGTCATCTTCGGTGCCCTGCTGGCCGGCGTGATCATGCCCCGCCAGCGCGACGGCGTTCCGGACAGCCGGGTGCTGCGGCCCCTTCAGGAGACCGGAGGCCTGCTGCTGCCGGTGTTCTTCACGGTCTCGGGGATGTCGGTACGGCTCGACGGTCTGCACGCGAAGGACCTGCTGCTGCTTGTCGCGCTGTGCGTCGCCGCGGTCGTCGGCAAGGTGGCGGCCGGCTCGCTGTCGGCCCGCGGCGGCGCGGGGCTGCCCTGGCGGGACTCCCTCCTGATCGGAGTGCTGCTCAACACCCGGGGACTCACCGAACTCATCGTGCTCAACGTGGGCCTCCAGGCCGGGGTGATCGGGCCGCGGCTGTACGCCCTGCTCGTCATCATGGCCCTGGTCACCACGGCGGCCACCGGCCCGCTGTCGGCGTGGCTGCACCGCCCGGCCGGGGCCGCTCCCGGCACACCCGCGCGGACTCCGGCGCCGGACGCCGAATCGACGCCGCGGTCATAGGAGCCTGGACACCGGCGGGGGCCGCCAGGTGCCGTCCAGGGCCGTACGCCCGTGGTGCCGCCGCGCTCGCCGGGGGCCCGCGCTCACGGGGTGACGATGGCGAAGTCCGGGTCGGGTGCGGCGAGGCGGCCGGTCAGCTCGGTCAGCCGGGCGGCGTCGCCGCTGATCTCGACGGTGTCGCGGGCGGCCAGGTCGGCGGGGCCGACGGCGCCGGTCAGGAGTGCGCGCAGGTCGGCCTCGGTGAGGCTGATCTCGACGTCCGGGTCGGCCGCGGCCGGACCGGTACCCGTGACATGGGTGAGGACGCCGTTGCGCAGTCTCATCGTCACGGTGTCACCGCCGGTGACGTTCCAGCGCACGGTGATGTCCGCGTCCCAGCTGCGCGGTCCGTCGACGCGGATGGCGAGCGAGTCGAAGAGCTGTTCCAGGGTCAGGGCCGCGAGCACGTCGGGTGAGGCGGTGGCGGTGGGGGTGCCGACCGGGCCGTTGCGCAGCTCGTAGGCGCCCATCAGGTAGAAGTTGCGCCAGGTGCCGTTCTCGCTGCCGTAGCCGAGCTGTTCGAGGGCGTCGGCCTGGAGGGCGCGGGCCTCGGCGTGGTCCGGGTCGGCGAACACGACGTGCCCGACGACCTGCGCCACCCAGCGGTGGTCGCCGTCGGCGTACGACTGCCGGGCGCGGCGCAGGACTTCGTCCGCCCCGCCCATGAACTCGACGTACCGCTTGGCGGACTCGACGGGCGGGTGTTCCCACAGGTGGGCCGGGTTGCCGTCGAACCAGCCCAGGTAACGCTGGTAGATCGCCTTGGTGTTGTGGCTGACCGAGCCGTAGTAGCCGTGGGTGTGCCAGGCGCGCTCAAGCGCCGGGGGCAGCTCCATGCGTTCGGCGATCTCCGGGCCGGTCAGGCCCTGGTTCAGCATGCGCAGCGTCTGGTCGTGCAGGTAGGCGTACAGGTCGCGCTGCCCGGACAGGTACTCCACCACCCGTTCGCGGCCCCAGGTGGGCCAGTGGTGGGAGGCGAAGGCGACGTCCGAGGCACCCGTGAACAGGTCGATGGCCTCGGTCAGGTAGCGGGACCACACGCGCGGGTCACGGACCTGGGCGCCGCGCAGGGTGAGCAGGTTGTGGAGGTTGTGGGTGGCGTTCTCGGCCATGCACAGGGCCGCGTGGTCGGGGAAGTGGATGTTCAGCTCGGCCGGTGCCTCGGTGCCGGGGGTGAGCTGGAAGACCATGCGGATGCCGTCGACGGTCTCCGTCTGTCCGGTGCGCGTGAGGGACGCGTTCGGCGGGACGAGGGTGACCGCGCCGGTCGAGGTGGTCTGGCCGAGGCCGGCGCCGATCTGCCCGCGTTCTCCCTTGGGCAGCGCCGCGCCGTACATGTAGGCGGCGCGGCGGCTCATGGCCGTACCGGCGTACACGTTCTCGCTGACCGCGTGCTCCAGGAACCCGTGGGGGGCGAGGACGGGGACGCCGGCGGCCACGTCGTCGTCGCCGATGACGCCGCGCACGCCGCCGAAGTGGTCGGCGTGGCTGTGCGTGTAGAGGACGGCGGTCACCGGCCGGTCGCCGCGGTGGGCGCGGTACAGGGCGAGGGCGGCGGCCGCGGTCTCGGCGCACAGCAGCGGGTCGATGACGAGGATCCCCCGTTCGCCCTCCACCACGGTCATGTTGGACAGGTCGAAGCCGCGTACCTGGTAGATGCCGTCGGTGACCTCGAACAGCCCGTGCTCGGAGCAGAGCCGACTCTGGCGCCACAGGCTCGGGTTGGCCGTGGCCGGGCACGGCCCGTCGAGGAATCCGTACGCGTCCAGGTCCCACACGACACCGCCGTCGACGTCCTTGACGACGCGGTCCGCGGCGGTACCGAGGAAGCCGCGCCGCGCGTCCTCCAGGTCCCGGGTGTCGTCGAACGGGAAGCGGCTCAGCACCTCGGCGTTGGCCCGCTCGACGGCGGGTTCGGCGGGCCTGGCCTCGGTTCGCTGGGGCATCGGCGTCTCCTCCGGGGACCACGGACCGCCGTCGCTTCGCCGGACGCGGCCACCGCCACCTTCACCCGGGACGTGGGCGCGCACGACCGCGGTCACGCCGTACGGATGAACCGGGGACCGCAATCCCCTGCCCCGGCCCGTTACGTCACATATGACATTTGTGGCAATATGTCCCATGTGTTTTCCGGTGCGGAAGGCAGGCGAGAGGAGTAGATGATGATCGCCAAGCTGCTCGGCAAGCTGTCCTTCACCCGCCACTACGGTGCGTACGGCTCCCACGAGTGGGACGTGTACGCCGGCGAGGACTGAGGACCGACCGCACGGCCGGCGGTCGCCCACGCGCGGCCGCCGGTTTCCCGGGCACGCTCTCGACGCGAGCGGGCCGGACGGGACAGGAGAGCCGGACGGGGCCGAAGAACCAGGGACGACCTCATGGGCCGAAGGGATGAACCGCCTCGGCTGGACGGCGGCGGCTTCGCGGCGTGGAGCCGCGACCGGCTGGCGTGCGCGCGCCGGGGCGCCGAGGAGTGCGGGGACGTCTGGCAGCTGGAACCGGGCGTCTACGTGGCCTCCGCGGCCGCGGAGTGCGAAGCGGTCCTGCGCCGCGCGCGGGACTTCCCCAAGGCGTCCGCACCGCTCTTCCCGCCGTTGCGGCGGTCCGACGGAGGAGCACCGACCCGCGAGGAACGGTCGTACGCGCACGCCGCGCGCATGCGCGGGCTGCGGGCGCAGGCGGTCGCGGCCCGGACCGGCCGGATCGCGCCCCGCACGGCCCGGTTCGCCGAGCAGTGGCCCGACGGCGAGGACGTCGAGGTCCTGCCCCTGGTCCGGCACGCGCTGGCGGACATCGGCGTGCACTACCTCTTCTCCGAGGACGCTCCCCTCCTGCTGCCCCATGCCGCGGGGCTCTTCCTGGCCCGGGAGGCCCTCGTACAGCCGTCGCGCTGGGTCTGGCCGCGCTGGGTGCCCACCCCGGCCCGGCGGTTCCGCACCCGGCAGCAGACGGCGTTCACCGACGCCCTGCGGCCCGTCGTACGCCGGCGTCGCTCCTCGGGCCTGCTCGGTGACGACCTGCTCGGACAGATCCTCCAGCCCTCCCCGCACCACGGCCTGCTGCCGGAACAGGCCGTCCTCGACACGCTCCCCGGCATCACCGTCGCCACCTTCGAGACGCCCACCCGGGCGGCCGGGTGGATCCTGCTCCAGCTGGCCCGGCATCCCGAGGCGGCCGACCGCGTGGCGGCGGAGGCCGGCTCGCTGCCCGCGGACCCGGCCGCGACGACCGGCGCCCACCTGGGCGGCCTGCGCTACACCCAGGCCCTGGTGAGCGAGGTGCTGCGGCTGTATCCGCCGAGCTGGCTGCTGACCCGGCAGGTCGCACGGCGGACCCGGCTCGCCGAGTACACGCTCGACGCCGGATCCACGGTCCTCGTCTGCCCGTACACCGCCCAGCGGGACCCCCGGGAGTACGCCGAGCCGGACGCGTTCCGGCCCGAGCGCTGGCTTCACGAGGAGGGCACGCCTTCGGGAGACGGGGTGTTCCTGTCGTTCGGCACCGGGCCGCACGGCTGCGAGGGAACCGCTCTGGCCATGACGATGCTGACGCTCCTGACCGCGCAGACCGCCCGCCGCCACCGCCTGAGCGAGCCGGCCGGACCGCGGCCCAGCCACCAGGTCACCACCCTCGAAGGTCTCGCGACGGCCGGCCTGCGCCTGCGCGCCACCGCGCGCGGCTGAGAACGATCCCGCTTGCGGCGGCAGCCTCCACCTCACGGCCCGCTCGTGGCGTAGCGCCGGTCGAACTCGTCGACGAGCATGCCCATCAGGACGAGGTCGTGGTGCCGCCCGGCCGCGAAGACGTGCTCGCGCAGGCGTCCCTCCTCCGTGAAGCCGAGCCGGCGGAAGAGCGCCAGCGACGCCCTGTTGTGGTCGAGGACCGCCGCCAGGCACTTGTGGTAGCGGCGCTCGGCGAACATGAAACGAAGCAGCAGCGACACGGCCTCCGCCGCGTAGCCCCGGCGCCGGTGTTCGGCGCCGATGGTCACCTCGCACTCGAACCAGCCGGAGCGGCGCCCGGTGCGGTGCGAGCCGACCAGGCCGACCAGCTCTCCCGTGGCCGTCGCCTCGACCGCCAGGCGGAAGAGGTCGTCATCGCCCGGGGCGACGGCCTGCTCCTTCGCCCGGGCACGGTGACTCTCGGCGGACCGCGGCAGCTCCCGCCCGCTCCCCGGCGCTCCGTCGTCGTCGGCGAAGCTCAGGAATGCCGTCCAGTCCTCGGGTTCGACGGCGCGCAGGCGTACCCGGTCGCCGTTCCAGGACGATGCCATGCCTCATTCGATCACGCGGTGCCGGGAGCGGGCATCCGGTCGATCCGCGCCGTACGCGCGGATGGCGGTCCCGCGTTAGCCTTGGTGGTTCGACACCGGCTTGCGGGTCACCATCTCCCGAGATCCAAGGGAGGCCGGTTTGAGAGTCGTCCTCGGCCTTTCCCCATGCGCGGGTCGCGCGCGGTGCGCGCTCCCGGCTCCGGAGGCGTTCCGGATGCGGGGCGCGCAGGCACGCGCGCGGGGCCTGTCTCACGGTGATGCCCGGCGCGGCCGGATGTCGCGGGCCGCCGCCGCCCGCCCGGTCCCGGCGCTCCCCGTCGACCTGCCGACGGCGCGGCACGGACCGGACGGGGCGGGGGCGCCGTGACCGGTACCGGCGGGCTGTGGGCGCTCGGGCGGACCGGCTCCGTCGTGGTCGTCGGGGCTTCGCTGGCGGGACTGCGGGCCGCCGAGGCCCTGCGGGACGAGGGCTTCACCGGCTCGCTGACCCTGATCGGCGACGAGCCCTGCGAACCCTACGACCGGCCTCCCCTGTCCAAGCAGGTCCTCACCGGGCGGGTGCCCGCCGCGAACACCGCCCTGCCCCGCCGCCGTGACGTCGACGCGGGGTGGCTGCTGGGCGTGCCGGCGATCGCGCTGGACCTGGCGGGGCATCACGTGCGTCTCGCCGACGGCCGCGCGGTTCCCTTCGACCGGGTGCTGATCAGCACCGGCGTACGGGCCAGGCCCTGGTGCGCCGAGTCCGAGGCCGCACTGGAAGGGGTGTTCGTGCTGCGGACGCGCGAGCACGCCGAGGGCCTGAGGCGGGCCCTGGCCGCCGGGCCCTCCCGGGTGCTGGTCGTCGGTGCCGGATTCACCGGCTGCGAGATCGCCTCCGCCTGCCGCGAGCGGGGCATCCCGGTGACGGTCGCCGAAGTCGGTCCGGCGCCGCTCGCCGGGGCGCTGGGCACCGTGATCGGCGAGGTCGCGGGCGGCGTCCAGCGTGCTCACGGTGTCGATCTGCGGTGCGGTGCGGGCGTCGTCCGGCTGGAGGGCGACGCGCGAGGACGCTTCCGCCGTGCCCACCTCGACGACGGCACCACGGTCGACGCCGACGTGGCGGTGGTGGCGTCCGGGAGCGTGCGCAACACGGAGTGGCTGTGGGGGGCGGGACTGGCGGCCGGGGCCTGGGGAGTCACCTGTGACGCGGGGTGCCGTGCCCTCGACGTCGAGGGCCGGGTCACCGGCGACGTCTTCGCCGCCGGTGACGTGGCGCGCTGCCCGCACCCGCGTTACGGGAACCGGCTCATCGCGCTGGAGCACTGGGCGAACGCCGTGGAACAGGCGGAGGTCGCCGCACACAACATGGTCAGCGCACGGTCGGACGACCGGTGCCAGCTGCCCGTCCCGGCGTTCTGGTCGACCCAGTTCGATGTCGGCATCAAGTCCGTCGGCGTACCCGCCCTCGCGGACGAAGTGGTGGTCACCCAGGGGTCGTTGGACGCACGCCGTTTCGTCGCCGTGTACGGCTGCCGGGGCCGCGTCACGGCGGCCGTGAGTTTCGACAGCGGCAAGTGGCTCGGCCACTACCGGCGGTTGATCGAGACGGGCGCGCCGTTCCCTCCGCCCCATCCCGCACCGGACCGACCGGACGGCGCGCGGCCGGTGCCCGTCGACTTCCCCGGCGCCGACCCGGCACCTCTCGCGCCGGACGCCGGACCGTCCTGCGCGGAGCGTGACCGCGTGACAGGCGCGGATCGTGACCGCGTGACAGCCGTGCAGCGGCATCGGCGTCCGCACCGGCGGGCGGGCGGCCGGACGGCCGCGTCCGGGACGGACGGTACCCTGGAACGCCTCTTCGACCACTCCGCCCGGTCCGACCCCTACCCGCTGTACGCCGAGTTGCGCAGGACCCCGGTGGCCCGGCAGGAGGACGGCAGCTACGTCGTCAGCACCTACCGCGAGATCAAGGACGTCCTCGACGACCCGCATCTCAGTTCCGACGTACGCAATCTGGCGCGGCGGATGCCCTCGGCCGGCGGCGAGGCCGCGTCGTCGTTCATCCACCGGGACGCGCCCGAGCACGACCGGCTGCGGCGCCTGGCGACCCGTCCCTTCGGTCCCCCGCACACCCCTGGCCTGGTCACCGGGCTCGACGCCTTCCTGACCGCCACCGTCGCCGGCCTGGTCGACGCCCTGGCCGACAGGGAACGCGTCGACGTCGTCGACGACTTCGCGGTGCCGTTCCCCGTCACCGTCGTCTGCCACCTGCTCGGCGTGCCCCGCGAGGACGAGCCCTGGTTCCACCGCTGGGTGAACGCCCTCATGAACTCGGTCGACTACGACCCGGAGACCGACCCGAAGGAGCGACTGGACAGCGGCGTACGGGCCCGTGAGGACCTGCGCCGGCGCCTCGCCGAGCTGGTCGCCGAACGCCACGGCCGGGCCGGCGACGACCTGCTGACCCGGCTCGCCAACGGCGACGGGCCCGACGGGCGGATGACCGACGCGGACATCGTCGCCACCGCCAAACTGCTCCTCGTCGCCGGCAACGAGACCGTAGTCAATCTGGTCGCCAACGGCATGCTGACCCTGCTGCGCCACCCGCGGGTACTGCGGCGGCTGCGCGAGGAACCGGACCTCGTGGTGCCCCTGGTCGAGGAACTGCTGCGCTACGAGCCGCCCGTGCAGATCATTCCCTGGCGGGCCGCGTACGGCGACATCACGGTCGCCGACACCGTCATCCCCCGCGGTTCGCGGATCATGCTCATGCTGGCGTCGGGCAGCCGGGACCCGAGGCGCTTTGCCGATCCGGACCGCTTCGACCCGGACCGGCGGGACAACCAGCACCTGGGGTTCGGCGGCGGCAGCCACCTGTGCTTCGGCGCCGCGCTGGCCCGGCGGGAGACGCAGATCGCGCTGACCGAGCTGGCGCGGAGGCTGGACCGGCCCCGGCTGGTCGCCGACCCGCCGCCCTACCGGCGCAGCCCCGTGCTCCGGGGTCCGGTCCATCTGGTGGTCGAACAGGGCGGCGGCTGACTCATGCCGGCCGGCGGCCCGCCGGGACCGGACGCCTCACGCCACGACGGCGAGCCGGTCCACCAGCAGGCGCACCCTGCGCTCGGCGTCCTCCGGCGGCAGCCGCCCCGCCCGGGTCAGGGTGGCCAGTCCGTGCAGGGACGCCCAGAACACCTCGGTGAACAGGCCCGGTTGGACGCCTTCTCCGGCGACCTCGGCAAGGCTCTCCAGCAGGGCCGCGAAGGCGTCCTTCAGAGGTTCCGGGGTGTCCTCCCGCGCGAACGCCAGGCCGCCGTCGAGCTGGAACATGGCGTCGTAGACCGCGGGATTGCGTTCGGCGAAGCCGAGATAGGCACGGGCGAGCGCGACGACCCGGTCGCTCGGGCCGTCGGCGGCGGAGGCCGCGGCCCGCACCGCCGCAGCCATCTCGGCGGCGCCCTCCAGGGCGACGGCGCCGATGATCTCGCGCTTGCCGCTGAAGTGGCTGTAGAGGACGGGCTGGCTGTACTCGATGCGCTCGGCGAGCCGGCGGGTGGTGACCGCGTCCCAGCCCTGCTGCTCGGCGAGTTCACGGGCCGTCGCCACGATGAGGCGTTCGCGGTGCGCTCGTTCGCGCTCCTTGCGTTCCTGTACGGACATAACCCGATCCTAGCATCGCTAGACAATCGAGCTACAGCAGAGCTAGCATTGCGCCAACATCTAGCACTGCTAGGACCGGAGGGGTCGTCATGCTCACCGCACTCGAGGTCTTCACCACCGTGGTCGTCGGCGTGATGGTGGGGGTGGAGTTCTCGGTCGCCTTCTTCGTCAACCCGATCTTCGACGGGCTCCCCGGCGACGGCGGCCTGCGGGCCCGCACCCACGGGGCGCGGCTGCTCGGCGCCGTGATGCCGTTCTGGTACGTCGGCGCGCTCGCCCTCGCCGCGGTCTGGGCCGTCGCCGGCCGGCACCGCGACGGCGCGGGCCTGGTCGTCATCGCCGTCGCGCTGCTGGTCGTCAGCGTGGTGATGTCCGTCCTGCTGCTCGTTCCGATCAACAACCGGGTCAAGACGTGGACCGCCGACGGCCTGCCGGCCGACTGGAAGCGGCAGATGAACCGCTGGGACCGCCTCCACCACGTGCGGGTCGGCGTCATCGTCGCCGCCTTCACCCTGCTGGCCGCCGCACTCGCCTGAGCCGGGCCGGGACCGCGGGGGGGGCACCCGCCGGGTCCCGGTTTCCCGCTCGGGGAGCAGGTCAGCGAGTGACCGCGGCGCACACCTCGGCGACCAGCGCGTCGGCGTCGTCGAGCGCCGTGCCGAGCGTCCGCGCAGTGGTGCCCAGCGCGGCGAACAGCGCGTGCGCCCGTACGGCGAAGTCCGCGGGCGCACCGGCGAGTTCACCCGCGGCCCGGACGGCTCCCTTCTCGTTGAGCACCCAGCGCCCGGCATGGGCGTGCAGGGCGTGCGCCAGCAGTCCGACCGCGCGGAAGAGGCAGCCGGCGACGTAGAAGGCGTCCCCGCGCGCCGCCCCCTTGCGGGCGCCGGCCAGGATGAACGGCGCCTCCCAGCGGGCGTTGTCGATCAGCGCCTCCCTGAGGGGCTCCGGACAGACGCGCGTCTGCTCCCGCAGGGATCGCAGCTCGCCGGTGGGGTCGGCCAGGACGCACCCCAGGGCCACCTCGCCCGCGTAGGCGTGGGAGTACACGCCCAGGGGGATGTGCCGGCCGGTCCGGTCCCGGCCTTCCGCGCTCGGCGCGGCGGGCGCCCCGAGGCCGCGCCTCCAAGGGCGCTATAGGGTGAAAACGGGCAGGAGCCCGGGTGGCCGTTCGGGGTGGCCTCGCAACAGTGACCGCCCTGGAGGTGTGTGTCGTGCCCGATGACGGGTCGTTCATGCTGGTCGCGCGGGACGGACGGGTGACCGGGTGGTCCGCCTCGGCCGAGAAGACCTTCGGGTGGTCCGCGCAGGAAGCCGTGGGCAGACACATCGGTGAGCTGGTGGCGCGCGCGGCGGGCGGCGAGGGCCGGCGGGCCTCCGCCGTCCTGGACGCCATGTCGGCGTGCGCGCCGATGATCTTCCACGTGCTCGATGCCGACCTGCGCGTCCAGGAGACCGGCCGGGCGTCCGCACAGGGGTCCGCCTGCTCGGATCCGGCGGTCGGCGAGGTGTTCCCCGAGGCGTACGGCCTCGCCGGTCCCTCCGAGGAGAAGATCGCGCGCGAGGTGCTGAGGTCCGGTGAGCCGGTGCTCGACCACGTGGTGCGGGCCCGCGTGCCCGGCAGCCCCCGGTCCCGGTACTACTCCCTGTCGTACATCCGGGTGGACGATGAGCACGACGAGGGGAGCGCGCTCGTCGTGCTCGCGCTCGACGTCACCGACCGCGTCCGAGCCGTGCACCGCCTGACCGTCCTGGAGGCGCTGCGCGAGCACATCGGGGAACGGCTCGACGTCATCGCCGTCTGCCGGGCGCTGGCCGACGCGGTCGTGCCGGGATTCTGCGGGATCGCGGTGGTGGAGGTGATCGACGGGATCGTACGCGGCGAGGACCCGCCGCTGGCACCGGTCGACGGGACGGTACGGCTGCTGCGCGCCGCGTTCCGCGGTGTGGTCTCGGCACACCCCGTGGGCGAGGTGAGCGGGCTGCCCGACGCCACGCCGTTCTCCCGGGTACTGACCGACCTGCGTCCCAGGCTCGTCCGCGTGGAGCCCGATGCCCCGTGGCTGTCGGCGGACCCGGCTCGCGCGGCCTCGATCGCGCGGTCCCGGGCCCATTCACTGATCGTCGCCCCGCTCGCGCTGCGCGGCCAGGCCATGGGCGTGGTCAGCTTCTACCGGGCCGGGACCGAGGAGCCGTTCGAGGAGAGCGACCTCGCGCTGACGGCCGACGTCTGCGCCCACGCCACGCTGTCCATCGACAACGCCCGCCGGTACACGCGCGAACGCACGATAGCCGCCACCCTCAAACGCCGACTGCTGCCGCAGCGGCCCGCCGCGACCCCGACGGTCGACATCGCGCGCCTGCACCTGCCCGGTCCCGGCGCGGGCGGCGCATGGTTCGACGTCTTGGCGCTCGCCGGCGCCCGGACCGCCCTGGTGCTCGGGGACGTCGCCGGCCGGGGCGTCGCGACCGCCACCACCATGGGCCAGCTGCGGACCGCCATCCACGCGCTGGCCGCCCTCGACCTGGAACCGGACGAGCTGCTGGCCCGGCTGAGCGACACCGCCGCGCGTCTCGCGGACGAACGCGCGGCCCTGCCGGCCGGGGACAGCCTCCAGGCCCAGCCGCTCACCGCGGGATGCCTGATCGCGGTGTACGACGCGGTCGAACAGCACTGCACGATGGTGCGCGCCGGGCTGTCGAACCCGTTCGTGGTCCGTCCGGACGGCACGGCGGGCCTGGTGCCGGTGCCGGAGGGGCCCGTGCTCGCCGGGCACGGGCACGACGCCCCGTTCCCCGCCGTCACCGTCGAACTGCCCGAGGACAGCACGCTCGCGCTCAGCAACGATGACCTGCTGGTGCCGACGGGCAGGGTGGCACCCCTGCTCGTCGCGGGCACCGAGGACTCCCTGGACGACGTGTGCGACACCGTCGCGTACGCCCTGCGAGGGCGCGACGAGACGGAGAAACTGCTGCTCCTGGCCCGCGTCAGGGCTCTCCCTGCCGACCGGGTGATGGTCCTCGGCCTTCCCGCCAGGAACGAGGCGGCGCCGCTCGCGAGGGCGGCGACCCGGCGCCGGCTCGCCGCCTGGACCGTCGCGGAGGAGCAGGCCTTCACCGCCGAGGTCGTCGTCAGTGAACTGGTCGGCAACGCGGTCCGCTACGGCGCTCCGCCGCTGCGGCTGCGACTGATCCTGGACCGGGACCTGACCTGCGAGGTCCGCGACGCCGCGCAGTGCGCCCCGCACCTCAAGCACGCTCGCACCGTCGACGAGGACGGACGCGGCCTGTTCATCATCGCCAGCCTCGCGGACAACTGGGGCACCCGTTACGGCCCGGACGGCAAGACGGTCTGGGCGCGGGTGCCGGTGCAGCCGCCGCCGTGAAGCCGCGCACCGCGGCGCCGGTGCCGTCCGGGCTCCGGGACGGCACCGGACGGCACCGGCGGCCCCGGGCCGCGACCGGCGTTCTGCCGACGGCCGCGCGGAGCACCCAGCCCGCGCGCGGCCGCCCGGACCCCTGCCCGTAGCCTGTCGAGGTGGCAAACTCACACGCGTCTCGCGCCCCGCACGCACACGGGAAGCGTCCCCGGGTCGGGCACATCCAGTTCCTGAACTGCCTGCCGCTCTACTGGGGACTCGCCCGCACCGGCACCCTGCTCGACATGGAGCTGACCAAGGACACGCCTGACCGGCTGAACAGTCAGCTGGTCGAGGGGAGCCTGGACATCGGTCCGATCGCCTGCATGGAGTACCTGCGGCACGCCGACGACCTGGTGCTGTTCCCGGACATCGCGGTCGGCAGCGACGGTGCGGTGACCTCCTGCCTGATCGTCAGCCAGGTCCCGCTGGGCGAGCTGGACGGGCGCCGCGTCGCCCTGGGGTCCACCTCGCGCTCCTCGGTACGCCTGGCCCGGCTGCTGCTGGAGGAACGGGAAGGGGTCCGCCCGGAGTACTTCACCTGTCCCCCGGACCTGCCGGTGATGATGCAGGACGCGGATGCCGCGGTCGTCATCGGTGACGCCGCGCTGCGCGCCTACCTCCACCAGGCCGAGGACCTCGGCCTGCGGGTGTACGACCTGGGCGAGATGTGGAAGGAGTGGACCGGCCTGCCGTTCGTGTTCGCGGCCTGGGCCGTCCGCAAGGACTACCTGGAGCGCAATCCGCGGATCGTGCGCGAGGTGCACCAGGCCTTCCTGGAGTCCCGGGACCTGTCGATGGCCGAGGTCGACAAGGTGTGCGAGCAGGCCGCCCGGTGGGAGGCGTTCGACGAGCAGGCGCTGCGCCGCTACTACACCGAGGCGCTGGACTTCTCCTTCGGCGAACGCCAGCTGGCGGGTGTGCGCGAGTTCGCGCGCAGGGTCGCCCCGGACTCCGGCTTCGATCCCGAGCTGGAGATCTCGGTCCTGGAGCCGTAGTCGTCCCCTCGGTGTGCCGTCCGCCGGCGGGCGCGGCGGGCCGGGAGACGGACCGGTCGGGTGGTCTCCCGGCCCGGCCGTCAGCCGAGGGTCCGCGGGCTGGGCCCACCGGCCTTGACCCGGGCCGGCCGGGGGTCGACGGCGACCCGCATCCACCCGAAGAACCCGCCCTGGCCGGGCGAGCTGTAGGGGGTCTTGCCGACGGGCGGGGTGTTGGCCTCGACCTCGCGGGAGGCGGTACGGGAACACACCGAGGCCCGGCCGCGGGAGCACCCGGCACCGCTCACGGCCCTCCTCACCGGCGCGCGTCGCGCCGGTGAGGAGGGCCAGAGGCCGGCGGTCTCGGAGTGAGCGCCGCCGCCCGACCGAAAGCGCACGTCCGTCCGGCCGGACCCAGGGTCGGCGGATACAGTGCGCGCGACGGCAGTTGTGCCGTGCGAGGAGGGGAAACGTGACCAACAGCAGTGAAACCCGACTGGCCGACGACGCGGCGCAGGAGCCCGAGCACAGCCTGCTGCGCCGCCTGATGCGGTACATCCCGCTGATCGCCCCCGTCCTGTTGTGGGCCGTGCCGTGCTGGGTGCTGCTCCACGCCGGCCAGCAGTGGCCGGCGGCCGTCAGACTGGCCGGCACGGCCGTGTTCGTCCTCGGTCTGGTCGGTATGCCGCTCGCGATGATGCACGGCCACGGCAGGCGGCAGCAGGACCGGGCGGCGATCGCCGGTGACGCCTTGCTGGGCATCAGCTGGGTGCTGTTCACCTGGTCCGTGCTCCTCGGCGTCCTGCTGCGGCCGGCCCTGAGCCTGGCGGGCGTCGGCGACGGACAGGACCGGGCGCGCATCGTCACCTGGTCCGTCCTCGGCACCGCCGCGGTGCTGCTCGCCTGGGGCTACGCGGAGGCCCGCCGGGTGCCCCGCGTGCGCCGCCTCGACGTCGAACTGCCCCGCCTCGGGGTCGGTCTGGACGGGACCCGCGTCGCTCTGATCACCGACACCCACTACGGCCCGCTGGACCGCGCCCGCTGGTCGGAACGGGTCTGTGAGACGGTGAACACCCTGGAGGCGGACCTGGTCTGCCACACCGGCGACATCGCGGACGGCACGGCCGAACGCCGCCGCGCCCAGGCCGCCCCGCTGGGCACCGTGCGGGCGACCCGGGCCCGGGTCTACGTCACCGGCAACCACGAGTACTACAGCGAGGCCCAGGGCTGGGTCGACCTCATGGACGAGCTGGGCTGGGAACCGCTGCGCAACCGTCACGTGCTGCTCGAACGCGGCGGCGACACGCTCGTGGTCGCCGGTGTCGACGACGTCACCGCCGAGTCCTCCGGCCTGGCCGGCCACCGCACCGACCTCGCCGGAGCCCTGGCCGGAGCCGACCCCGACCTGCCCGTCCTGCTCCTGGCCCACCAGCCCAAGTTCGTCGAACAGGCCGCCGCAGACGGCATCGACCTCCAGCTCTCCGGCCACACCCACGGCGGTCAGATCTGGCCCTTCCACCACCTGGTCCGCATCGACCAGCCCGTCCTGGCCGGTCTGAGCCGGCACGGCGCCCGCACCCTCCTGTACACCAGCCGCGGCACCGGGTTCTGGGGCCCGCCGTTCCGCGTCTTCGCGCCGAGCGAGATCACGTTGCTCGTCCTCCGCTCCCCGCAGCGGGCCGCCGCGGCGTAGCGCAGGGAGAGCGTGGGGCCGGGTGGACTGATCCGGCGGCCCCCGGCTCGTGCCCGGCCGGACTGCCGGGCACGAGCCGGGCAGTGCACGGCCGCGCGGAAAAAGGCCCGCTCTGTCCGAGAATGCGCCCTGCTCCCCGCCCTCGGTGCGGCCGTGATCGTCGCGTTCTTCCCCTCCTGCCGGCTCCCCGTCGCCGGCGAGATCCGCAGATCGAAGCGCCGCCGCGGGGACCGGACCTGATCTTCCGCAAGCCCGCATCCGGACCCCGTCAGCCCACAGAAAGACCAGGTCAGCGGGTGCGAAGGTGGGGACAGCCCCATGCCGTGGTGGGGGCCCGGCCCCCCACCGGATCTCGGGCTGCCAGGCTGGTCCGTGCGGGACGGCCGTAGCGAGACTCGACCGCATGACACCTTCCTCCGCCGCCCCGCCCTCCACCTCATCGGCCCCGCTCCGTTCCCGCGGACAACACCCCACGGGGGGCAGCGACTTCGCGCGGCTGTCCCAGCGCGTCACCGACGCGGGGCTGCTGCGGCGCCGCACGGCCCACTACGCGGTGCGGCTCACCGTCGTGACGGGAGCGCTGGCGGCGGCCTGGGCGGTGTTCGCCGCGCTGGGCGACACCTGGTGGCAACTGGCGGTCGCCGCCTCGATGTCCCTGGTCTTCGGCCAGATCGCGCTGGTGGCCCACGACCTGGCGCACCGGCAGGTGTTCCGGCAGCAGCGGGCGAGCGCGCTGTGGGGCAGGCTCTTCGGCAATCTCGGCATCGGCATGAGCTACGGGTGGTGGATGAACAAGCACACCCGCCACCACGCCAACCCCAACCACGAGGAACTCGACCCGGACGTCGCCCCGGACATCCTGGTGTGGTCCACCGAGCAGGCCCGCGCCAGCAACGGCCTGGCGCGTTTCATCGGTGGCCACCAGGCGTTCCTGTTCTTCCCGCTCCTCACCCTCGAAGGCTTCAACCTGCACGTGTCGAGCGTGCGGGCGCTTTTCTCGCCGTCCATGAAGAGCCGTCGGCTCGAAGGCGGCCTGCTTCTGCTGCACATCGCGGCCTACCTGTCCGTGCTCTTCCTCGTCCTCTCCCCCGGCAAGGCGGTGGCCTTCCTCGTCGTGCACCAGTGCCTGTTCGGTGTGTACCTCGGCAGCATCTTCGCGCCCAACCACAAGGGCATGCCGACCTTCAGCGGCGACGACCGGCCCGACTTCCTGCGCCGCCAGGTGCTCACCTCCCGCAACGTGCGCGGCGGCCGGTTCACCGATGTGATGCTCGGCGGGCTCAACTACCAGATCGAGCACCACTTGTTCCCGAGCATGCCCTCTCCTCACCTGCGGAAGGCACAGGTCCTCGTCCGCGCGTACTGCGCGGAGATCGGCGTGCCGTACCACGAGACCGGGTTGCTCCGGTCCTACCGCGAGGCACTGACGCACCTGCACCGGGTGGGGGTGCCCATCAGGCAGCGCCGGAGGGAGTCCTGAGGCACAGCGGGCAAAAGCGCGGGGCGGCGGGCGGGGATTCAGGAGCGGGGCGTGAAGTGGACCAGGATCCGGCCCGTGTTGGCCGTGTCGACTTCCAGCCTGTCGTACAGCCGCCTGATGTGCTTCTGGTTGAGGAACGCCAGGACGCGTCCTTTGAGTTGCCCGGTGCCCTTTCCGTGAATGATCTGCACGACGGGCTCGCCCGTGTGTTTCGCCTGGAAGACGATCTGCCGCAGCGAGAGTTCGATGTCGCGGTTGTTCCGGAAGACCGGATGCAGATCCAATGTCAGCAAGATGCCACCTTCCGCCGCCGTCGCCACCTGTGACGATCCGGTCCAGTGTGGCACGCGGCCCCCTCCGGCACGGTCCGGGCTCCGGGACCGGGCAACGGACAGCGGCAGACCATGGCCGTGCGCGGCCCGCCGCATTTGCGATGCGATCGCGAAAAAGGACCGGCCGAGGAAAGGCGCTGCGCACGAAAAGACACTCGCCGCGCCATTCCCCTTTCATCCCTTTTCGTCCTTTACGCTTTCTTCACCGCATAACGTGAGGATTGATGTGAGAAGCGTGATCGAAGCGCTGCGTGGTCCGCGGCGCCCCCTCGTGCTCGGCTCCGTGCTGGCCGTCGCTCTTGTCGCGCAGTCGGCGCTGATCATCTCTCAGCAGGTGCAGATCGACGATCTGCAGCTGCACCCCGTCAACGCGCAGGAAAGCCTTGAACCCGGGCCGCCCGGCCCGTCCGGTCCGCCCGGACCCACCGGCCCCGCCGGTCCGATCGGCCCGCCGGGCAAGGACGGCACGGACGGACAGGACGGCCAGGACGGCGCGAACGGACGGGACGGGAAGGACGGAAAGGACGGGAAGGACGCGGTGGCCCCGCCGGCCGGCTAGGACGTCCGCCATCGAAGGAGCGCCCGGCGCAGCGGCTCGTCCGCGCCGGGCGCTCATCCCTGACCCCTGTTCGTCGCATGACGTGAGGAATGTTGTGATCCGGATCAAAGAGGCCTGGCGGAGTCCGCGACGCCGCCTCGTGCTCGGTGCCGCGCTGGCCGTGCTGCTCGTCGCGCAGACGGCCGTGCTCGTCGCCCATCAGCAGCAGCTCGACGAACTGCGGGAACGGCGCATCGGCCTCCAGGGAAGCGCCGCCCACCAGGGCCTGCCGGGGCCGCCCGGCCCTTCCGGTCCCTCCGGGGAGGCCGGCCCCACCGGCCCGACGGGCGTGCCGGGACGCCCCGGCAGCGACGGCGACCACGGCCGGCAGGGGCATGACGGGCGGCGGGGCAGGCACGGGAGGAACGGAGTGGTCATCTATCTCAGATGAGACCGGCCGCCGCGAAAAGAAAACAAAAGTAATACCTACTCATTGAATGGACTTCGTGGATCCGCCATCTCTTGGCGGATCCGCCGACCTCGCCGCCGAGCCGTTCCGCCCCGCCCGGGTCCGCCCCACACTGACCCAGCCGGCAACGCCGCCGGATCGCGAGGAAAGGTCAGCACGATGCCCATGTTCAACGACGGGATGTCCGAGACCGAGCCGCCGGCCGACTCGGCCGTCAGCACCGACGTCGTGGTCGTCGGTTCCGGTCCCGCGGGCGCCTCGGCGGCGCTGCTGCTGGCGACGCTGGGTGTCGACACGATCATGATCACGAAGTACCGGTGGACGGCGAACACCCCCCGCGCGCACATCACCAACCAGCGCTCGATGGAGATCTTCCGCGATCTGGGCATCGAGGCGCAGGTGCTGGCCGACGCCACCGACCACTCCCTCGTCGGCGACACCGTGTTCTGCACGAGCATCACCGGTGAGGAGATCGGCCGTATCCACACCTGGGGCACCCGGCCGGACCGCGAGGCGGACTACCGGCTGGCCTCGCCGTGCCTCACCGTGGACATCCCGCAGACGTACCTGGAACCGATCCTGGTCCGCAACGCGGCCCAGCGCGGCGCGCAGACGCGGTTCTCCAGCGAGTACCTGTCGCACACCCAGGACGCCGACGGCGTCACCGTCCGGGTCCTTGACCGGCTCACCGGACACGAGTACAGCATCCGCGCGAAGTACCTGATCGGCGCGGACGGCGCCCGCTCCAAGGTCGCCGCGGACCTCGGCCTGCCCTTCGAGGGCGCGATGGACATCGCCGGCTCGATGAACATCACGTTCAAGGCCGACATCAGCCGCTACGTCGCCCACCGCCCGTCCGTCCTGTACTGGGTCGTCCAGCCCGGCTCGAACGTCGGCGGCATCGGCGCGGGGCTCGTGCGCATGGTGCGCCCGTGGAACGAGTGGCTGATCGTGTGGGGTTACGACATCGCGGGCGAGCCCCCGGTCGTCGACGAGGCCGCCGCCGTCCAGATCGTCCGCAGCCTCCTGGGAGCGCCCGACCTGGACGTGGAGATCACCGGCACCAGCCTGTGGGGCAACAACGAGATGTACGCGACCCGGTTGCAGCAGGGCCGGGTGTTCTGCGCGGGCGACGCCGTGCACCGGCACCCGCCGAGCAACGGCCTGGGCTCCAACACGTCCGTCCAGGACGCGTACAACCTCGCCTGGAAGCTCGCGGCCGTACTCAAGGGCCACGCGGGAGCGGGGCTGTTGGAGACCTACACCGCCGAACGGGCACCGGTCGCCGAGCGGATCGTCAGGCGTGCCAACAAGTCCAGCCGCGAATTCGTCGACATCTTCGAGGCGTTGGGCATCCTGGGCGCGCCGGACGAGGCGTCGATGACCGCCGCCATCGAGGAACGCAAGGCCAACACCCCGGCGGGCGCCGCCAAGCGGGCCGCGCTGGTGCGCGCGATGGAGCTGAAGAACTACGAGTTCAACGCGCACGGTGTGGAGCTGGGCCAGCACTACGCCTCGACGGCCGTGGTGTCCGACGGCAGCGAACTCCCCGCGCCCGCACGCGACGCCGACCTGTACTACGAGATGTCGACCGTCCCCGGCGCGCACCTTCCGCACGCCTGGGTCGGGGACAGCGCCCGGCGTCAGGCGCTGATGGACCTCGCGCCGTACGACCGCTGGACGCTGCTCACCGGTATCGCCGGCGAGGCGTGGGAGCGGGCGGCCCAGAAGGTCGGCGAGGAGCTGGGCGTCCCGCTCACGGCGGTCGTCATCGGTCCCGGACGCGAGGTGACAGACCTCTACTACGACTGGGCCAAGCTGCGCGAGATCGACGAGAGCGGAGCGCTGCTGGTGCGGCCCGACAAGCACATCGCGTGGCGTTCCATGGAGTTGCCGGAGGATCCCGAGGACCGGCTGCGCGCCGCCCTGCTCTCCGTCCTGGGAAGGGACTGATCCATGCGATTCGTTCACGACACGCTGCCGCAGCGGGTGCGGTTCGCCTCCGGCGCGGCCGCGGAGTCCCTGGCCGCGGAGGTCGCCGCGCTGGGCGCCCGGCGGGTGATGGTCGTCGCGGGCGCGAGCGCGCGGGAGGCCGCCGAACGTGTCACCGCCGGGCTGCCGGTGGTCCACCGGCACGACGACGTCGTCATGCACGTTCCCGCCGAGGTCGCGGCGCGGGCCCGCGCCGCGGCCGCCGAGCGGGACGTCGACGCCCTGGTCAGTGTCGGCGGCGGCTCCGCCACGGGACTGGCCAAGGCGGTCGCCCTGACCACCGGGCTGCCGATCGTCGCCGTCCCCACCACGTACGCGGGCTCGGAGGCCACCGCCGTGTGGGGGCTGACCGAGGACTCCGTGAAGACCACCGGCACGGACCCGAGGGTCCTGCCGCGGGCCGTCGTCTACGACGCCTCGCTCACGCTCTCGCTGCCCGTCGGCCTCAGCGTGGCCTCCGGGCTCAACGCGCTGGCCCACTGCGTGGACTCGATGTGGGCCCCGCGCACGGATCCGATCGACCAGGCCCTCGCGGCCGAGGGCGTGCGGGCGCTGCGGACGGGGCTGCCGCTGGTCGTGAAGGACCCCGGGGCGCTGGACGGCAGGGAACAGACCCTGTACGGGGCCTACCTGGCCGCCGCGGCGTTCGCCTCCGCCGGGTCGGGACTGCACCACAAGGTGTGCCATGTGCTCGGCGGCATGTTCAACCTCCCGCACGCCCAGACGCACGCCGTGGTCCTGCCGCACGTCCTCGCCTTCAACGCGCCCTCCGCCCCGGACGCGGAGCGGCGCCTGGCCGCGGCCTTCGGTTCCCCGACCGCCGTCGAGGGGCTCGTCGGCCTCCGCGACCGCCTCGGCGCGCCGCGCTCGCTCGCCTCCCTCGGGATGCCGCGGGACGGTGTGGCCGCCGCGGCCGAGGCCGTCGTGGCCGCCGCGCCCGCGGACAACCCGCGGCCCGTCACCCTCGACGCGATCACCGCTCTCGTACGGAACGCCTGGGAGGACCGATGAACGACACCCGCACCGACCGCGAGCCGGTAACGGCCGAGCAGCGGGAGCGTGAGGAGCAGGTCACCCGGCAGGTGCTGGCGTCCTTCGACGGCTGCGCCGACCCCAGGCTGCGCGAGATCATGCGGTCCCTCGTCAGCCACCTGCACGCGTTCGTCCGGGACGTCAGGCTCACCGAGGACGAGTGGACGAAGGGCATCGACTTCCTCACCCGCACCGGTCACATCACCGACGACCGACGCCAGGAGTTCATCCTGCTGTCCGACGTGCTCGGCGCCTCCATGCAGACGGTCGCCGTGAACAACGAGGCGTACGGCGACGCCACCGAGGCCACCGTGTTCGGTCCGTTCTTCGTCGAGGACAGCCCCGAGATAGCCCAGGGCGGCGACCTCGCCTTCGGCGCCGCCGGAGAGCCCTGCTGGGTGGAGGGCACCGTCACCGACGACGCGGGCGCACCGGTGGCCGGCGCCCGGATCGAGGTGTGGGAGGCCGACGAGGACGGTTTCTACGACACGCAGTACGGGGACGACCGGACGGCGGCACGGGCGCACCTGTTCAGCGACTCCGAGGGCCGCTACCGGTTCTGGGGGCTGACGCCGACGCCGTATCCCATTCCGCACGACGGTCCGGTGGGAGGGCTGCTGGCGGCGACCGGCCGGTCGCCGATGCGCGCCTCGCACCTGCACTTCATGGTGAGCGCGCCCGCGCGGCGCACGCTGGTCACGCACATCTTCGTCCGCGGTGACGAACTGCTCGACCGGGACTCCGTGTTCGGGGTGAAGGAGTCGCTGGTGAAGGACTTCGTGACCCAGCCGGCCCGAACGCCCACCCCGGACGGGCGGGACCTGGGCGAGCGGTCCTGGTCCCGGGTCCGCTTCGACATCGTGCTGGCGCCCGACGGCACGTGAGCGCGCGGGGCCCTCGTCACGACCGGGCGCGGGTCTCGCGCAGGACGTCGCCGGCGCGCAGGCCGAAGTGCTCCCGGAACCGGTGCGAGAAGTGGGCAGCCGACGCGAAACCGCAGCGTGCCGCCACCTCCGCCACGGTCGTCTCGCCGCCGGCGCCCAGCAGTGTGCGGGCACGTTCGAGGCGGCGCACCAGCAGGTACCGCGGCACGCTGGTGCCGCCCGCGGCGAACACCCGGGACAGATGGCGTTCGCTGATCCCGATGCCGCGGGCGATGCGGGCCGCCGACAGGCCTGGGTCGGCCAGGTGCTCGTCGACGTAGGTCTTCGCCACGGTCAGGTGCACGGTGGACAGGGCCGGGGCGCGGCCGTTGGCGGAGGAGACGAGCAGGTCCAGGACGGTGTCCTCGTCGACGAGGACGGCGTCGGAGGGTTCCGGCCGCAGCGCCTGGGCGACGAGCGCGGCGAGGGTCCGGGTGTGGACGGCGCCGGCGTCGACGACCAGCGGCCGGGGCAGGGCGGGCGGCCCGCCGAGGTCCCGCCACACCTGGTGGGGGATCTTGACCGCGAGCTCCTCCAGACCGTGCGAGAAGCCCCGGACGAAGGGCTGGTCGGCGTCGCAGACGAGCAGCTGGCCGGGGCGCAGCAGCCGTACCCCGTCGTCGCAGTAGAAGAAGGCGTCGCCGGCCAGGGTCAGGTAGCAGGCCACGGCGCCCGAGGGCACCCGGCGGATCTCGGCGTCGGGCCGTTCGACGATGTGGGGGCTGCCGAGGACGCGGGCGAGATGCGCGCGGGACAGCTGGAGGTTGAACTCCGTCGCGTCGAGGGCGGTGTCGTGCAGGGAACGGCAGCGCAGGCCTATCAGCGCCTGCGCGTTGTGCTCCTCCCACAGGGCGATGCGTTCCGCCTCGGGGAGACCGGTCGTGCTGAAGCGCACCGGCGCAGCTGTGCCGCTCGTCATTCCCCCAGCGTAGAGGGCGGGGCCGGTCGTCGGTGAGGACCGTCCACACATTCCCTGATCACCGCCGCGACCTGGTCGGTGGCCGGGGTGGCGCGCCGGGCGTGGCCGGCGAGGACCAGGTCGACGGACTCGGTCCGGGTCAGGGGCACGTAGGCGACGCTGGCGAGGCGCAGGCTCTGCACGGGCGCGGGGACGAGCGCGACGCCGTGTCCCGCGGCCACGAAGACGACCAGGGTGGCCGTCTCGCCGACCTCCATGAGCGAGGCGGGCCGGAATCCGGCGCGCCGGCAGGCGGCCAGGACCCGGCCGTACATGGAGGAACGCGAGGAGTGGACCACGAAGGGCTCGTCGGCGAGGGCTTCGAGCGGGATGCGCGGGCGGCCCGCGAGGGGGTGGTGGGAGGGGAGGACGGCCACCAGGGACTCGGAACGCAGGGGTGTGGTGCGGATGTCCTCGTGGTCGGCGGGGCCGCGCAGGACCGCGAGGTCGTAGGTGCCGGCGAGGAGTCCGTCGATCAGGTCGGGGGTGAGGAGTTCGCCGTGCAGGTCCATGGTGATCCCGGGCAGCCTCGCCCGTACGGTGCGGGCGACCTGTGGCAGCAGGTCGTAGGTGGCGGTCCCGATGAAGCCGGTCGAGACCCGTCCGGTGTGGCCGTCCGCCAGCTCGGTCATGTGCCGGCGGGCGCGCTCCTCCTCCGCGACCAGGATGCGGGCGTGGTCCAGGAGGTGGTGTCCGGCCTCGGTCAGCGCGACGTGCCGGGTGGAGCGGGTGAACAGGACGGTCCCCAGTTCCTTCTCCAGCTGTTTGATCTGCTGGGACAGCGCGGGCTGGGCCACGTGCAGGCGCGCGGCCGCCCGTCCGAAGTGGCACTCCTCGGCCAGCGCGAGGAAGTACCGGATCTGTCGCAGCTCCATGCCCCGATCCTATAAGAGCGGCTTATCAATCCATATGGATTAGGTCTTGGACGCCGTGCAGTCGGCGCTCCTACCGTGACGGTATGACGGACAGCTACCTCTACTCGGCGGTGCGGACGCCCTTCGGCCGCTTCCGGGGCGCCCTCTCCGAGGTCCGGCCCGACGACCTCGCGGCACAGGTCATCAGCGGGGTTCTCGCCAAGACCCCCGCGCTGGATCCAGGACGCATCGACGACGTCGTCTGGGGCAACGCCAACGGCGCCGGCGAGGACAACCGCAACGTCGGCCGGATGGCCGTCCTGCTGGCGGGCCTGCCCACCTCGGTGCCAGCGACCACCGTGAACCGCCTGTGCGGGTCCTCCCTGGACGCCGCGCTCATCGCCTCGCGCCACATCGAGACCGGCGACGCGGACATCGTCCTCACCGGCGGAGTCGAGTCGATGACCCGTGCCCCGTGGGTACTGCCCAAGCCCGGCCGCGGCTTCCCTGCCGGGGACGTCACCGCCGTGTCCACGACCCTCGGCTGGCGGCTGGTCAACGAGCGCATGCCCGCGGAGTGGACGGTCTCCCTGGGCGAGGCCAACGAACAGCTCGTCGACCGCTTCGACGTTTCCCGCGAACGCCAGGACGCCTTCGCCCTCCGCTCGCACCGGCTGGCCGACGACGCCTGGAACGCGGGCTTCTACGACGACCTGACCGTCCCCGTCTCCGACGGCGGGCGCACGGTACTGGAGCGCGACGAGGGCATCCGTCCCGGCTCCACCCTCGAGAAGCTCGCCACCCTCAAGCCCGCCTACCGGCCCGACGGCCGTATCACGGCCGGGAACGCCTCGCCGCTGAACGACGGCGCCTCCGCGGTGCTGCTCGGTTCGGCGGCGGCCGCCGACCGCATCGGCGCGGACCCGCTGGCCCGGGTCGCGGGCCGCGGCGTGGCCGCGGTGGACCCGCAGATGTTCGGCTACGCGCCCGTCGAGGCCGTGAACAGGGCGCTGAAGCGGGCGGGCATCGCCTGGTCCGACGTCGACGCCGTCGAGCTGAACGAGGCGTTCGCCGTGCAGGCGCTGGCCTGCGTGGACGCGTGGGGCGTCGATCCGGAGATCGTCAACGCGAAGGGCGGGGCCATCGCGCTCGGCCACCCCCTCGGTGCGTCCGGCGGCCGGCTGCTGGGCACGCTCAGCCGCCGGCTGCGGGAGTCCGGCGGGCGGTGGGGCGTCGCGGCGATCTGCATCGGCGTCGGGCAGGCGCTCGCCGTGGTCCTGGAGAACGTCGCCGGGAGCAGCCGGTGACCACGCAGCTGTGCGCCGGCACCGACGAGGCGGTCGCCGGTGTCCAGGACGGCGCCACGGTGCTCGTCGGCGGCTTCGGCATGGCGGGCATGCCGGTGGCGCTGATCGACGCGCTGATCCGGCAGGGCGCCACCGGCCTCACGGTCGTCTCCAACAACGCGGGCAACGGCGACACCGGCCTGGCCGCGCTGCTGGCCGCGGGGCGCGTCCGCAAGGTGATCTGCTCCTTCCCCCGTCAGACGGACTCCTGGGTGTTCGACGGGCTGTACCGGGCGGGCCGCGTCGAACTCGAAGTGGTCCCCCAGGGCACGCTCGCGGAACGGCTCAGGGCGGCCGGCGCGGGCATCGGCGCCTTCTACTGCCCCACCGGCGCCGGCACCCTGCTCGCGGAGGGCAAGGAGGTGCGCGAGATCGACGGACGCGTCCACGTGCTCGAATACCCGATCCACGGCGACGTGGCGCTGATCGGCGCCCATCGGGCGGACCGCATGGGCAATCTCGTCTACCGCAAGACCGCGCGGAACTTCGGTCCCGTCATGGCCACCGCGGCCACCACCGTGGTCGCCCAGGTCCGCGAGGTCGTCGAGACCGGCGCGATCGATCCCGAGACCGTCGTCACACCCAGTATCTTCGTCGACCGCGTGGTGCAGGTGGCTGATCACTCATGACCTCGACCTCTCCGACGGCCGGCGGCCAGGGCCCGCTGGACAAGCACGCCATCGCCGCCCTGATCGCCCGGGACATCCCGTACGGATCGTTCGTCAACCTGGGCATCGGCCAGCCGACCCTGGTGGCCGACCACCTCTCCCCCGGTTCGGGTGTGGTTCTGCACACCGAGAACGGCATGCTCAACATGGGTCCCGCGGCCTCCGAGGACCGGATCGACCCGGACCTGACCAACGCGGGCAAGGTGCCCGTCACCGAACTGCCGGGCGCCGCCTATTTCCATCACGCGGACTCCTTCGCGATGATGCGCGGCGGTCACCTGGACATCTGCGTCCTCGGTGCCTTCCAGGTCTCCGCACGGGGCGACCTGGCCAACTGGCACACCGGCGCACCCGACGCCATCCCCGCCGTGGGCGGCGCCATGGACCTGGCCATCGGCGCGAAGCAGGTGTTCGTGATGATGAACCTCTTCGCCCGGGACGGAGCGCCCAAGCTGGTCCCCGAGTGCGGCTATCCGCTGACCGGCCTGGGCTGCGTGGACCGCGTCTACACGGACCTGGCGGTCTTCGACATCACGCCGGAGGGGGTGCGGGTGCGGCAGACCTTCGGCATCGGCGTCCCCGAACTCGCCGACCGCCTCGGCCTCCCGCTGGAGACCGGCGCGTCCCGGTAGGGGCACGGTCGGCCGGGGTGCCGCGCACGCACCTGCCGCTCTTCACGTTGTGTGCATCCCGAGGAGACGGAGGTGGCTGCTTGCCACAAAGCACCACAGTGATGGATGGTTGCCTTAGTGCAATGTTTCCATCGAGACGAAGAGGTGAGGGATTCGCGTAGCGGGTCCTCGATATTTGGCTTCCACGCAAGCGCAGACCCCCGTACCGGCTAGGGACTTCCCGTGGGGCAGTGCACCCTATCCGGTTCTGGTCGCCGACCCGCGGGGCACGCTGGTCCAGCGTAACGACATCGCCGCCGCGCTCCTGCCCGGGGCCGAGCCGGGAGCCCGCCTGGACGACGTGGCTCCGCCGTGGCTGGCCGCGGCCCATCACGCGCTGCTGTTCCCCGGCCCGCGCAGGGAGTCGGACCTCGACGCCCCGCAGCCGCTGACCGGCACGATCGACGGCCGTCACTTCGAGGCCCACCCCAGCGTCCACGACGACGGCACGGTGGCCTGGTGGCTGGTCGACGACACCGACCACCGACTGGCCCGGGAGGCCCTGCGGGTGGAACGGGAGCGGACGGCGTTCCTGGCGAAGGCGTCCAACACCCTGCTCGCCTCCCTCAACCTGGGCCGCTGCATGGACGTGACCGCGCAGATGGCCGCCGAGAGCCTCGCGGACGCGGCACTGGCCATCGCGCCCTCGCGCGGCAAGCAACTGCCGGTGGTCACCTGCCTGCGCGGCGGCAAGCCGACCAAGAGCCAGGAGCGGGTCAACCCGGACGACATCCCGGGCCTCGGGGAGGCCCTGCGCGGGTTCCCGCCGGTCCCCTCCCGGTGGATCGATCCGACCACGGCCCCGCAATGGATGGTCCCGGAGGGGTTCGGCGCGGTCGGCTCGGTCGTGATCACCCCGCTGCCCGGTCACGGCGTCCCCGCCGGTGCGCTGGTCCTGCTGCGCAAGGTGCGGACCGCCGCCTTCACCGAGGAGGAGGAGGTCTTCGTCCGGCTCTTCGCCGCCCGCGCCGGCGCCGCGATGTCGGCCGCCCGCCTGTACGCCGAGCAGACGGCCATCACCGACGTGCTCATGCAGGAGCTGCTGCCGCCGACCCTGCACCGGATCTCCGGCGTCGACTTCGCGGGCCGCTACCGTCCCTCCGCGGACGAGGAGCGGATCGGCGGCGACTTCTACGACGTCCACCCCGCCGCCGTGGACGGCGAGCCGTCCCTGGTGACCCTCGGGGACGTATGCGGCAAAGGTCTGGAGGCCGCGGTCCTCACCGGCAAGATCCGCAACACGCTGCACGCGCTGCTGCCGCTGGCGGACGACCACCAGCGGATGCTGAACCTGCTCAACACGGCACTGCTGAACTCCCAGCACACCCGGTTCGCCACCCTGGTGCTCGCCTCCGTGTCCCGCAAGGAGGACGGCGTGGACCTGAGGGTGACCAGCGGCGGACATCCGGCCCCGCTGATCATCCGCGGGGACGGCACCGTGGAGGAGGCGGACACGCGCGGCACCCTGGTCGGCGCCGTCCCGCACGTCAACGCCCGCACCGCCTCGGTCACGCTCGCGGAGGGCGAGTCCTGCGTGCTCTACACCGACGGGATCACCGAGGCCAAGGGCGGCCCGATGGGCGACGCCCTGTTCGGTGAGGCGCGTCTCAAGCAGGCCCTCGCCGGATGCGCGGGCATGCCGTCGGAGGGCATCGCGGAGCACGTGCAGATGCTGGCCGCGCAGTGGCTGGGCGACCGCCGGCACGACGACATGGCGGTCGTCGTGATCTCCGCGCCCCGCACCCGTCGTCCGAGCGCGGTGAACGGGCACATCCGGGGCACATTGACCGGATGAGCACCAGTACCCCGCCCTGCTCCCCCGGCACCACCGGCCTCGATGCGCTCGCCGGCCGGCTGTGGGACGCCGTCCACGCCGGTGACGAGTACGCCGCCACCGAACTCGTCACCCACGCCCTGGACGAGGGCGTCGACCCGGAGAGCGTGCTGCTGGACGTCGTCGCCGCCGTACAGGGACGCGTCGGCGAGGAGTGGGCCGCCAACCGGATCACCGTCGCCCAGGAGCACGCCGCGACCGCGATCAACGAACGGGCCGTCGGCGCGCTCGCGACCCACCCCGTCGCCCGCACCACGCCCTCCCGCGGCCGGGTCACGGTGGCGTGCGTCGACGGGGAGTGGCACGCGCTGCCCGCCCGGCTCCTGGCGGAGGTGCTGAAGCTGCGGGGCTGGCAGATCGACTACCTCGGCGCCCAGGTGCCCACCCCGCACCTCATCTCCCACCTGCACGCCACCGGCGCCGACGCGGTCGCCCTGTCCAGCTCGATCGCCACCCGCCTGCCGACCGCGCACGCCGCGATCACCGCCTGCCAGGCGGTCGGGGTCCCGGTCCTGGTCGGCGGCGCCGCCTTCGGCCCCGACGGACGCTACGCCCGCCTGCTCGGTGCCGACGCCTGGGCCCCCGACGCCCGCGCCGCTGCCGACCGGCTAGCGCGCGGGCCGCTGCCGCGCCCGCACTTCGACCACCAGCAGGTCGACGACCTGCCGCACCTGGCCGACCAGGAGTACACGATGGTCGCCCGGAGCGCCCCCGCCCTGGTGCGGACCGTCTTCACCGCTCTGGAGGACGCGTTCCCCGCCATGCGCGGCTACGACGAGCCGCAGCGCGAACGCACCGCCGAGGATCTCGCGCACATCGTGGAGTTCCTCGCCACCGCCCTGTATCTCGGCGACGAAGAGCTGTTCCGGTCGTTCCTCACCTGGACGGCCCGGATCCTCGTCGCCCGCGGAGTGCCCGCGCGGTCACTGCCTCCCGCGCTCGCTCTGCTCGCCCATGAGCTGAAGGACTTCCCGCGGGCCGCCCGCATCCTTGAGCGGGGCACCGAAGCCCTCACCACGACCGACCACATCACCGCCGCCGGGAATCCTGCATGACCACGATGCCAATGCCGTCCGACCACCTGCGTCTGGCCACGGTCGACGCCGAGGACCGGGTCCGCATAGAGATCCACGGAGACCTCGACTACGAGAACGCGTACCTGCTCCAGGACGAGGTCGCCGTCCGGCTCACCGGCCGGCCCGGTGTAAGGCACCTGGACATCCACTGCGCGGGACTCGGCACCATCGACTCGACGGGCCTGTCCGTCCTGCTGATGATCCACCGCAGGACCACCGCCGCGGACGTGTGCCTGCGCCTGCAGGACCGGCCCGCGAACCTGGAGCGCCTCCTCGACATCACCGGAACCCTCGAACTCCTCACGGCACCGCCCCCCGCCGGACCGGTGGTCTCCGGCTGACGCCGGGGCCGCTCGCCGACGGCGCCGGTCAGGGCGTCACCGGCACGGGACGTCGGGAACCGTCGTGGCCGCCGGGGAGGGCTGCACGGGTGCGGAGGTGCCGGACTCGTCGTCGCCACCGCGCGCGGTGTGGACCCGGAGCAGGCCCTCGATGCCGCGCAGCAGGGTCTCGCCGGCCAGGACGGGATCGCCGAGATAGCCGGCGCTCATCGCGCCGTCCCGGAGCATGACGAAGTGCCGTCCGGCGCGGTCGGCCTGCGCCGTCGTGATCTCGGCGAACAGACCGGTGATCGTCCGCAGGAACCACGCGCGATGCTCGACGACGGCGCGGTGTACCGGATGCCCGGGATCGGGGAACTCCGCCGCCGCGTTGAGGAAGGCGCATCCGCGGTAGCCGGGCGAGCCGATCTGCTCGACCAGGGAGGCGCCGATGCCGCGCAGGATGCCGTCGGGCGGTACCTCGGAGGCCGTCAGGGAGCCGATCTGCGTGCGGATCGCCTGGTCGACGCTGTCGAGGTAGGCGACGGCGAGGTCCTCCTTGCTGCGGAAGTGGCGGTAGAAGGTGGCGTTGGTGACCTTCGCCTCGGCGACCAGACGGTCGACGCCCACCGTGTGGATGCCCTCCGCGTAGAAGAGCCGTGCGGCGGTCGCGAGGAGCCGTGCCCGTGCCTCGGAGACTCGCTTGCCGGTGCCTGCGCCTGCTGCCGTCGTGGTCATATCGCCCATGGTAGCGGGTAGAACGCTCTCTCTTGTTTCCCTGACCGAGCTGTGCCAGGCTGCGCTCAAGAGAGAACGTTCTCTCTTCTATCCCGTCACTGGAGAACCCCATGGCATCCACCGCCCCCGCCCAGACCGTCGGTGCCGCGCCCGCCCTGCGCCGGCTGTACCTCGCCCGTTTCGTCTTCGCCGCCGTGTGGGCCGCGCTCCTGCTGGCGTCCGGCTCCCACCTCACCGTCGGAACCAAGCTGCTGCTCGTCCTCTACCCGGCCTTCGACGTGGCCGCGGCCGTCGTGGACGCGAGGTCGGCACAGGCCGCCGGTCCGGTGAAGGCCCTGTACGCCAACATGGCCGTCAGCGTGCTCGCCGCCGTCGGCATCGCGGTCGCCGGCACCTCGGGCGCCGCCGACGTGCTGCGGGTCTGGGGTGCCTGGGCGGTCGTATCCGGACTCGTGCAGCTCCTCGTGGGCCTCGCGCGCCGCGCCATGGGCGGCCAGTGGGCCATGATCCTCAGCGGCTCCCTCTCCGTCCTCGCCGGCGCCTCGTTCTTCCGGAGCGCGGCACAGGACGACCCCTCCCTGACCGCCCTGGCCGGCTACGCGACACTCGGCGGGGTCTTCTTCCTCGTCTCGGCGATCCGCCTGTCCCGCGCGGCCTCCAGGGGCTGACCCGAGCCGGCCGTCGAGCGCGGGGCGGGCGCGCGGACGGCCACGGCGGTGCTCGCGCGCCGTCCCGGCCGGTGGCGGCGTGGCGACGACCGGGACCGCCGGCCACGCGCCACCGGGAGAGCAGGCGCTTCGGTCAGTGACTGCCGGTCAGGAACACCGAACGCAGCTTCAGGCGGTCCGAAGCCGGGTTGCCGTGCGGCCGCAGACTCCAGGAGTCACCGGTGCACTCCGGTCCGGTGAACACGACCACCCATTCGTCGGTGTCGTTGTGCGGCGCGAACGCGGGCGCGGAGGAGCCCGGGTCCGCGACCTCGGGCAGCACGAGGCAGCCGGGGCTCCGCGGGTCGTGGACGGTCGCCGCCTGGGCCTTGCCGTCCAGACCCACGAACTGGTACGAGAAGTCACCCGTGGCGGCGCTCGCGGAGGCCGGCAAGGTGACGACGAGGGCGAGCGCGCCGACGACGGCGGCGGCACTACGGAGAAGACGCATGAGAACCCTGTTCCGGTCGAAGGGACGACTCCCGGGAGAGCCCGGGGACTCCTGAGGCGGCCGTGACCGCCACGAGGTCCCTCCCCCGCGCAACGGCGCCCGGATACGGAGGATCACTCGTGCGAGGGCCGGCAAATCGATCCTTCGGACGGCAGACGGGTGAAGCCGCGACCGAACGCCGCCTCGGCGGCCGACCGGGGAAATCACGGATTCCGGTCGGCGCGGTCCGCCGCGGACTCGATACCGGGGGTGAACGCTCCACGGCGGAAGCACGCACGGCACGCGGCCGCCTCGTCCGGTGACCGGATCGGTCCGCCTCCGGACCCGATGAGGCCTGTCGCCGCGTACGCCCCGTCCGTCAGGCTGGGCCGCATGACCCGAGCACTGATCGTCATCGACGTCCAGGAATCCTTCCGCGCCCGCCCGCTGTGGGAGACCATCTCCGATCCGAAGATCGCCGGCCGGGTGGACCGGCTGGTTCGGCTGGCCCGGCGGGCGGGCGACCTGGTGGTGTGGGTGCTGCACGCGGAGCCCGGCAGCGGGGACGTCTTCGATCCCGCCCTCGGCCATGTCCGGCTGATGTCCGAGCTGGAGCGCCGTGAGGACACGGAGCCTCTGATCCACAAGACCTCGCACAACGCGTTCACCACCACCAACCTGCAGCAACTCCTGACCGAGCGCGGCATCCGCGACCTCACCGTCTGCGGGATCCGCACCGAGCAGTGCGTGGAGACCACCACCCGTGTCGCCTCCGACCTCGGCTACCTGGTCACCCTCGTCATCGACGCCACCGCGACCAACCCGATCCCGCACCGCGACGCTCCCGCCGACCTGAGCGTCGCCGACATGCTGTCGGATCCCCGCACCCTGAGCGCCGAGGAGATCATCCGGCGGACCGAGTACGCCCTCGCCGGGCGCTTCGCCACCATCGCCACCGTCGAGCAACTGGAGGCGACGGCCGGATCTCCGGCATGATGACCGGATCGTGAGCCACATCGTCTTCCTCCTGCTGCCGGGACTCCACCTGCTGGACCTGGCTGGTCCGGCCCAGGTCTTCTCCACGGCCGCCGACTTCGGGCAGCCGTACACCCTCGGCTACGTCGCCGAGCGGCCGGAGGTCCCCACCGCCCAGGGCCTGCCGCTGGTGGCCCGGCTCGACTGGCCCGCCCTCGGCCCCGAGGACCTGATCGTGGTGCCCGGGTGGCGGGCACCCACCCTCGCGGGCAGCCCCACCGTCGGCGAGGCCTCCCTGCGGCGCCTGCGGGAGCACCATGCCGCGGGCGGCACCGTCGCCAGTGTCTGCGCCGGAGCCGAGGCGCTCGGCCGGGCCGGTCTGCTCGACGGCCGCCGCTGCACCACCCACCACGACGTCCAGGACGAACTCGCCCGTCGCTACCCGCGGACGACGGTCGTCCGCGACGTCCTGTACACCGCCGACGACCGTGTGGTCACCTCCGCCGGCATCGCCAGCGGCATCGACCTCGCCCTGCACCTGATCGCCACCCGGCACGGCCCCGCCCTCGCGGCGCAGGTGGCCCGGGACATGGTGGTCTACGCACGCCGCAACGGCCACGATCCGCAGGCCAGCGCCATGCTCCGCTACCGGTCCCACCTCGACGACACCGTGCACCACGCGCAGGACCTGCTCGACGCCCGCTTCGACCAGCCGCTGCCGCTGTCCGCCCTGGCCGCGGCGGTGGGGGTGAGCGAGCGGACCCTGACCCGTCTGTTCAGCCGCGCCACCGGCGGTCTGACCCCGCTGCGCTATCAGCAGACCCTCCGGCTCGAACGCGCCGAGCACCTCATCGGCCACGGCGCCACGACCGACGCCGCGGCCCGCGCCGTCGGCTTCGAGGACCCCCGCATGCTGCGCCGCCTGCGAGCGCGCGGGAAGTGACGGGCAGAGGTGCTCGGGCCCGGGACGGCGGCCGGTGGGCCGCGGCGGTCCGGAACCATGTCCGCGGAACAGGCCCCTGAGGGCGGCTGACGGGTGAAGTGGCAACCGGTGAACCGTGGTTCGGCCAGGTTCCGGCTGGTCGAGGGGGACGAGAGGTCTCGCTCGCCGCCCGGAACCTGGTCGCGAAGCACGGCGCGGCCGGTTGCCGCGCGCGGTGGGCGGAGCGTCCCTTGCACCGTGCCGCTGCTGAACCACGTCACTGCGGCCCCGACGACGGCGCCGCAGGAGCGGGCGCGGCCGCGGAGTTCGGCCGCGCCGAGCGCCGTCCGCAGGCGTTGTCAGTGGTGGGCGGCAGGATGCGGGGCATGACATCACCTGCAGCAGAGATCGTCGACGCCGCCGCCTACGCGCGGGCGATCGAGGACGCCGTCGCGGCGGCGGCCGCGTACTACGCGGGCGGCACGTCGTCTTGGGACGACGACGCCTACGACCGGACGGTGCGCGCGATCGCCGCGTACGAGGCCGCGCATCCCGGGCAGGTGCTGCCGCACTCCCCCACCGGAAAGGTGGCCGGCGGCGCGGCGGAGGGCGACGTCCCGCACACGGTGGCGATGCTCAGCCTGGACAACGTGTTCTCCGCGCGGGAGTTCACCGCCTGGACCGAGTCGCTGGCCCGCCGTGTCGGGCACGAGGTGACCCGCTTCCACGTCGGCCCGAAGCTGGACGGCCTCGCGATCGCCGCCCGCTACACCGGCGGCCGCCTCACCCGGCTGGTCACTCGCGGCGACGGGACGGCCGGGGAGGACGTCTCGCACGCGATCGGCACCGTCGAGGGGCTGCCCGAGCGACTGGCCGAGCCGGTCACCGTGGAGGTGCGCGGCGAAGTCCTCATGACCGACGCCCAGTTCGAGTACGCCAACGAGGTGCGCACCCAGCACGGCGGGCTGCCGTTCGCCAACCCGCGCAACGCCGCGGCGGGCACCCTGCGCGCCAGGGACCGCGTCTACACGGTGCCGATGACGTTCTTCGGCTACGGGCTGCTGCCCCTGCCCGGCACCGACCCGCTGCTGGCCGAGCGGCTGACCGGGTCCGCGCACGGCGACCTGATGCGTCTGACCGCCGACCTCGGCGTCCACACCAGCGCCGGTACCGCGGTCCCTGACACCGTGGCCGGGACGGCGGAGGACGTCCTGGCGCGCGTGGCGGAGATCGCCGCGGCCCGTGCCGGACTGCCGTTCGGGATCGACGGCATCGTCGTCAAGGCCGATCTCGCGGCGGACCGGCAGGCAGCCGGATCCGGATCGCGCGCGCCCAGATGGGCGATCGCCTACAAGCTTCCGGCCGTGGAGAAGATCACCCGGCTGCTGGCGGTGGAGTGGAACGTCGGCCGCACCGGGATCATCGCCCCGCGCGGCGTCCTGGAACCGGTGGTCATCGACGGCTCCACCATCACCTACGCCACCTTGCACAACCCGGCCGACATCACCCGTCGCGACCTGCGCCTCGGCGACCAGGTCATGGTCCACCGCGCCGGTGACGTCATTCCCCGTGTCCAGGCCCCCGTCGCCCACCTGCGCACCGGCGAGGAGCGGCCCGTCGAGTTCCCCGAGGTCTGCCCGCGCTGTGGATCGGAGATCGACAGGAGCGAGGAGCGCTGGCGGTGCGCGCAGGGCCGTACCTGCCATCTCGTCGCCTCGCTCTCCTACGCGGCGGGACGCGACCAGCTCGACATCGAGGGCCTCGGCCGCACCCGGGTCGTCCAGCTCGTCGACGCCGGCCTTGTCGCCGACCTGGCCGACCTGTTCACCCTCACCCGTGACCAACTCCTCGGCCTGGAGCGGATGGGCGCCACCAGCACCGACAACCTCCTCGCCGCGATCGAGAGGGCCAAGCGACAGCCGCTGGCGCGGGTGCTGTGCGCCCTCGGTGTGCGCGGCACCGGCCGGTCCATGTCCCGGCGCATCGCGCGCCACTTCGCCACGATGGACCACCTCCGTGCCGCGGACGCCGAAGCGATACGGCAGGTCGACGGCATCGGGACGGAGAAGGCGCCGTCGATCGTCACGGAACTGGCCGGACTGGCCCCGCTCATCGACAAGCTCGCCGCCGCCGGCGTCAACATGACCGAACCGGGCGCCGTCCCGCCGCTCCCGCCGGTCTCCGACGACATGGCCGGCGACGGGACGCCCGCACCCACCACGGCGGCCGGGCCGCTGGCCGGGATGACCGTGGTCGTCACCGGCGCGATGACCGGAGCCCTGGAGAAGCTCTCCCGCAACGAGATGAACGAACTGATCGAGAGGGCGGGCGGGCGCTCCTCCTCCAGCGTCTCCAAGAAGACCACGCTCGTCGTGGCCGGAGAGAACGCCGGGTCCAAGCGGGCCAAGGCCGAGCAGCTCGGCGTCCGGCTCGCCACACCCGACGAGTTCGGCGCTCTGGTCGCGGAGCTCCTGGCCTGAGCCGTCGCGAGCGCTGTCCGCGCCTAGGGGGCGACGAGCCGAACTGCTGTCGGCGTACGGGGTATTGACGCGCAGCTGGTCTAGTCCATACCGTCATCACCCGTCGATGGTTCAACAGAGGAACCATCGTTCAGCTGTGTGAACAGCTGCTGCAGGTTCCGAACGTGTCTCGTCACCCCCACCTCGCGCGCCCCGCGTTCATGACAGGAGCCGTCCTGTGATCAGATCCGCTGCCAGAGCCCTCGTCGCCGTTCCCGCCGTCCTCGCGACGGCCGCCACCGTCCTGGTCGCCGCCGGCGGCTCCGCGAGCGCCGCGGCCAACCCCGGGCCCGGCTTCCCCGCCCACTACGCCGCGCCGTACGTCGAGACGTGGAACTCGCCCTCGGCCATGACCAACGCCCGCAACGCCACCGGCCTGAAGTACTACACGCTGGCCTTCGTCATCGACGGCGGCGGCTGCAACGCCATGTTCAACGGCGACACGCCGGTCACCGACGCCGGCTGGACGTCGGCGATCAACTCCCTGCGCGGCGCGGGCGGCGACGTCATCGCCTCCTTCGGCGGCGCCTCGGGCATCGAGGAGGCGCAGGCCTGTACCACCGTGGCCACGCTCAAGGCCCAGTACAAGAAGGTGATCGACACCCTCAACCTCACCCGGGTCGACTTCGACATCGAGGGCAGCGCGATCGCGGACACGGCCGCCAACGACCGCCGCAACAAGGCCCTCGCGCAGCTCCAGCAGGACTACGCCGCGGCGGGACACAAGCTGGACGTCCAGTACACGCTGCCGTCCATGCCCAACGGCCTCGACGGCAACGGCACGAAGCTGCTCTCGAACGCCAAGAGCAACGGGCTGAACGTCAACCTCGTCAACATCATGACGATGGACTACTACGACGGGACGCGGGACATGGGCAAGGCGGCCACCGACGCCGCCACCGCCCTGCGCTCGCAGCTCGGCAGCATCTGGCCGGAGAAGTCCGACGCCCAGCTGTGGGCGATGGAGGGCAACACCCCGATGATCGGGGTCAACGACGACACCAGCGAGATCTTCACCACCGGCAACGCCACCACGCTCACCGGCTTCGCGAAGTCCAAGGGCATCCAGGAACTCGCCTTCTGGGCGCTCGGCCGCGACAAGGCCTGCGCCACCAACGGCCAGCTCTCGGACACCTGCAGCGGCACCCCGCAGAGCGCCTGGCAGTTCTCCAGCACCTTCAACACCCTGACCGGCGGCACCACCACCCCGCCGCCCACCGGCTCCACGGGGCAGATCACCGGCCTCGGCGGCAAGTGCGTGGACGTGGCCGCCGCGAACAGCGCCAACGGCACCGCCGTTCAGATGTATGACTGCAACGGCACCACCGCCCAGCAGTGGACCGTCGGTTCCGACAACACCCTCCGCAGCCTGGGCAAGTGCATGGACCTCGCGTCCGCCGGCACGGCCAACGGCACGAAGGTCCAGTTGTACGACTGCAACGGCACCGGCGCCCAGGTCTGGCAGCACGGTACCGGCGACACCCTGGTGAACCCCGCGTCCGGCAAGTGCCTCGACGTCACCGACAAGTCGACGGCCAACGGCGCCCGGCTGCAGATCTGGACCTGCGCCGGCGGCACCAACCAGCAGTTCCACCTGCCGGCCTGACCGGCTGCCGGCCTGACCGGCTGACCGGCTGACCGGCTGACCGATCAAGAGGAACACCCGCTGCCGCCCGGCGCGCACTCCACGCGCCGGGCGGCAGCGCGCGCGGTCCGTCCCGCGACCGGCTCAGCCTGCCCGCACTCCGCGACAGCGCGGTCCACGCGCGCCCCCGGCAGCCCTGGTGTTACGCGCGTAAATTCTGCCGCCGATGCCTTGCCGACACCCCCTGGACTGACGACAATTCAGGATTGAACTTGTCAGGAGCACGTCCGAGCCGCCCACCGGCGGGCTCGTGCTGTACCCGCTCGCCCCTCTGACCCGCATCCCCCCACAGGAGGAACGCATGCGGATCAAGAAGCCCAGCACCGCGAGACGCACGGGACCGATCCTCACAGCGTCCGACCCGACGACGGAAGCCGCACCCACGGCCCCCGCCCCGCACACCACCGCCGGCTCCGGCGACTCCCCGCCGGCACCCCACCCTCATTCCGCCGGGCCCCGGCCCGCCGTCGCGAGGGCAGCGCCCGCGACGCAGACGCGTCCGCCCGCCACCGCACCCGCACCCGCACCCGCACCCGCACCCGCACCCGCACCGGGCGCATAGCGCACCTTCCCCCTCCCGCCACCCCGGCCCGTGACCGCCTCACCGGACACGCACGGCACCGGCATGCGCTGACGTCCGATCGGCCGCGCCCCCGCGGCACCCGCACCGCCCCCACCCGGTCCGCCGGGGGCGCCCATCGCGCCCTCGCGGCGGTTCTCCCTGCTCATCCGCTCCCTGACCCCGCTCCGGGGCCGACCAGGGGCTAACGCGGGGTGTCGCCCGAGGGTTGAAATGTCATGCCCACGTCACTCACACACTCCGTTCGTGCGCCACCCGCAGCAGACCGGCATTCCCCCTTCTGGAGGTCCCGTGAGATCGACCAAGTCGCTGTCCCTGCTCGCCGCCCTGGGCGCCGCGGTACTCGTCGGCCTGGGCCTGGCCGCTCCCGCCGAGGCCGCCGGCCCGGTGTACGTCGCGCTCGGCGACTCGTACTCCGCCGGCAACGGCGCGGGCAACTACGACAGCGCGAGCGGAAGCTGCCACCGCAGCCTCAGCTCCTACCCCTACCTCTGGAAGAACGCGCACGCCCCGTCGTCCTTCGCGGACACGGCCTGCTCCGGCGCGCTCACCACCGACGTGACCAACTCCCAGCTGGGCCCGCTCAACTCCGCCACCACCCTGGTCTCCGTCACCATCGGCGGCAACGACGCGGGCTTCGCCGACGTCATGACGGCCTGCGCCACGGACTCGGACTCCGACTGCGTCAACCGCGTCAACCAGGCCGAGACCTACGCGCGCAACACCCTGCCCGCCCGTCTCGACGCCACCTACGCCGCGATCCGTGCCAAGGCACCCAACGCCAAGGTGGTCGTGCTGGGTTACCCGCACCTGTACACCCTCAACGTCTTCTGCGTCGGACTCAGCGACACCAAGCACCGCAAGATCGACGAGGCCTCGGACGTCCTGGACAGCGTCATCCAGGGCCGGGCCGCCGCCCACGGCTTCGTCTTCGGCGACGTCCGCACCACGTTCAACGGGCACGAGCTGTGCTCCGGCGACGACTGGCTGCACTCCATCGTCATCTCGCCGAGCTGGGAGTCGTACCACCCCACCGCCACCGGCCACGCCTCCGGCTTCTACCCCGTCCTGAACGCCAACAGCTGACCGGCGCACCGCGCGCGGGCGTCCGGGTCACCCGGGCACCCGCGCGCGGACCGTCTGCCTGTCCGGCGGACAGGCCACGGCTCGGCCGGTCGCCGCGCCGATCCGGCCCGGCGAACGCGCCGAACTGAGGCAGAATTGACCCTGGACGCCCGCCGTGGCGGGCCGGGGCGAGGGGGCCGCGACGTGGCGCACTGGCAAGGAACCGACTTCACCGTGGACGGCCGCGAGCCGGTGAGCGCCGAGGACCACTACCGGATCGGCCTGCACTGCTGGAACAGCGCACCACACCGCGCCGCGGCCCCCTACTTCCTGGAGACCGCGGCCGGCGCCGGTCACGAGGCCGCCGTCGAACTCCTCGGGCACATCGCCTACTCGCAGGGGCACTACGCGATCGCGGTGCCGTTGCTGCGGCGGAGCACCGGTTCGCCGCGTGCCGCCTACTACCTCGCCACGCTGTACCAACAGGGCTGTCCCGAGGCCGGGCTTGCGCAGTCGTTCGACGAGGCGGCCCACCACTACCGGGCCGCGGCCGGACTGGGCGAACCCGAGGCGATGCTGGCCCTGGGCGAGCTGTATCTGGAGCGCCTGCTGCCGCTGACGCGGACGCCCGCGGAGCACGCGCTGGAGTACTTCCTGGCGGCGGCCGAGTGCGGCCATCCCTATGCCCAGTACCGTGCCGCGGAGATCTACCGGACCCTCTACCAGGACATCGAGCGGGCCGCCGTCCTGTACCGGGCGTGCATCGACAACCCCATGACCGGCCGGCACGCGCTGGGCTCGATGATGGCCCTGCAGAGCCAGGCGCACCTGCGGGAGGAGGCCGCGACGCGGGCCGCCCGCGCGGCGCGGCAGCGACGCGAGGCCGTCAACCCGATGGAAGGACGCGGCGACTTCATCTGAGACGGCGGACCCGGGACCCCGGCACGGCGCGACGAGAGGTCAGGCGCACGCCAGCGTCCACAGGAAGGCGGAGAGCGACCGCACCAGGTCCCGCGTCTCCTCGATCTGGACCCGCAGGGCGTCCGGAACATGGGCCGCCTCCCAGGCGGCCGGGTCCCGGGGCCGGCGCGGCTCTGCCGCCCACAGGAACCGTGTCTCCTCGGAGCCCGACCGCAGTCCGGCGCAGGCGCGTGCCGTGGCCGCCAGGACCTGGGCCGCCGGTGCCGGTGCCCCTCCGTCGCCCACCGGCAGCGCGGCGGCGGCCTCGGACAGGACGTCGGCGAGGCCGGCCAGGTGCGTCGCCCGGGCCGGCCAGTCCGGGAGGCGGTCCTCGGGCGCGCCGGTCCCGTCGGCCGGTTCCCGGTCCAGGGACAGGCGTCCGTACAGGGACCGCTCCCCGGCGCCGGGCCGCCAGGCACCTCGCTCCCGCAGGTCGTCCGCCCGTCGCATCGCCTGCCGGGCCGACGCGATCACCGCGGGCCAGTCGCCCGCCTCCCAGTCGGGTGACGCCAGGAGTTCCCTGACCCGGTAACCGACGGTCGCGGCGGGCCGCGCGTCGGCGAAGACCGCGCGCGGGCGGTCGGGAGTGAGGTGGGCGAGCAGTACCTGCCTGGCTGCGGCCACCGCGTCGGCGCCGCCGACCCCGATCCCGCCGTCACGGGCCCCGTCGGGCGTCGCGGCCGCCGCCGCGGGGGCGGACGCGGGGTCGCAGTAGGGCAGGACGTCGGCCAGGAGGACCTCGTCGACCAGGATCCCGGCCTCGTGGGCGGCCCGCCAGAGCAGCAGCCCGAGGGTGTGCGGGCCGCTGCCCCACGGCCACTTCACCCGTGCGTCCGCGGCGGAGGCACCGGATCGCCGAGCCGCCGGGCCGAGAAGAGGATCCTGCTCCCGGTGCCAGGCGGTCATCAGGCCGCCCTGACGCCGCGCCCGCTCCCAGGCACCGCACCCGTAGGCGGCCCGGTGCCGCGCCTCCCAGCGGTCCTCGTCGGACTCCGCGTCCGGCTTCACGTCTGCGTCCACGGCCCGAACCGTAGCGGAGTCCACCCGGCCGCCGGCGTCCTCCCGGTTCGGTGACTCGACCACGCCCTACCCGCGTCGGCGGCCCTTGGGCCTGCGGGGGTACGGGAAGAGCCGTGGGCGGCGCTTCGCGGCCACGTCCTCGATCCAGCCGAAGAGGAGGACGGCGAGGCAGATGAGCGGCACGGCGATCACGAGCGGGGTCCACTGGCTGGCCAGCAGCCATTGCAGGTGGTCGTAGAAGAAGCCGTTGCTCCACAGCGGGTCGATCAGCGGCTCGGTCAGCACCAGCGCCAAGGAGTGCCACAGGTAGACGGTGACCGCGCGGGAGTTGAGCAGGCTGATCACGCCGTTGAACCGCTCCAGGGGTCTGGGCCAGGTCTCCCAGGAGGGGCTCAGGTGGAGCAGCAGCAGGACCGCGCCGAGCGACCAGATCGCCTGCGCGACCGGCACCGCCTCCAGGTCGTGCCCGAGCCGCGGGTTGTCGACCGGCGACCGCAGCAGCCACCAGTAGCCGAACACCATCATCAGCGGCGCGAGGGACGGCACGACGTACTGGGGGATCCTGCGGAGCAGCCCCTCCTGGTGGGCCATGCCGAGCAGCCAGCAGGCACCGAAGGTGGTGAAGTCGGTGACGGCCTCCATCAGCCGGCCGGACTGGTCGACCAGGCCGGAGTTGACGAGGAAGGCGAGCGCTACGGGCACCAGCAGGGTGACCCACGGCAGTCTCCGCATCGCCTTGAGCATGAGCGGCGACAGCAGCACGTACCAGAGGTAGGCGCGCAGGTACCACAGCGGTACGCATATCTGCTCGGCCCAGGAACTCGGCAGGTGTCCGCCGAAGGTGTGCAGCGTGGCGCCGAACGGCGGCTCGCTCAGCGGCAGGACCCAGTAGGCCAGGTCGGCCCACCACCAGGTGGGGTGGTGGACGTCGGGCCGCCAGCCCTCCAGGAGCATCAGCGGCACCACCACGGCTCCGAAGAGCCACATGGGCGGGAGCAGACGGCGCAGCCGGCCGCGGATCACGCTGAGCGCCGGCCGGTGGAGCGAGCGCACCATGAGCGACCCGGCGAGCGCGAACATCACGCCCATGGAGGGGAAGACGATCGGCAGCCAGTTCCAGCTGAAGTTGTGGTAGACGACCACGCGGACCAGGGCGAGCGCCCGCAGCAGGTCGAGGTAGCGGTCCCGGCCGGGTCGGCGCGCGGGCGCCGTCGCGGTCTCCTCGGCCGGGAGGGAGGGCCGCGGGACCGGCGTGGCGGCGGGGTCGATCACCCGCAGGGCGACGGTGGATGCGTCCTGGGTGCCGAGGGCTCCCGGTTCCGCGGTACTCATGAAGAAGTCGCCCCCGTCGTGACGTCGAGCCCTACCTCGCCGGTGCGCCGCAGCTTCTGCCAGCGCAGCCGGCCCCCGGTCAGCGCGGTGATGAAGGACTGCATCAGCACCATGTACATGAGCACCCGGTAGACCACCTGCTGGGCGGGGAGCGTGATCAGGTGCCACGCCTTCTCCTTGTCCAGGCGGAAGGACCACCAGGCGCAGACCGCCTGCAGCGCCATCACCGCGAACCACGCGGCGAGCGTCCGGTAGGCGTCGACGAAGACCACGCCGTAGACCATGCCGATGTCGATGGCGGGCGCGAGCATCGGCGTGACGACCATGAACAGGGCGACGAACGGCAGGCCCACGCGGCCGAAGTGGCCGGCCGGGCCGCGCTCCAGCACCGCGTGCCGGTGCTTCCACATCGCCTGCATGGTGCCGTAGCTCCAGCGGTACCGCTGCGACCACAGCTGCTTCATGCTGACGGGTGCCTCGGTCCAGGCGCGGGCGTCCTCGGCATAAACGATTTTCCAGCCGGACCGGTGCAGCGCCATGGTCACGTCCGTGTCCTCGGCGAGCGTGTCGTCGCTCATGCCGCCGGCCTGCTGGAGCGCGGTGCGGCGGAAGGCGCCGACGGCACCGGGGATGGTCGGCATGCAGCCGAGCACGTCGTACATGCGGCGGTCGAGGTTGAAGCCCATCACGTACTCGATGTGCTGCCAGGCACCGATCAGCGTGTCGCGGTTGCCGACCTTGGCGTTCCCGGCGACCGCGCCGACGCGCGGGTTGCCGAAGGGCTGCACCAGTTCGCGGACGGTGGCGGCTTCGAAGACCGTGTCGCCGTCCATCATGACGATCAGGTCGTAGGAGGCCGCGGCCACACCGGTGTTGAGGGCGGCGGGCTTTCCGCTGTTCTGCTGCCGGATCAGCCGGACCATCGGCAGGTCAAGTTCCTCCACGATGGCCGCCGTGTCGTCGGTCGACCCGTCGTCGACCACGATCACCTCGACGGGATGGTCGCTTCTGGCCAGCGACAGCAGGGTGTTGGTGATGCACTCCTGTTCGTTGTACGCGGGCACCACCACCGTGACCGGTCCGGTGACCGGGTCGCCCCAGGAGAAGCCCGGTCTGCGGATGCGCCGCACATGGACGGCCGAGAGCACCAGCATCAGCGCGAACCGCGCCATGACGAGGACGCCGACGACCGCGAGCAGCCCGACCAGCCACGGCAGCAGCCGTACGGAGAAGGTGGTGCACCACAGGAACGCCTTGCCGACCCACAGGTTGTAGCCGGTGACCGCGGTGTTGGCGGAACCGGTGCCGAGCGCCTCGCCGATCGTCTTGAAGGCGTAGCCCTGCGCCTTGAGTTTGGCGATGATGACCGGCAGCGCGGCCAGTGTCTGCGCCCGGTTCCCGCCCGCGTCGTGGAGCAGGATCATCTCGCCCTGGCCGGGCAGGTCGGGCATCGCGGACTTGACGATGGAGTCGACGCCGGGCCGCTTCCAGTCGTCGGTGTCCTTGTCGATGAAGGCGGTCAGGTAGCCCTCGGAGCCCGCCTGCCGGGTCACCGGCCAGGACCAGTCGTCCAGGGCGTCCACGGTGGAGGAGTAGGGCGGCCGGAACAGGCTGGAGTGGATGCCGGCGACGCCGGCCAGCGCGAGCTGCGTCTCGCCCAGTTCCCAGGTGAGCCTGGTGCCGGAGTGCAGCGCCAGGTCGGGGTGGGTGAAGGTGTGCAGTCCGATCTCGTGGCCGTCGGAGACGATCCGGCGGATCAGCTCCGGGTTGCGGGTGACCATCGAGCCGGTGACGAAGAAGTCGGCGCGGACGTCCTCCTTCCTGAGCACCTGGAGGATCTTGGGGGTCCATTGGGCGGACGGCCCGTCGTCGAAGGAGAGGACGACGGTCTTGTCCGGGACGGTGTAGTTGACCGGTCTGCCGTTCTTGTCGCCGCGTGCGTCGACGACCGGCCCTCCTTCCAGCACCCGGGTGGGGACGGTGCCCTTGTCCACCGAGACGGCTATGCGCTCGTCGTGGAAGACCTCGTTGTTCGCCATGCCGCGCAGCACCATCAGCGCCAGCAGGGTCGCCAGCACGGTCACCGGCAGGAAGAAACGCAAGGGAGGGGCGGCCAGTCTGCGCGGCCGCGCGATGGACTGCCGGGAACGTTGACGGCGGGAGCGGGACATGGACTTCCTGGTCGGTCGCGTCGGGCTACTGCGCGGTGGCGGGGGCGGAGCCTGGGTCCGCCGTACCGGCCGTCGCCGTCGCCGCGTCCGACGCGGTGGCGTCGGGCGTGGTCACGGCGGCGGTGTCCGGTGCGGGCCCGGCGGTACCGGGAGCCGCGGGCAGCGGCGCGTTCAGGTACCGGCCGGGCGGTGTGGTGTCCGCGGTGCCCGGGACGGTGAGCGCGGGCGCCTGCGACTGGGTTCCGGCCAGGCCCGAGATCATCGCGACCACGAAGCCGGCGCAGACGAGGCCCAGCACCCAGCCGAGGCCGCGCAGACGGCGGCCGCGCAGACCGGTCTGGTCCACAAAGACGGGAGCCGACTCGACCTCCGTGGAGGCACTGGTCATCGACAGCCTCAGGCTTCCTAGTCGTGGTACAACTGCCGGCCCGGAGCTGCCGAGAACGGTACATAGTACGGAAAAGCGTTCAACTCACCGAAAGGGGAGGCCATCTCGGGCCTCCCGATCTTGCGGCAAGATTAGTATGGAGATTCAGTGAATGTCACGCGGGTCTCGTAGAGTCCCTGCTAGTCACCTTGACTCCCGCTCGATCGGACACCTCCCGCATGGCCACAGCCCGCCCCCGCAGCCGCCTCACGGCCGCCGCGCTCCTCATGGCCGTCGTCTGCCTGCTGGCGAACGCCTGCGGCGGCGCGGGCGGCGAGGACGGCACCGAGCAGGGCCGGGCCACCGCCGCGCCCGCGCACTTCCGGGTCTCGTCCATGCTCAGGCCGTCCGGCCGCGCGCTGGGTGTCGTCGACGACAAGACGCCCTGGCAGTACGGCATCGTCACCGCCTTCACCCGGGAGACGGGACGAGCCCCCGACATCCGCGAGTACTACAGCTCCTGGAGCGACGACTTCGACCCGGAGGGCAACGCCTTCCTGTGGAAGCACGGGCGGCTGCCCATGATGGCGCTGGTGCCCTCCGACACCTCGCTCGCCGACATCGCGAAGGGCGCGGACGACGCGTACGTCCACCGGCTCGCGGACCAGATCGCCGCCTACGACGGCCCCTTGGCCCTCTCCTTCGCCGGCGAGATGAACGGCCCCTGGAACTCCTGGGGTCCCGGGCACACCAGTCCCGCCGACTTCGTCGCGGCATGGAAGCACGTGCACGACCTGTTCACCGCGCAGGGCGTCACCAACGTGATCTGGGTGTGGACCCCGCACGTCGTCGACACCGGCGCCACCGCACCCCTGCGCCCCTACTACCCAGGCGACGCCTACGTCGACTGGGTGGGCCTCATCGGCTACTACGGGCCGATCGACGGCGCCGCCTTCGCCACCCTGTTCACCCCCACCCTGCGCCAGGTCTCGCGCTTCTCCGGCAAACCGGTGCTGATCGCGGAGACCGGCGTGGCGCAGAGCAAGGACAAAGAGGCGCACATCCGGGACCTGTTCCAGGGGGCGGCGAAGGCCGGCGTCATCGGACTCGTCTGGTACGACCAGCGCAAGGACTGGCCGGGCAGCGACCAGTTGATGGACTGGCGGATCGGCACCTCGACCGGAGCCCTGGCCGCGTTCCAGGTGGAATCGGCCCGCAACGGCTTCGGGCACTCCTTCCGGAACGGCTGATCCGGAGCGGGCAGGACGAACCGGGAACGCACCCGCGAGAACGACCCTTTCCACCGCGCGGCGATGCGATCGGCGCATGCGCAAGCGAACACCCGACCAGGGGGGATCACGGAGATGACGAACGATTCGTCACCGGGCCAGGGGACTCCGCCGGAGGAACCCGGCTGGGCCTTCAGGCCCCGCACGCCGTCGGACCGGCCGCACGCGACGGCCTCCGGCACGCGGTGGGACTCCACCATGCCGCTGCGCATGCCGCAGCCACGCGACGGCTCCCACGAGGCGGTGCCCGAGCCGGACCGCCGGCCCCGGCGCGCGGGCACGGCAGACCACGAGCCCGGCCCCTCGCCGGCCGCCACCGCCGTCCTCGACCCTCCGGCCGCCGCACCGCAGGTCCCGCACGCCGGCGCGGACGGCAAGGGCGTCCGAAGGGCCCGGCCGACGGGCCGGATCGCGCTCGTGCTCGCCGTCCTCGTCGCCGCCTGCGGAACCGCCGCCGTCCTGCTCAGGCAGGAGGACGCCGCGGCCGTCGCCTCCGAGACCCGCGCGCAGGCCTGGCAGATACCGGCAGCCGCCGCCGACGACACGCTGACCGGCAGCTGGCTCACCGACGGCCTGCTCGTCCGGGCCAGCACCCGAGGCGGCCTGCGGGCCTACGCCCTCGCCGACGGCAAGCAGGTCTGGAGCGCCGCGCCCGCAGCCCGCGCCGCCGGACGCGGCACGGTCCCCTGCGCCATGTCACCGGCGCTCGGCAGCCGGGGCATCGGCACCGTCGCCTTCGGCAAGGACGGCAGCACCTGCACCTGGCTGGCCGGCGTCAAGGCGTCCACCGGCAGGATCCTGTGGACCATGCCGCTGACCGACGACAAGCACCCCAGCGCCATGACCGCCTCGACCTACCTCCAGGGCGACGTCGCCACCGTCGTGAGCGAGAACTTCCTCGGCGGCGTGGACGTCCGCACCGGCAGCCGCGTCTGGGGCTACCGGGCCCGCGGCCACTACTGCAACGCCTACGACTGGGGCACCGACGGCACCGTGATGGTGAGCGACTTCTGCCTCGACCGGAAGACCAGGTTCACGCTGACCGCGTACGACGGGAGGACCGGAAAGCAGATCTGGCGCAGGCCGGAGAGCGCCCACTCCGACGTGACGCACATCCTGTCCGGCTCACCGCTGGTCGCCGCCGTCCACACCGCGCACCGGGACGCCGTACGGGTCTTCGACTCCACCGGATCCGGCCGCAAACTCGCCGTCGGCGACGACGAGCTCACCGGCGGCAACGGCACCGAAGCCGACCACTCCGCCCGGGTCCACGGCGACGTCCTGGTCACCCCCGCCACGAACGCCGGCACCGTCATCGACGGCTTCGACACCGCCACGGGCGCGAAACTCTGGACCCTGCACTCCGCCGTGCTCGCCGCGTCCGCCCCCGGCGCCGACGACACGGTGTACGCCGTCACCACGTCCGGTCCCCCGCAACTCGTCGGCATCGACCCGCGCACCGGCCGCACCACGCCGGTCGCGGGCCTGCCGACGGGCGCCGGCCCCTGGAACTTCGCCTCGGGCACGGTGTACGTCACCGCGGACGGCGGTGTGCTGGAAGTCAACGCCCTCGGAACGAACGGCGGCGTGCGGATGTACCGGTAGGGCCGTCACCCGCACCGCCGCATTCAGCGACGCGGTTTCTCAGTCCCATGCGAAACAAATGTTGGACCTCTGAATCATCGGTTCCTAGGCTCGGTCGGGCAGGCCTTCCGTACGCGAAGGCCTCGGCCACCTGTCTTCCACGTCCAAAGGAGACGTCCGATGAAGCAGCGCACGATCGGCGGACGGACGGTCTCGGCGATCGGACTCGGCGGCATGCCGATGTCCATCGAGGGCCGTCCCGACACCGGCAGGTCGATCGCGACGATCCACGCCGCGCTGGACGCGGGTGTCACGCTCATCGACACGGCGGACGCCTACCACCGCGACGCCGGCGAGGTCGGGCACAACGAGGAGCTCATCGCCGAAGCGCTGCGCGCGTACGGCCGGGCGGCCGACGACGTGCTCGTGGCGACGAAGGGCGGCCACCTGCGGCCCGGCGACGGCAGCTGGACCGTGAACGGCGATCCGCTCCACCTGAAGCGGGCCGCCAAGGAGTCGGCCGGACGCCTCGGCGTCGAGGCCATCGGCCTCTACCAGTTCCACCGCCCCGACCCGCGCGTCCCGTACGCCGATTCGATCGGTGCGCTCCGTGACCTGCTGGACGAGGGCGTGATCCGGATGGCGGGCATCTCCAACGCGACCGTCGAGCAGATCGACGAGGCCGACGAGATCCTGGGCGGCCGACTCGCCTCGGTCCAGAACCAGTTCTCCCCCGGCTTCCGCTCCAGCCTGTCCGAGCTGGAACACTGCGCCGCCCTCGGGATCGCGTTCCTGCCCTGGAGTCCGCTCGGCGGCATCGCGAACGCCCCCGACCTCTCGGCACGGCACGCCGCCTTCCGCGAGGTCGCGGAGGAGACCGGCGCCGGCGTCCACCGCGTGGCCCTGGCCTGGGAACTCGCCCTCGCGCCTGTGGTGGTCCCGATTCCCGGAGCCTCCCGTCCCGAGAGCATCCGCGACTCGGCGGCCGCCGCCGCCCTCGACCTCACGCCCGAGCAGATCGCCCGGCTGTCGGCGGCCTGAGACGCCTGGCACCGCACACCCGCTCAACGACAAGGACCCGCTCGTGAAGACGTTCAAGCTGCCCGGCACCGACCTGGTCGTGCCGAACATCGTGCTCGGCCTGATGCGCATCCAGGACAAGAGCGACGCCGAGGTGCGCGAACTCCTCGCCACCGCCATGGACTCCGGCATCACCTTCCTCGACCACGCCGACGTGTACGGGCGTGAACTGCACGGCTGCGAGCGCCGGTTCGCCGAGGCCATGCGGCTGACCCCGGCACATCGCGAGAACCTGATCATCCAGTCGAAGGCGGGCATCGTCCGCGAGGGCCCCTACTTCGACTTCTCCTACGACCACCTCGTGGAGTCGGTGGAGGGCTCGCTCAAGGCGCTCGGCACCGACTACCTCGACATCCTGCTGCTGCACCGCCCCGACGCCCTGGTGGAGCCCGAGGAAGTCGCGCGCGCCTTCGACGACCTCGCCGCGGCGGGCAAGGTGCGGGCCTTCGGCGTCTCGAACCACACCCCCCGCCAGATCGACCTGCTGAAGCGCCACGTGAGCCAGCCGCTGGTGGTCAACCAGCTCCAGCTGTCCGTCACCCACGCCCCGCTCGTCGCCCAGGGCGTAGCGGCCAACATGCAGGGCCTGGACCAGTCGGTCAGCCGTGACGACGGGCTCCTGGACTACTGCCGGCTCCACGACATCACCGTGCAGGCCTGGTCGCCGTTCCAGGCCGGCTTCTTCGACGGCCCGTTCCTCGGCTCGGAGCGCCACCCCGAACTCAACGCCGTCGTCGACCGCCTGGCGGAGCGGTACGCTGTACCGCCCATTGCCATCGCGACCGCCTGGATCACCCGCCACCCCGCCCGGATGCAGGTGGTCATCGGCACCACCACACCGCAGCGCGTCGCGGACGCCGCCCTCGGCTCCGACGTGCCGCTGACCCGCGCGGAGTGGTACGAACTGTTCCGCGCCGCCGGGCACATCGTGCCCTGACCGTCACCGGCGCCGCTCCGTCACGCATCGCCGATGCCGGACGCGTCCTGAGGCGCCGGGCCGATCCGGGACCGGCGGTCACGTCCGGGGCCCCGGATCACGCTCGCCGCCGGGCGCTGCGCCCGGTTCGTCGCCGTGCGCAGTGCCTCCCAGGCGTCCGCCACCGGGCCGACGTGGCCGAGCTTGTCCGGGTTGTTGACCGCGCGGATCGTCTGGATCCGTCCGTCGACGACGTCCAGTGCCCAAGTGCCGAGCACCTGGCCGTCCCGGTCACGGACGACCGAGCCCGGCCCGGGTGTGACGCGTCCGCCGACGTCGCGGATCACCGCCGCTTCCCCGGGTTCGAGCCCGAGCACGCCGGACGGCGGCACGCCGTGCGCGCGATGACGACCGGTGGGATTCTGAACTTCCCGGAACGCGAGGGAAGCCGGCCCGACAGTGGGCGCCGGCCGTAGCCCGAGGCGGTGGAAGCGATGGACATCACGAGGACGGGACGTCCACCACGGGGGTCCCTCACGCCGCTGGCCGCCGTCGCGTACGGCGCCGTCGCGGGCGTCGCGGGGACCGTCTGCATGGATGCCGCGCGGTATCTGCGCTATCGGCGGTCGGGAGGCACCGAGAGTCCGTGGCGATGGGAGTTCGCGCCGGTCACGGACTGGGCACAGGCCCCGGATCCGGGCAAGGTGGGGAAGCGGCTGCTGGAGGGGTTCACGCAGCGCGAGGTCCCCGACCGGTGGGCCTGGCTCGTCAGCACCGCGATGCACTGGTCGTACGGGGCCGCGTGGGGCGCGGTGTACGGGATCGTCGCCGGATCGGTCCGGCGTCCGAACCCGTTGCTCGGCGTTCCCTTCGGCTCGGCCGTGTGGACCACCGCGTACCTGGCCCTGCCGGAGACCGGGCTCTACCAACCGATCTGGAAGTACAGCCCGCGGACCCTGGCCGAGGACCTGAGCGCCCACCTCCTGTTCGGCCTGGGAACGGGCACCTGCTTCTGGCTCGCCGGCCGTCCGTGCCGGGCGGGCGCTCCACCGCGCTGACACCCCGGCGCCACCGGGGTGACGGTCCCTCAGGGTTCGATGACGAGGGATGCGACGCGGCCGTCGACGAGCGTGAGGCGGTGGTGCAGGTCCACCACCCCGCCGGGGAAGTCGCCTTGGAGGTGCTGGGTGGCGACGAAGCGGTCCGGACCGGTCGTCCGCGCCCGGGTGAGTTCGGTCACCGCCCACCCCGGTTCAGACGCGCCGGCAGACGACGCGCCACGTTCGCCCGCCGCACCGCACGGTACGCCCACTCGATCCGCTCCAGACTCCCCCGCGACGGAGCACGCGAACCCGCCGGCCACGCCCGCACCGTACGGTCCGTCACCGCAAGCCCCGCCGCCCGCGCCGCATCCGAACGCGTCAGATGACGCAACCGCGCCGGCCACCCACGCCGCACCGACACCGAAGTGGCGATATATGGCGTCATCAGCATGCCGCTGAGCGGTGAGGCGTGCGGAAGGGCGCCTAGTTCAGCTGCTGGGCCAGGCCGACGATGACGCCCTCCGGGCCGCGGACGTAGCAGAGCAGATAGCTGTCCTCGAACCGGGCGATCTCGCCCAGGAGTTCGGCGCCGTGCGGGCGCAGCCGGGTCACGGTGTCCTCGATGTCGTCGACGGCGAACATGACGCGGTGCGTGCCCAGGATGTTGTGCGGGCGGTCGCGCGGTCCGTCGCCGATCGCCGCGGGGCTGCGGTACCTGGCCAGTTCGAGGCGGCTGTGGCCGTCCGGTGTCCGGAGCATCGCGATGTCGCACCGGACGCCGTCGAGCCCGGTGCAGCGGTCGGCTACGAGGCCCTCGACCCGCGCCCTGCCCTCCAGTTCCATGCCGAGTTCCTCGAAGTACGCGACGGCGGCGTCCAGGTCCTCGACGACGATGCCGACGTTGTCCATCCGCTGAATCGCCATGATGATCCCTCCTTCTGCTTCTGCGGCCGCTCGAGGCCGCTGACGTCCCCGGGACGGAGCCGGTGGCACGTTCTCGACATCCGACGGCGGACCGCCGAGCACCGAAAAGGTCTCCTCTGAGTACAGTGGTCGCGGGGCCGGAGCGGGGCTGCCGCGCCGGGTCGAAGGGACGGGGATCTCGCTGGTGAACACGGTTCGGCACCGACCGGTCCGGCCGTTCGTGCTGATCGGGCCGGTCCTCGGTCTGGCGGCTCTCGCCGCCGTGGCCAGTGGGGTGTGGGTCGTCCACCGCATGGCGGACCCCGCGACGACCTTCCTGGCGGGTGTCCGCGTCGACGGCTCCCGTGTCTCGGTCAAGATGCCGACCTGCCGCACGGACGAGGTGGCGACGGTCGAGGTCTACGACGTCGACTCCGAGACTCCGCTGTGGCGGGCGACCGGCCCCAGGACCCCGGAATAGCGGCGGGGCGTGATCACGCTGTGGAACGCGGACGGCTTCCGCGAGGCGACCTCGGGCACCCGGCCCGCCGCCCTGCCGGCGAACCTCGACGTCTCCGTGACGTTCGCCGGCACGGGAGACGGCACGGGCGACCTGCTCGACATCCGCAGAGCCCGGACCGCACACCTCCGCGACGGGCAGTACTGGACCCGCGCCGGCGCCAGGACCGCCGCGCAGATCGACGCGCAGTTCCGTTGTCACGGCGACGGATGAGAGCGCGCCGCCGCCCCCGGTGAGACCGGCCGTCGACGCGTTCCGCCGCATCCGCCCCGCGGGCAGGGCGCACCCCGGCCGCCGTGCGCCGATTCGGCATCCGCCCGCCCGGCCCTGACCCCGAGCCGATTCCGTACCCTGGCGGCATGCGCATGCGCCCCACCCTGAGCTGGACCCCGACCGCGGATCTGCCGCCGGGCACCACCGACCTGGGACCGGTCGTCGACGCGCTGAGCACCGGTGGTGTGCTGGTGCTCAGCGGGGCGGGCATCTCCACGGAGTCGGGTATCCCGGACTACCGGGGCAAGGACGGGAGCCTGACCCGGCACACCCCGATGACCTACCAGGACTTCACCGGCAGCGTCCACGCGCGGCGGCGTTACTGGGCGCGCAGCCATCTCGGCTGGCGCACCTTCGGCCGCGCCCTTCCCAACGCCGGGCACCTGGCCGTGGCCGCCTACGCACGGCACGCGCACCTCACGGGTGTGATCACCCAGAACGTCGACGGCCTGCACCAGGCCGCGGGCAGCGAGGACGTCGTGGAGCTGCACGGCAGCCTCGACCGGGTCGTCTGCCTCTCCTGCGGCACCTTCAGCGCGCGCCGCGACCTCGCCCGGCGGCTGGAGGCCGAGAACCCGGGGTTCGACCCGGTGGCCGCCGGGATCAACCCGGACGGCGACGCCGACCTCACCGACGCGCAGGTCGGCGACTTCCGGGTCGTGCCCTGCGCCGACTGCGGCGGCGTCCTCAAGCCGGATGTGGTGTTCTTCGGCGAGGCGGTGCCCCCGCACCGTGTCGAGCACTGCCGCCGGCTGGTCCGGGAGGCGTCCTCGCTGCTGGTCCTGGGTTCCTCGCTGACGGTGATGTCCGGGCTCCGGTTCGTCCGCCAGGCGCACCAGGAGGGCAAGCCGGTGCTGATCGTCAACCAGGACCCGACCCGCGGCGACCCGCATGCCGTCACCCGGGTCGCGCTCCCCCTGGGGCCCGCTCTGACCACCGTGGCCCGCCGACTGGGCATCCCGGTCGGCGGCGGGTTCACGGGCTGACGCCGCGCCGATCCTTCCGGTGGCTCCCGCCCGGCGGTGGTGGCGGGCGGCGTATGCGGACAGAATTGTGATCAGTTCGACTGCTTTGCCCAGTCACGACCGCTTCTCACAGTCAGTCGCCGCGAGGCCGGTGTCCCGCCGGCGGAAGGTGGAGGACATGCGGCACTACGATCTAGTCATCCTGGGGGCAGGCAGCGGGAACATGCTGCTGTCCGAGGAATTCGCGACCCTGCGGACCGCCATCGTCGAGCCGGACCGTTTCGGCGGCACGTGTCTGAACCGGGGCTGCATCCCGAGCAAGATGTTCGTCGTCACCGCGGACGCCGCCGAGGACGCGCGGGCGGCGCGCCGCCTCGGTGTCCACGCGAGCGTCGAGCACGTCGACTGGAAGTCGGTCCGGGACCGCGTGTTCAACCGCATCGATCCGCTGCACGAGAGCGCGGTGGAGTACCGCAGGGGCCAGGGCGTCGACGTGTTCACCGAGGCGGCGCACTTCGTCGCCCCGAAGGTGCTGGAGGTCGGGTCCGAACGGATCACCGCCGAGACCTTCGTCGTCGCGGTCGGGGCCCGGCCGATCGTGCCCGACATCCCCGGCCTCGACACCGTGTCCTTCCACACCTCGGACACGATCATGCGGATCGACGACCTGCCCGCGTCCCTCCTGGTGCTCGGAGGCGGCTTCATCGCGGCCGAGTTCGGGCACGTGTTCCAGTCGTTCGGGGTGGACGTCACGATCGTGCAGCGCGGCCCGCGCCTGCTCATGACGGAGGACGAGCAGATCTCGCAGCGCTTCACCGAACTCGCCTCACGTCGGCACCGCGTGCTCCTCGACTCCGAGATCACCTCGGTGGCACCGAAGGGGGACGGCGTGTCGGCCCGGGTCGCGGGGCCGGACGGCGAGCGGACGGTCGAGGCCGGGATGATGCTGGTGTGCGTCGGCCGCCGGCCCAACACCGACCGGCTGCGGGCCGCCGACGGCGGTCTGGAACTCGACGCCCACGGTCACATCGTCACCGACGGCGCCTACCGCACGTCCGTGCCCGGCGTGTGGGCGCTGGGCGACGCGGTGAACCACTTCCAGCTCAAGCATGTCGCGAACGCCGAGTCGCGGGTGGTGCGGCACAACATCCTCCATCCGCAGGACATGCGGACACTGCCGAACGACGTGGCCCCGCACGCGGTGTTCACCAGCCCGCAGATCGCCTGTGTCGGCCTCACGGAACAGGAGGCCCGGGAGCGCGGCGTGGACTTCGTGGTGAGCGTCCGCGACTACTCCCAGACCGCCTACGGCTGGGCCCTGGAGGACACCACCAGTTTCGTCAAGCTCCTCGCGAGTCCCGCCGACCGCCTGCTCCTCGGCGCGCACATCATCGGGCCGCAGGCCGCCACGCTCATCCAGTCCCTGATCCAGGCCATGTCCCTGAAGCTGACGGTGGACCGGATCGGGCGCGAGGTCATGTACATCCACCCGGCCCTGACGGAGGCCGTCGAGCAGGCGCTGCTGGAGCTGTAGCCCGACCCGAGCGGAGAGGCCCGGGCGGGTCGTGTGCCGAACGGTGCCCGGCCGTCGGCCGTCTCCGCCATCGCGGACGCCCGGCCGGTGACGCTCAGGCCTGCCGCCCGGCGGGCGCCTCCCGCACCCCGCGCCCGCGCGGACGGTCAGGCGGTGACCTCCAGGACGACGCGGAACCGTGCCTTGCCGGAGAGCATCCGCTCGTAGGCGTCCATGGCCCGCTCGAAGGGCATCGTCTCGATGGCGGGACGGATGCCGTGGGCCAGGGTGAAGCCGAGGTTGTCCTCGTTCTCGATCGACGAGCCGGTCAGGCTGCCGACAATGCTCCGGGTGCCGAAGATCAGGTCGGCGGTGGTCACCGAGAGCGGGTCCGGCGCGGCGCCGACCACGACGAGCTTCCCGCCGGGCGCGAGTCCGCGCACCAGCGGGCTCATGGAGGCACCGCTCGCCGCCGTGGCGACGATGACCGACGCGCCGCCGAGGGCCGCCAGCGCCTCGCCGGGGTCGGTCTCCGCGCTGTCGATGTACTCGTGCGCGCCCAGCTCGCGGGCGAGCGGCTCCTTCTCCTTGCCTCGGGCGACCGCGGCGACCCGGAAGCCGAGGCTGCGGGCGTACTGGAGGGCGAGGTGCCCGAGACCGCCGATGCCCTGCACGGCCACCAGGGTGCCCGCCCGGACGGAGTCCTGCTGGAGCGCGGAGAAGGTGGTCAGCCCGGCGCAGAGCAGCGGGGCGGCCTCGGCCGCGGGCATGCCGTCGGGGATGCGGACCAGTCCGCTGGCGCGCGCGTACGTCACCTCGGCGTACCCGCCGTCGGTGGTCGTGCCCGTCTGCGCCTGGTCGAGACAGTTGACGAAGTCGCCGCGCCGGCACGGCTCGCACTCCCCGCAGTGCCCGTTGAGGAAACCGACACCGACGCGGTCGCCGGGATGCCAGGCGGTGACGCCGGGCCCCACCGCGTCGATCACGCCGACGATCTCGTGGCCGGGCACGACCGGACTCGACGGGTCGGCGCGCAGGCCCTCCACGGCGAGGACGTCGGTGTGGCAGACGCCGCAGGTCTCCACGCGGAGGCGGACGTGTCCGGGCGCCGGGTCGGCCAGTTCGCGCTCGACCAGACGGAGATGGTGGACGCCAGTGGCCTCGAAGGCCCGGTAGGTGGTGGACATGGAAACTCCTTGGTAGCGCGCCCGGCCGGTACGGACCGGCGGGCCTCCGGGTGAAGACGACCCATTCAATATGACCGGTCGTCTTGGAAGGCGTCAAGCTCTGCCGCTGCGGCAGGAGCGGGCTTCCGGACCGGGCTTGACGGCAGGCAAGACGACCGGCCATATTAATGAGGAGGTGATCAGAATGGCACGCGCATCCAAGCGCGAGGAGATCGCGCGGGCGGCCCTGGAGCAGTTTCGTGCCCGGGGCTTCAACGCCACCGGCATCAGCGACATCACCTCGGCCGCCGGCGCACCGAAGGGGTCGTTCTACAACCACTTCGCCAGCAAGGAGGAGAGCGCCCTGGAGGCGCTCGAACGCTACGGCGTCGGTCTGCGCTTCGACATGCTCGACGCGGCCGGACAGCCTCCGCTGGAGCGGCTGCGGGCGCACTTCGCGTTCATGGGCGCGGACACGGTCGACAGCGGCTTCGCGCGGGGCTGCCTGGTCGGCAATTTCGGCGCCGAGGTGGCCGACCACTCCGAGGAGATCCGATCGGCGGTCCAGCGCGGCTTCCAGCAGTGGGCCGCGCACATCGCGCGCGTGCTGACCGAGGCACAGGAAGCGGGCCAGATCAGCGCCACGCTCGACGTACGGGCCACCGCGCTCTTCGTCCTCAGCGCCTGGGAGGGCGCTCTGATCGCGACCCGCGCCGACAAGTCCTCCGCCCCCATCGACGCGTTCTTCCAGCTGGTGTTCGACGTCCTGTTGCGCTGAGCCCGCCCGCGCGGGTCACCGACGCGCGTCACGGTCGTGTGGCCGGCGGTCGGCCGCCGGCCACACGATCACGTCGGATCACCCCGCCCGGGGCCGCACGTCATGGACGGCCGCGGGCGAGGGTCAGCGCTGCTCTTCCTGGCCCAGGCCGATGCCGGTCGTCCAGGACGTGATGTACACCCCGCCCTTGTAAATGTCGGTGGTGCCGGGGAAGAGGAAGCTCGTCGCACGGCTGCTGCCGTCGGGCATGGCCAGCTGGAGCCCGCTGACCTGCGCCTTGTTCTCGGGTGCGTCAGGGACCGAGTAGGCGATGGTCGTGTGCAGCGGCGAGTCCGGGCGCAGGACGAGGGTGCCGCCGCGGCCGTTGACGGTCACCGGGATCTTGTCGGTCTGGTCCGGCGGAGAGTTCAGGGTGATCAGCGGGGTGTCGCTGAGGCTGCAGGTGATGCCGTCGTGCGCGAGCAGGGTCAGGTCGAAGCTGCGGTGGCCGAGTCCGTAGGAGTAGCCGCCGAAGTAGAACGAGACGTTGCCGGTGGTGCAGGGACGTACGGCGGGCTTGGCGGGGCTGGCGCTCGCCATCGCGGAGCCGGTCAGGAGCATGACGGACAGGGCCGCCGCTACGGCCGTGGCCCGGGTTCTTCTGCGCATGGGGAGGGTCCTCTCGTTTCTCGTCGGGGGAAGCCGGATCAGGGGTGCCGGATGGGGTGGGTCAGAACGCGCCGAGACCGTGGGGCATGCCGATTCCGGTCAGCCCGTCCCAGCCGGGACCTGCGGTGCACAGCGACGCGCGGATCCCGGGGTAGTCGGCGCACTGGTGGTAGTCCTCGTTGGAGCCGCCGGTGACGTCGGTGACGTCGGACGCCGGGGCCTGGTACAGGGTGTTGGGCCCCTGGACGGCGGAGAGGTGCCCGGCGCGGGCGTACAGGCCCGCTATGTAGGGCGCGGAGGCGCTGGTGCCGCCGACGATGGTCCAGTCGTAGGGTTCGCCGCTGCTCGGCGCGTAGGTGTCGTAGACGGCCAGGCCGGTCGCCGGGTCGGCGTCCGCTGAGACGTCGGCGGACGCGCGGTGGTGGCCGCAGGCGGCGGTGACCGCGGCGGGCTGGCCGGTGGCCGCGGCGAAGTTCGTCTCGCAGCCGCTGCCGGCGGCCCACCAGCCCGTCGCGGGGGCGTCGGCGGGCAGGGTGACGCCGCCGACGGCGGTCACCGAGGGCAGGTCGGACGGCCATGCCTGGTGAATGCCGCCGTTGAAGCCGGAGTCGCCGGTGGAGGCGGTGATCGCGACGCCCTTGTGCCGGAACGCCTTGAGAGCGGCGCCGCTGGTGTTGGTCACGTCCGCGGTGTAGCCGTAACTGATGCTGATCGCCGAGGCGCCGGCGGCCACGGCTGTGTCGACCGCCTTGGCGAAGTCACCGGTGGAGACGTCGTTGTCGTCCTCGCCGTCCTGCCAGGGCACGGATATCTCCAGGAGATGGCAGGTGGGGCAGGCCGCGGAGGCGGCGTCGAGGTCGAGCGAGGTCTCGACGGCGACGTCCTCCTCCAGCGCCGCGCCGGGGCCGCTCTTCTGCGGTGCGGGCTGCTTGCCGCCGGTGTAGTTCTTGAGCGTCAGACAGCCGGACGCCGTGCCGCAGGCGGCCAGCCCGAAGGCGGCGCGGTAGGTGGCCAGGTCGGAGGCCAGGGTGGGGTCGACGCCGGCGTCGATGATCGCGATGGTCGCGGTGCTCTTCGACTTGGCGGGCAGACCGTAGGCCTTGGCGAGGTCCTGCGGCCCGTAACCGGCGGGCGCGGGCGCGCTCAGCGGGGTGACGCCGCCTTTCTTCTCCGTGACGATCAGGGCCGCGCACCGGGGGCAGACACTGCGCGTGCCGTGCGCGTCCAGCAGGGACCCGGCCCGCACCTCCTGCCGCAGCCGTACGACCGGATCGCCGCCGTCGGTGGCGGCGGCCGTCCGTGCGGTGCCGCCTGCCGCGGGTGCCGCGGCCACGGCCTGCGCGGCGGACGGCGCTCCGGCCAGCAGGGCGGAGACCACGATCAGGACGGCCGCTCCGCCGGTCGCCCGACGGCCGCCGACGATCGCGCGTACGCCCGCGCGCAGGGCGGTTCTTGCTCTTCTACGATCCACGGATCCACGAATCCCTTCTGCGTTCCCCTGAGGGGGTGCGACGCGAGACGACGCGTCACGCACGTGTGATCCACACCGACGCGGAAGAGTTCGCCGCAGGGGGGCCTTTTTTTCTGATGGAGCGTCACAGGCGCGTATCGCACGGCGAGTCGACGGCCTCGGGAGTTGGTCCGGCCGTCAGCGCAACGGCGTCGGAGACCAACTGCGCCTCACGAAGCGCCCTTTCGCCGCGCGGGCATCACGGCCGTCGGCACACGGCCGCCGGGCGCGGCGGAAACGGGCGAACGAGCGGGTACTCCCCCGGCGCGACGGCTCCAGACACCCTTCGGGTGCCGGGATGCCCGCGTACGCGCCCGCGGACCAGGGCGGCTTCTGCCACTTCGGGCCGGTCCGCATCGGTGACGACGGCGACCTCCTGTACACCGTCGAGCCCGCGCTCGCCTCGATCACGGTACGGGGCCCGAAGGACCCGATCGCCAAGAGCGACCACGTCACCCTGACCCCCAACGGCGACCAGGTCGCCGGCGACGACCTCCCCGCGTTCAGCATCGTCGTACGGTGACCCCCTCCCCCGGCGGGATCGCCCGTTCTACGATGACGCGGTGAAGTTCCTCATGGTGCCGGGCGGTTGGCAGGGCGGCTGGGTGTTCGACGCCGTGGCCGCCGAGTTGCACCGGGACGGTCACGAGGTCGAGGCGGTGACCCTGTCCGGTCTGGAGCCGGACGCCCCGGCCGACGCGGACCGTCCGCCGAATCTGGACGACCACATCGCGCAGGTGGCCGGGACGGTCGAGCGGAGCGACGGATCGCCCCTCGCCCTGTGCGGGCACAGTTATGCCGGAATGGTGATCGCCGGTGTCGCGGACCGGCTCGGCGACCGGCTCGCCCATCTCGTCTTCATCGACGCCTACGTCCCCGACGACGGCGACTCGTGCTGGTCGCTGACCAGCGACGTGTTCCGGGAGCTGTTCGTGGCCGGCGCGCGGGGCGACGGCCGGTGGGTCGCGGTCCCGGACGGCCTCGATCCTCGTGCGCGCCCGCACCCGATGGCGAGCTTCGTCCAGTCCGTCAGGCTGGAGGGCGGCAGCGGCGGCACGTACGGCCGGACGTACGTCAGCGGAGGCCCCTGGGCGGGCAGCCCGTTCGTGTCGCTCACCGAACGGCTGCGGGCCGACCCGGGATGGCGGGTCCACGAGATTCCGGTCGGCCACAACATCGCCCGCCGCGACCCGCACGGCCTCGCGGCCGTCCTCGGCGCTCTGCCGCCGGGGCCGGCCTGAGCGGCGGAGGCTCCGGGACGGGCCGGGGCCTGGCGGCCCCGGCCCGTGTCACTTGATGCCGGTGGTGGCGATGCCCTGGACGATCTGCCGCTGGAAGACCAGGAAGACCGCGATGAGCGGGATGAACCCGAGGACCGAGGAGGCCATGACCTCGGCGTACTGGGGGCTGGTCGGGTCCACCAGCGAGGCCAGGCCCACCGGGATGGTCTGGGACTTCGTCTGGCTGAGCACCAGCAGCGGCCACAGGAAGGAGTTCCAGGAGCCGATGAAGGTGAGGATCGCGACCGTGGACACCGCCGGGCGGCAGATCGGCATGCAGACGGTGGCGTAGACCCGCCACCAGCCGGCGCCGTCGATGCGGGCCGCCTCGATCAGCGCCGTCGGGATGCCCCGGAAGAAGGAGTGGAAGACGAACACCGAGATCGGTGCCGCGACCGACGGCAGGACCAGCGCCCAGAACGTGCCGAGCAGATGGAAGGACCGGTACTCGATGAACTGGGGCAGCACCAGCGCCTCGGTGGGCAGCATCAGGCCGGCGGTGACGACGGCCATGACCAGGGCCCGGCCGCGGAACCGCAGGAAGGCCAGGGCGAATCCGGCCATCGAGCAGAACGTCACCGTGAAGATCACGGCGAGTACCGAGATGACCAGGCTGTTGAGGTACCAGGTGCCGATCGGATGGTTGTCCCAGGCGGTCGAGTAGGCGTCCAGCGACCAGCCGCCGGCGAAGATCGACGTGGGGCTCCGGGTGATGGCCGCGTCGTCGCGCAGCGAGGTGATCAGGGCCCAGGCGAAGGGCACCAGCCAGATCAGGGCGAACAGGGTCAGGCAGGTGGCGCAGAGCCGGTTGAAGAGCTTGGCGCCGTTGACCGCGCCCTTCGGCTCGGTGGTGCGCGGCTGGGTGATGGTGGTCATGGGTCCTCCGCTCAGGCCGCGCTGCCGGTCGCGCGACGGCGCCGCAGCCCGTACCAGGCCGCCGAGATCGCGACGATGATGACGAAATACACCATGGTGGCGGCAGCGCCGTAGCCACCTCGGTAGGCGGTGAAGCCGGTGTCGTAGATGTACTCGATGACCGGCCGGGTGGACTGGTCGGGGCCGCCACCGAGCAGCTGGTAGATCTGGTCGAACACCTTCAGCGAGGCGAGGATCTGCAGGATCAGCACCAGGCTGGTGGTCCTGCCGAGCAGTGGGACCGTGATGTGGCGGATCTGCTGCCAGGGACTGGCGCCGTCGATGGCGGCCGCTTCGTAGACGTCCGCGGGGACGTCCTGGATGGCGGCGGTGTAGAGGACGAAGTTGAAGCCGAACGTCCACCACACGGTCATCAGCACGACGGCGGTCCAGCCGCCCGAGGTGCTGCCGATGAAGTCGGGCACCGGCAGTCCGGCGGCGTCGAACACCTTCGGGATGAGGCCGATCTGCGGGGTGTACATCCACAGGAAGACGAGGGTGACCACCGACGACGGCACCACGTACGGCACGAAGAAGGCGATGCGGTGGAAGAGCCGGCCGCGGCGGATGCGCGAGGCCAGGATGGCGACGCCCAGCGCGAGGATCACCAGCGGGGGCGTGGTGAGCAGGGTGAAGAGCACCGAGTGCCACATGCTCTCCCAGAAGAGGGAGTCGGTGAGCACCTCGTGGTAGTTCGACAGGCCGACGAAGTCCCCGAGGCCGCTCTTGACGGTGGTGGTGTTGAAGAAGCTCAGCACCACGCCGACCAGGAGCGGACCGACCAGGAAGAGCAGGTAGATCACGAGGAAGGGGGCGGCCAGGAGTCTGCCCGCCCGGCGTTCGGACGGGGTGGGCCGGTCGGCGGCGGTCGGTGCCGGGGATGGGGCTGGTGCCGGTCGCGTCGGGACGACGGTCGTCATGGTGACTGCCTCCTACTTCATCGTGACCGGCGGTCGGGACGTGGTGTAGCGCTTCAGGGCGGAGCGCATCGCGGCCGCCATGCCCGTCGGCGTGATGCGCCCGGCGAGCGCTTCGATGACCGTGCCGCCGATCACGCTCTGGAAGTCCGAGCCGGCGCCGGTGTACCAGGCCACCGGGTCGTACCGGGCGTCGAACGCGGCCCGGACGTAGTTGCGCTGCGGTGACTGGTCCAGGAACGCCTTGCCGCGCTGGGTCGGCAGCCACGCCGGGATGTGGCCGCCCTCGGCCCACACGGCGCTGCTGTCGAGGAGGCTCTTGACGAACGTCGCCGCGTTGCGGGTGCGGGTCTCGTCGCCGCGGTCGTTGCGCGGCAGGACGAGCGCGTGCGAGTCGGCGTAGGCCACCGGCTTCGGGCCGAGCAGCGCCGGGAACGGCACGACGTTGAACTCGAGGCCCTTGACCTGGCGGTAGGTGGGAATCTGCCATTCGCCGTCGAAGAGGAAGCCGGCCTTGCCGGTGCTGAAGAGGGCGTTGGCGCCGGCTCCGGTGAGGTTCTTCGGCATCAGGTCCGGACCGGTCAGGCTCTGCATGAAGGCGACCGTCTCGCGCATCGCCTCGTCGTCGACGGCGATCCTCGTCCCGGAGTCGGTGACGATCGGGCCGGCCAGGCCGGAGTAGACCATGCTGAAGAAGCGCCAGGCCGTGGACGGGTCGGCGGTGATCGACATGACCGCGCCGTACTGGGCGCCGCCCGCGTCCCGCATCGCCTTCACCGCGCCGACGAAGTCCTCCCTGCCCTTGAGGGGCGCGAGGTCGTCGCCCGCGGAGTTCAGCAGGCCCGCCTTGCGGGCGATGTCCGCGTTGTAATAGAGCACGAAGGGATGCGTGTCGAGGGGTACCGCGTACGTGGTGCCGTCCACGGTGGCCTTCTGCCAGGCCGCCGGGGTGAACTTGTCCTCGGTGACGCCGAGCTCGGACAGCGGCGTCCGTGCGAGCGGCTCCAGCAGGCCGGAGGCGGCGAGGAGCGGGAGCCGCGAGAGGTGGGTGATGCCCACGTCCGGCGGCGTGCCGCTCGCGATGGCCAGCGCCAGCTTCGTGTAGTACGGGTTGCCCCATCCCAGGACGGTCGCCTCGACCGTGGTTCCCGGGTGGGCCTTCTGGAACGCCTTCTCCATCAGCACCATGTTGGCGCCGTCACCGCCGGTGAAGAGGTTCCAGAAGATGACGTCCGCGGTGTTCGGCTGTGAGCCCGTCAGGCCGGACACGAGCGGGGAGGAGCACGCCGCGAGCCCTCCGGTCAGGGCAAGGCCACCGCCGAGGGCCAGAAACCGCCGGCGTGCCATCGCTCCGCTCATAGGGGTATTCACCTCGTTAATTCGATGTGAACTCGATGGCGCAGACCCTCGCACACGTTTTGCAACGATGCAATAGACCGCCGCGAAGAAGTCCCCGAAGGCGCCGCCGGGGCCCGCGACCCGCCTCGGAAGGGGTCCGGGGTCACTGCCGGACCCGCCTCCGGCTCACTCCGGAAGGGGCCCGCGGCGCGAGGACTCGCGGACGACGAGCCGGTACGGCGTGGCCACCTGGGGAGCCGCCGCACCGCCTCCCGCCTGCGCTTCCTCGCCGGGTGCCGGCTCCCCGGACCGGCCGGCCGCCTGCATCTGCTCCTCCAGCAGGGCCAGTGAACGCTCGGCGATGGCGTCGAGGTCGGGGGCGATGGAGGTGAGCGGCGGGTGCGTGTAGGCGGACTCCTGGACGGCGTCGATGCCGACGACCGCGACGTCCTCGGGCACCCGCACCCCAAAGGCGTCCAGGGCCCGCAGCGCTCCGACGGCGAGCGCGTCGTTGAAGGCGAAGACGGCGTCGGGCAGCGGGCCGTCGCCCTCCAGCAGCTCGCGCACGGCGATGTAGCCCTGCTCCCTGGTCCAGTCCTCGACGGGCACGACCAGCCAGTTCACCCGCCGCACCCGGGCCGCCGACATCGCCTGCTCGTAGCCCTCGGTGCGCTGGCGGCCGTTCTCGCTGCCGTTGCGGCCGAGCGCGACGATCCGGCGGCAGCCCTGCTCCAGCAGGTGCTCGACGGCCGTCCGGGCGGCCGCCACGTTGTCGATGCCGACCCGCGGGAACTGGTCGCCGACACTGTGCTCGCCCAGCATGACCAGCGGAAAGTCCGGCTTCTTCGCGGCGATGTCACCGGCCGGCAGGGTCAGCGCGCTCAGCAGCACGCCGTCGGCGACGTTGGTCAGACCGCCCTCGATGATCCGCCGCTCCACCGCACTGTCGCCCGCCGTCGACTCGACGAGCACCGTGATGTCACGCCGGCCTGCGGCCCTGATCACGGCCTGGGCGAGTTCGGCGAAGTAGGGCTCGGCGAGGAACGGCACGGCGAGCGCGATGAAGCCGGTACGGCCCGAACGCAGGCCGCGCGCGAGGTAGTCCATGCGGTAGCCCAGCTCGTCGAGCGAGCGCTGCACCTTGGCGCGGGTGTCGGGGCTGACGTGGGAGAAGCCGTTGACCACGTTCGACACCGTCCGCACCGACACTCCGGCGTGCTCGGCCACGTCCCGCATGCGCACCTTGGCCACTGGGACCTCCTTCCCGTCGTGTCGGCACTCGGAGCCTGCCGGGGCCTCGATGGGGCGCCCGGCGGGCCCTCCGAGTCTGCCGCACCGGGAGGTCCCGGCCCATCGTCGCATCTCACGAGGGCCTTGCATCGATGCAAACGATCACTCATGATGGCAGGGCTTCGATCGTAGAAACGCCTGTGCCGGGAATTCCGGAAAAGGCAGGAGGAGGGTCCGTGAAGGCGAGCGAGCAGGACGGGACGTATCCGAGGCCGATCCTGCGGCGAGAGCTGTGGCACAGCCTCGACGGCGTCTGGGAGTTCGGGTACGACGACTCCCGCGTGGGCGAGCGCGACGCGTGGTTCTCCGACGCGTCCACGGACGGGTTCGACCGCGAGATCACCGTCCCGTTCCCGCCCGAGGCCCCCGCCTCCGGCATCGGCGAGACCGCCGCCCACGCGGTGGTCTGGTACCGCCGCCGCATCCCGCACGGGATCCTCGCCGTCGGCGGCGGCGACCGGGCGCTCGTGCACTTCGGAGCCGTCGACCACCGCGCGAAGGTCTGGCTCGACGGCCGGCTGGTCGCCGAACACGTGGGCGGCCAGACGCCGTTCACCGCCGACGTCACCGACGCGCTGCGCCCGGGGGCCGAGGAGCACGTGCTCGTCGTCCGTGCCGAGGACGACCCGGCCGACCTGGCGCAGCCGCGCGGCAAGCAGGACTGGCAGGACCGCCCGCACGCGGTCTGGTACGAGCGGACCACCGGCATCTGGCAGACCGTGTGGACCGAGACCGTCGGCGCTCAGCACGTCACCGACCTGGCCTGGATCCCCGATCCGGCGCGCGGTGTCACGGCCGAGATCACCCTGGCCGCGGCGCCGTCAGGCCCGGTGAGCGTTCAGATCGAGCTGAGCCACGACGGCGCGGTGCTCGCCGGATCGACCACGGCCGTCCGTACCCCGCGCGGCCGCGTCGACCTCGCCGTCCCCGCCCTGCGCAACGGGATCGACCGCGAGGACCTGCTGTGGAGCCCCGAGCGGCCCACCCTGCTCGACGCCCGGGTGACGGTCCGCGACGCGGCCACCTCGGAGGTGCTGGACACCGTCGACAGCTACGTCGGCCTGCGCAGCGCCGGTGTCGGCCGAGGCGCCTTCCTGCTCAACGACCGGCCCTACTACGTACGTTCGGTCCTCAACCAGGGCTACCGCCCCGACACCCTGATCGCGAACTCCGGCACCGCCGCACTGCGCCGCGAGGTCGAGCTGATCAAGGCCATGGGCTTCAACGCGGTCCGGATCCACCAGAAGGCCGAGGACCCCCGCTTCCTGTACTGGGCCGACCGGCTCGGCCTGCTGGTGTGGGGCGAGACGGGGGCCGCCTACGAGTACGGCACCGAGGCCGTGGAACTGCTGACCCGCGAGTGGCTGGACCTGGTGCGGCGGGACCGCAGCCACCCCTCGATCGTCACCTGGGTGCCGGTCAACGAGAGCTGGGGCTGCTCCGACATCGCGAACGACCCGGCCCAGCGGGCCTACACGGTCGCGCTCGCGAACCTCACCCGCGCCCTGGACCCGACCCGCCCGGTCATGTCCAACGAGGGCTGGGAGCACACCGACAGCGACATCATGGGCGTGCACGACTACGCGTCCGACCCCGCACTGCTCACCCGCCGCTACGGCGACGCCGCCGGGTTCGAGGCGCTGCTGGCCTCGCCGGGTCCGGCCGGCCGGACCCTCTCCCTCGACGCGCGGCAGACGGAGCGCTACCGCACCGGCGAAGTCCCCCTGATGGTGACCGAGTTCGGCGGCCTGTCGGTGGGCGCCGAGGAGGACGAGTTCTCCTACACGCGGACCACGTCGGACACGCAGTACGCCGCTCTGCTCGGCGACATCTTCGGGGTGCTGCACACGAGCCCGATCGTCGCGGGCTTCTGCTACACGCAGTTCATGGACACCGCCCAGGAGACCAACGGCCTGCTCTGCACGGACGGTTCACCGAAGCTGCCGTTGGAGACGATCCGCCGTATCGTCACCGGCGCCGAGCCCGCCCCCGAGGTGAAGCCGGAGCCGCCGGCCCTGGACGGCGCGGAGCGGTGACCGGTGGCGGACCTCGGCGCGCCGACCGCGCCGAGGTCCGCCGGTCCCCGTGCCCCGGTCGTCCGCACGGGACGGCAGCTCCGGGGGCCCGGCGGGGAGGGCTTCAGAGCACTCTCCTTCTCCGGCCGAGCCAGGTCTGGGCGACCACCACCACGGCCAGGAACGCCCCGCTGACGACCTGCTGGTAGGCGGAGTCGAGCGAGCCGATCTGGTTGATCACGTTCTGGATGACCTTCAGCAGCAGCACGCCGACCAGGGAGCCGCTGATGAATCCGGAGCCGCCGCTGAGCAGGGTTCCGCCGATGACGACGGCGGAGATGGCCTCCAGCTCCATCCCGCTGCCGAGGATCGTCACTCCGGACAGCAGCCAGGCCGCGTTCAGCGCGCCGGCCAGTCCGGCGCACAGGCCGCAGAGCGTGTAGACGGAGATCTTCGTACGGGCCACCGGCGCGCCCATCAGGGCGCCCGCGTCCTCGTTGCCGCCGACCGCGTAGACGTACTGCCCGAACCTGGTCCCGCGCAGCACGACGGCGCCGACGACGAACAGCGCCACGGTGATCCACACGGGCACTCCGATGCCGCCCAGGGAAGCCTGTCCGAGGGTGGCGAAGAAGGAGTCCTTGTCGACGAGGTACGTCGTCGAGCCCTCGTCGGTGATGGCCAGCAGGATGCCGCGGGCGCCCAGCATCGCCGCCAGCGTGACGATGAACGGCGGCAGCCCGACGCGGGCGATCAGCACTCCGTTGAGCAGGCCGATCAGTCCGCAGCCGGCCAGGGGCAGCAGCAGGGCGACGGCCGTGCCGTACTGCGACCCCCAGGCGGCGAGCACACCGCCGAGGGCGAACAGCGAGCCCACCGACAGGTCGATGCCGCCGGTGACGATCACGAACGTCATGCCGAGGGCGACCACGGCGAGGAACGCCGAGGACAGCGCCATGTTCTCCAGGTTGTCGCCCGTCAGGAACGTGTCGAAGCTCAGCGACGCCACGGCCATGGCGATCACGAGGGTGACCAGGGCGCCGTGCTGCTGCGCGAGCCCGCTCAGCCGCTCGGAGCGGTTCATGCGCCGGGGACCGGCGTCCGTGCCGTTCACGGTCTCGCCCGGCATACCGGACTCTTCGGTCTGTGTGGTCATCTCCCGCCTCGCTCCCGGGCCGCGTAGACGGCGAGGACGATCACCACGGCCTGGGCGATCTGGGTCCACGACGGCGGCAGGTCGTGCTTGATGAGGGTGGTGGTGAGCAATTGGATGAGCACGGCACCCGCGACGGTGCCGCCGATGCGCACCCGTCCGCCGCTGAGCGGGGTGCCGCCGACGACCACTGCGGTGATGGCCGACAACTCCATCAGGGTGCCGAGGGAGGTGGGGTCGCTCGCGGCGAGGCGGGCGGTGGCCAGCACGCCCGCGACCGCGGCGAGGGCGCCGGAGCAGACGTAGACCACGACCAGGACCCGGCGTACCGGGAGTCCGGCGAGCCGGGCCGCCGGACGGCTGTCGCCGACGGCCAGCACCTGCCGCCCGAACGTGGTGCGGCGCATCACGAACGTGACCAGCAGCGCGAGCGCCGCGGCGATGAGGACCAGGTAGGGCACGCCGAGGACCGCGCCGGAGCCGAGCGCCGCGAGGCCCGGGTCGTGCACGTCCTTGAGCTGGGGCAGCAGGACCAGGGCCAGTCCGCGTCCGGCGACCATCAGGGCGAGGGTGGCGACGATGGGCTGAACGCCGACGAACGCGATCAGCGCGCCGTTGGCGACTCCGACCACGGCACCGGCGAGGACCGCGATCAGGAGGGCGAGCCAGGGCCCGTAGCCGAGATACAGGGAGAGCAGGGAGGTGGCCAGCGCCATCACCGAACCCACCGACAGATCGACGCCCTCGGTGCCGATCGCCAGCGCCATGCCCAGGGCGACGATCAGGACCGGCGCCACCTGCACGGCCTGGGTGCGGAAGTTCTCCGCGGAGGCGAAGTGCGGGGTGAAGGCGAAGTTGAACAGCAGCAGCACCAGGACGCCGGTGTACACGCCGTAGTCCTGGAGCAGCCGCAGCAGCCGGGTGCGGTCCAGGGCGCCGCGCGCGAGCGTGAGGTCAGTCATCGCGATCCCCCGCGGGTACGGCGGCGATGGCACGCATCAACTCGCCCTCGGTGACGGCGTCGCCGGTCAGTTCGCGGACCACGACGCCGTCCTTGAGGACCACCACGCGGTCGCTGCCCTCGATCAGTTCCTCGGTGTCGGAGGAGATCAGCAGCACCGCCAGACCGTCGTCGGCGAGTTCGTCGACGAGGGCCTGCACCTCGGCCTTGGCCCCGACGTCGATACCGCGGGTCGGCTCGTCCAGGAGCAGGACCTTCGGGTGCAGGGCGAGCCAGCGGGCCAGCAGGACCTTCTGCTGGTTGCCGCCGGAGAGTTCGCCGACCTTCTGGTGCGCGCCCGCGGCCTTGATGCGGAGCCGTTTCATGAACGTCTCGACGATCCGGTCGACGCGGGCGTCGTCGACGAGGCCGAAGCGGGACAGGCCGGGCAGCGCGGCGAGCGCGATGTTCTCGCGGACCGACAGGCCCGGCAGGATGCCCTCGCTCTTGCGGTCCTCCGGCAGCAGGCTGATGCCGGCGCGGATCGCGGCCGCGGTGGAGCCCGCCCGTACCGGGACACCGGCCACGGCGACCCGGCCCGAGTCGGTCGGCAGGGCGCCGGCGATGGCCTTCGCGGTCTCGCTGCGGCCGGAGCCGAGCAGTCCGCCGAGGCCCACGACCTCGCCGGGCCGCACCGACAGCGACACCTTCCGCAGCTGATGACGTATGGTCAGGTCGGTTGCGGTCAGGACCGGTTCGGCCTCGGTGTCGTGCGCTCCGGAGAACTTGGTCATGCCCTCCGCGCGCACCTCGCCGATCTCCCGGCCGAGCATCATGGCCACCAGGTTCAGCCGGCCGAGTTCGGCGAGCGGACCGGTGTGCACCACCCGGCCGTCGCGCAGGACGGTGATCGTGTCGCAGAGTTCGTACAGCTCGTCCATGCGGTGGCTGACGTAGACGACCGCGACGCCGCGCTCGCGCAGCATGCGGATCACCTCGAACAGGGTCTGCACCTCGCGCGGTTCGAGTGAGGAGGTCGGTTCGTCCATGATGACCACGCGGGCCTCGACGGCGACGGCGCGGGCGAGCGCGACCATCTGCTGGGCGCCGACGCCGAGTTCGCGCAGCGGCCGGCGCACGTCGACCCGGATGCCGAGCCCGCGCAGCGCCTCGTCGGCCTCCCGGTGCATGCGCCGGAAGTCGATCAGGCCCAGCCGGTTCAGCGGCTCGCGGCCGAGGAACAGGTTGCGGGCCACGCTCATCAGCGGGACGAGGTTGACCTCCTGGTAGATGGTGGAGATGCCCGCCCGCTGGGCCTGCAGCGGGGTGGTGAAGCGGACGGGGCCGCCGTCGTAGGTCACCTCGCCGTGGTCGGGCCGGTACACGCCGGTGAGCACCTTGATGAGCGTCGACTTGCCGGCTCCGTTCTCGCCGACGAGCGCGTGCACCTGCCCGGCGCGCGCGGTGAAGTCCACGTCGGACAGCGCGCGCACGCCGGGAAAGGTCTTGGACAGCCGGCTGACCGAGAGCACGTCAGTAGGCCTTGCCGAGGTCCGCCTGGGCATTGCTCTTGTCGTAGGCGCTGTCCTTGATGACGATGTCCTGCCCGACCTTCTCGCCCTTGGTGAAGGTGTCGAGGGTCTGGAAGGCGAGCGGCCCGAACCGTGGGTTGGACTCGATCACCGCGGAGATCCAGCCGTCCACGATGCCCTGGACGGCGTTGCGGGTTCCGTCGATGGTCACGATCTTGACGTCCCCGGGCTTCTTGCCGGCACCCTTGAGGGCGTTGACCGCGCCGAGGCCCATCTCGTCGTTCTCGGCGTAGATCCCGGTGATGCCGGGCTTGGACTGGATGAGGTTCTCGGTGACCGACTGGCCCTTCTCACGGGCGAATTCGCCGGTCTGGCGGAACACGATCTTCAGGCCGGGCGCCTTCTCCTTGACGCGGTCCTCGAAGCCCTTGGTGCGCTCGGTGGTCACGTTGTTGCCGGCCGCGCCGAGGAGGATGGCGATCTCGCCCTTGCCGCCGGTCGCGGCGATCATCTGGTCCGCGGCCCGCTTGCCCTGCTCGACGAAGTCGGAGCCGATGAAGCTCACGTAGTCCTTGCAGGCGGTCGCGTTGATCTTGCGGTCGATGGTCACGATCGGGATGTGCCTGGCGGCCGCGGTGCGCAGCACCGGTTCCCAGCCGTCGGAGTTGAGCGGGGCGATGACCAGGAGGTCCGCGCCCTTGGCAATGAGGTCCTGGACGTCGCTGATCTGCTTGGAGAACTGCGACTGGGCGTTGGCGGTGAGCAGTTTGACGCCCTGCGCCTTGGCCTCGGCCTTGATGGAGGCGGTCTCCGCGATCCGAAAGGGGTTGGCCTCCTTCTCGGACTGGGAGAAGCCGACGGTGGCGGACTTCAGGTCGGTCTTGCGACCGCCGTAGGCGCCGATGGTGCAGGTCGGGCCGGAGGCGGTGCCGGGTGAGGCGACCACCTGTCCGGCGCCGTCCTGTGTCGAGGCGGGGGGCGTGGAACTCGCGTCGTCCTCGGACTTGGTGCATCCGGTCGCGAGCGCGAGGCCCGCCACCAGGCCGGCGGCGAGAAGGGTTCGTGCGGAGGTGCGACGGGCAAGTGCGGTGGGCTTCATCAGGGGTCCCCAAACGGCACGGCCCCGGAGCTGAGAGCGCTCTCGGGGAGGCTTGCTCTTGCGTCAACTCAGCGTGCTCGTCGTTCAGGGGAGGTTTTTACATCGTTGGAAGGGCCGTGTAAAGCCTTCCGTCCGAAATCTCGTCACCGCCGGCCCAGGGTGCTCTCCCGCTCGACGAGTTCGAACTTCGCGGTCAGTTCGCGTCCGCCGGGCTCCTCCCGGCCCGACAGGCTGCGCAGCAGCGAGCCGACGGCCATCTTCGCGATGGCCTGCTTGTCCGGCGAGACCGTCGTCAGGGTGACGGCCCCGAAACGCCCTTCCGCGATGTCGTCGAAGCCCACCACCGCCACGTCCCACGGCACCCGCAGACCCCGCTCGTGCAGCACCCGCATCGCCCCGATCGCGATCAGGTCGTTGAAGGCGAACACGGCGTCCGGACGCACGCCGGAGTCCAGCAGCTCGGCCATCGCGCGCGCCCCGTCGTCGCGGTCCCAGCCGCCGACCGGCACCACCAGGCTGTCCGGCGCCGGCACCCCGGCCGCCGCGAGTTCCGTGCGCCAGCCGTCCAGCCGCAGGTGGGCGGGCTCGTTCACGGAGTCGGTGCGCACGCCGAGGTAGGCGATCCGGGTGCGGCCGCGGCCCAGCAGATGGCGCACCGCGCACCGGGCCGCCGCCACGTTGTCGATCGCGATGTGGTCGAAGGGCAGGCCGTACTCGCGTTCGCCGAGCAGCACCAGCGGGACCTCTCCCGACCTGCCCCGCAGGTCCTCGGCCTCCAGGGTCAGCGGGCTGAGGATCAGCCCGTCGATCACGCCGCCGCGGAAACCCTGGCTGACCAGGATCTCCTGCTCGCGCTCGCCCCGCGTGTGGTCGAGCAGGACGGTGAACTCGTGCTCCGCGGCCGCGTCGATCACGGCGCCGGCCAGCTCCGCGAAGTACGGGTTGCCGAGTTCGGGGACGGCGAGCGCGATGATCCCCGTCCGGCCCTTGCGCAGATGTCGCGCGGTCAGGTTGGGCCGGTAGCCGAGCTCGTCGATCGCCGCCTGCACCCTGGCGCGCATGGCCGGGGTGACGTGCGGATAGTTGTTCACCACGTTGGACACGGTCTTGATCGAAACGCCCGCGCGTTCCGCCACGTCCCTCAGGCTGACCCGCAAGGGATCTCCTCAGCGTCGATGAGTGCCTCGTCCCCGGGGATTGTCATGCCCCTGGACAGAGGCCGAGAGCCGTGCTCTCATGCCAACTGCCGTTCCTTCCAACGTTGTACAGACTGAAGCAACGAGCCGCCACCCTTCCTCACCCAAGGAGGATTCGTGCGCATCAGACCTCTCGGACCACGCCTCGCCCTGCTGGTCGCCGCGGCACTGGGCCTCACCGGCCTGACCGCGGCACCCGCCGCCACCGCGGCGGACGACCCCGTGGAAGTCCACGGGCTCAAGGGCGAGTACTACACCCAGTCCGCCCCCGGCGCCTTCGACTTCGACAAGCTCAAGGCGACCGGGTTCGATCCGAACCTCGACTTCGACACGCTGGAGCCGCGCCTGAACTTCGCCACCGGCCAGTCGGACGACGTCAGCGTCCGCTGGACCGGGAAGGTCGTGCCGGAGAAGACCGGGCCCACCACGTTCTCCGTGATCGGGGACAACGGGTTCCGGCTGTGGGTCGGCGGCCAGTTGGTCATCGACCACTGGGTGGACGACTGGGACCGTGAACAGACCGCCCAGCCCGTCGAGTTGACCGCGGGCACCGCCTACGACATCAAGGTCGAGTACTTCGAGCACTACGGCGGGTCCAACCTCCACCTGCGCTGGACCCCGCCCGGCGGCACCAAGACCGCCGTACCGCAGTCGGCGTTCCGGCTGCCCGACGGCTACGACTACGACGGAGCCGTCTCCACCGCCGTCCTGGCGAGCGGCCGCACGCTGGCCCTCGAATTCGCGCGACCGCTCGGCGCGCCGCCCGCCGGGCTCGCCGAGCACTTCGACGCCGTGATCGGCGGCGCCACCTGGCCCCTCGGCAGTGCCCGCCGGGATTCCGCCGACCCCCGGAAGCTGCTGATCACGCTGAAGGAGCCGGTCGTCGGCAACAGGACCGGCACCGCCTCGGGTCTCGCCGACGTGCGCTACGACGGCCAGGGCGGTCTGACCCGTCCGGATGGCAACGTTGTCGGCTCCTTCTGGAGCAGCGGGGCCAACAAGTCGACGTACGAGTTGCGCACCCGGTGGGCGGACAAGGTCGGTCCGCACAACGCGCATCCGGAGTACCCGAGGCCCCAACTCACCCGTGACTCCTGGCGGAACCTCAACGGCACCTGGCAGTTCGCCGCCGCCACCGCGGGAGAGCGGCCTCCGGTGGGCAGGAAGCTCGGCGAGAAGATCCTCGTCCCGTATCCGGTCGAGTCGCAGCTGTCCGGGCTCGAACGGCACGAGGACCGGATGTGGTACCGGCGCACCTTCACCGTCCCGGCCGGTTGGAAGATCGGCTCCGGCAAGCGGCTGCAGCTGAACTTCGGGGCGGTCGACTGGCGGGCCACGGTGTACGTCAACGGCACCGAGGTGGCCGAACACCAGGGCGGGTACGACAAGTTCAGCGCCGACATCACCGACGCCCTGAAGCCCGGCCGCACCCAGGAGCTGATCGTCGGCGTCTGGGACCCGACCGACGCCGCCGACGGCGAGAACCCGCCGGTCGGCAAGCAGCGCCTGGACCCCAGCGGCATCTGGTACACGCCGACCTCCGGCATCTGGCAGACGGTGTGGATGGAACCGGTCGCCGCCGATCACGTCGACCAGCTCAAGCTCACCCCCGACGTCGACGCCGGCACCCTGACCGTGGAACCGCAGGGCGTCCGCGACGGCCTGCCGGTCACGGCGACGGCCTACCGAGGCAAGCGCGCGGTGGCCACCGTCACCGGCCGCAGCGGGGCGCCCCTGACCCTGCGCATCCGCGATCCGCGGCTGTGGTCGCCCGACGACCCGTTCCTCTACGACCTGAAGGTGAGCGTCGGGGCCGACCGGGTAGGCAGCTACTTCGGGATGCGGTCGGTGAAGGTCGAGAAGGTGAACGGTGTTCCGCGCACCCTGCTCAACGGGAAGCCGGTCTTCATGATGGCCACCCTCGACCAGGGATTCTGGCCGGACGGCCTGTACACCGCGCCGACCGACGAGGCGCTCGCGTACGACCTGAAGATGCACAAGAGCATGGGCTTCAACGCGGTGCGCAAGCACATCAAGGTGGAGCCCGACCGCTGGTTCTACTGGGCCGACCGGCTCGGCCTGATGGTGTGGCAGGACATGCCGGCGATGACCGCGGGAGTGAACCCGTCCACCCAGGCCCGCGCCGAGTACGAGCGCGAGATGAAGCAGATGATCGACGAGCACTACAGCAGCCCGTCGGTCGTCATGTGGGTCACCTTCAACGAGGGCTGGGGCCAGTACGACATGGCCCGCGTCGCCGACCAGGCCAAGGCCTGGGACCCGACCCGGCTGGTCAACTCCATGTCCGGGCTCAACCTCGGCGAGGACGGCGGCACCGGCGACATCATGGACGAACACGGCTATCCCAGTCCGGCCCTGCCACCGCACCCCGACGGCCGGCGGGCCCTGGTCGCCGGCGAGTACGGCGGCCTCGGTCTGGCCGTGCCCGGTCACGCCTGGTCGGTGCAGCAGTCGTACGTCGACGTCGACCCGGCGGCCTACACCGACGACTACCTGGCCAAGCTGGGCGAGGTCCACGCGCTGGCCTGCAAGGGCGGCAACGGCGCGGTGTACACCCAGATCTCGGACGTCGAGGGTGAGCTCAACGGCCTGCTGACGTACGACAGGAAGGTCGTCAAGCCGGATGTCCAACGGCTCAGGACGGCTCAGCGGGCGTTGATCTCCGACGCCTCGCGGGCCACGCCGGCCGGGTGCGCCTCCTGACGCCCGGCCGGAACCGGCGGACGCCTCCCCGCGCCGCGCCGCCTGTCCTGCGCCGCCCGTGAGAGGAGCGTGGTCCGCCGTCGCCCGAACGGCGGCGGACCACGCTCCCGACTCCCCCGGCCGCCCGGAGGAGTCAGTCCCGCGTCACCGGGACCCGCCACACCAGCGTGGTCCCGCCGTCGCGGGGGCAGTCCCAGTCCAGCCGTCCGCCGAGCTGCTCGGCGCGCTCCGCCATGTTGCGCAGGCCGCTGCGGCGGCCGGCGGGCGGGATGCCGGTGCCGTTGTCCCTGACCGTCAGGCGCAGTTCGCGGCCGTCGGTGGCCAGGATGACGTCGGCCCGGTCGGCACGGGCGTGCCGGGCGATGTTGGTGAGGGCCTCGGAGAGCACGGCCACGGCGTGGTCTGCGATCTCCCTGGACACGTCGGTGTCGAGAAGCCCCTCCATGCGCACGCCGGGGGCGAAACCGAGCACCGGGGCCGCCTCCCCGGCCACCCGCACCGCGCGGGCCCGCAGCCCCGTCCCGGCGTCGCCGTCGCGGATGCGCAGCCCGAAGATCGTCGACCTGATGATCCTGATGGTCTCGTCCAGGTCGTCCACGGCGCGCGCCACCCGCTCGGCGGCCTCGGGGTGCTCGACGAACCGGCCCGCGCTCTGCAGGGTCATGCCGGTGGCGAACAGCCGCTGGATCGCCAGGTCGTGCAGGTCGCGGGCGATCCGGTCGCGGTCCTTGAGCACCGCGACCTCCTCGGCGTCCTGCCGCCGCTGGGCCAGTTCCATCGCGACGGCGGCCTGGGCGGCGAAGGCCTGGAGGGTCTCGGTCTCGGTCGGGGTGAACGTCGGCCGGCCGGACTCCCGCGCCAGCAGCAGCACGCCTCGCACCCCGCCCTCGCCGGTCCCGATGGGAACCGCCACGGCGGGCCCCAGGCCCTGGAAGCGGGGCGGCTCCGGCGAGACGTGCGGGTCGTGGCAGACGTCCGCGGAGACGGCGGGGGCGGCCGAGGCGAACGCGCGCCCCATCAGGGTGCCCTCCGGCGGCAGGACGAGACCTCGGTGCGCCTCGGCGTCCATTCCGACGGCGATCTCCACCGCGAGCGACCCGGTCCCGGCCATGGGCAGGCCGACCGCGGCCAGCGCGGATCCGGTGATCTCACCGGCCCGTCCGGCGATCTGGCCGAGCACCTCGGCGGGCTCGCGGCCCGACATCAGGTTGTGGGTGATCTCCGCGTTCGCCCGCAGCCAGCGTTCCCGCAGCCGGGACTCCTCGTAGAGCCGGGCGTTGTCGATGGCGACGCCCGCGGCCACCGCCAGGGTGGAGAGGACCGACTCGTCCTCCTCGTCGAACTGCGCTCCGCCGTGCTTCTCGGTGAGGTACAGGTTTCCGAAGACCTGGTCGCGGACCCGGATGGGCACGCCGAGGAAGGTGTCCATGGGCGGGTGGTCGACCGGGAAGCCGTAGGAGGCGGGGTGCTCGGAGAGCTTCGCGAGGCGCAGCGGCTCGGGGCGGCGGATCAGCTCGCCGAGGATGCCGTGGCCCTCCGGATACGGCCCGATCCGGGCGATCTGCTCGTCGGTGACTCCGATGGTGTGGAAGGCGGACAGCCGCTTGCCGTCCGGGCCGATCACGCCGAGGGCCGCGTACTCGGCGTCGACGAGGACCGCGGCGGCCTCCACGATGCTGTGCAGGGCCTGCTCCAGGTCCAGTTCCCGGCCGACCGAGAGGACCGCCTCCAGCAGGCTGTGCACGCGGTCCCGGGTGCCGCGGGCCGCGTCAAGACGCGCCTGCAGTTCCTCCAGCAGCTCGTCCAGCCTGAGCTGCGGCAGGCGTACGCGAGCCTGCTGGGGCTCCTCGGGGCTTCCCACCTGGTTCTCCTCGGGCACTTCGGGCGGGGTGACACCGGCCGCTCCAGTCATTTGTCACGTTACCGGCCGAAGGCGGGCGACGGTACGGATTCGGACGTGCCGGGCGCCGGTGCGCCTGCCCGGCGGGGCGGAGCACGGTGCGCCGCGCCCGGACGGGATCCGGTTCCGGCCGGTCCCGGGTCCGTACGGATCCGTGCCGGGGCCGATCGGCCCTGGGAAAGGCCCGGCGACCGGGAGACAGTGGCCCCAGGCGCGGCACCCATCCCCCGCGGTGTCGCTCCGCACGCCTGCCCGCCGACCGCGAGCAGTCCGCCAGCCCTCCGGAAGCCGTCATGATCCACGACCACGACCGGCCCGTCGCCGCGGGCCGGCACCGCCGCGTCGACCTCGACGCCGCCACGGCGCTGCGCCTGCTGGGCAGCGTGTCCCTGGGCAGGATCGTCTTCACCCGGCAGGCCCTGCCCGCCGTCCGTCCGGTCGACCACGTCCTGGACGGGGGTGAGATCGTCGTCCGCACCCACGCGGGCGCCGACGTGAGCGCGTACGTCCGGCAGGGCGAGGGGCTCGGCGCCGTCGTCGCCTACGAGGCCGACAGCATCGACCCGGACACCCGCCTGGGCTGGAGCGTGGTGGTGACGGGTTACGCCCGCCTGGTGACCGACCCCGTCGAACTCGGCCGCTACCGGGCGATGTTGCGTCCCTGGGGGGATCCGGCGACGGACCAGGCGATCCGTGTCCGCCCGGATCTGGTCACCGGGGTCCTGCGGAGCGCGGACAGCGGCTTGGGCGAGGTCTGAGCCGGACCCGGACGGCCGGGACGCGGTGGGGCGGCCCGAACGGTCCCTGGCCGGCGGGCCGGCCGGCCCCGGGGGCCGGGGGCCGTTCGGCCCTTCCGCGCCGTCCGGGGGCGGCGCTTGGATCGCTCCATGTCCGAGAACCCCACGTCGCCCGTGCCGTCTTCCGCCGTCCGCACCCTCGACGGGACGACCGTGATGACGCTGCACGGCGAGATCGACCTGAAGACGTCGATCCCGCTGATGTCCCGTCTCGACGCGCGCACCGCGGGTCCGTGCCCCGATCTCGTCCTGGACCTGAGCCGGGTGAGCTTCATCGACTGCGCGGGGCTGAGCGTGCTGTGCCGCGCCCTGAACCGGGTCCGGGCGCGGCACGGCAGGCTCCTGCTGGTCACCGACAGCGGACGCTTCCGCAGGATCCTGCACGCCGCCGGTCTGGGCGACGTGTTCGAGGTCCAGGCCCACCTGCCCGAACCGCTCGCCCCTGAGCCCGTGAGCCGGGTCTGAACGGGCCGCGCCGGCCCGGGTGTTCAGGCGTCCCAGCTCCAGTCGGCGACCTCGGGCAGGTCGGTGCCGTGCTCACGGATCCAGGCGTGGTGGCGGGTGCGGGCGTCGGCCATCCGCTGGCGCACGGCGGCGGCGCGGACCGCGAGGCCGGGGACACGGTCGATGACGTCCATGACCAGGCGGTAGCGGTCCAGGTCGTTGCGGACGACCATGTCGAACGGAGTGGTGGTGGTGCCCGCCTCCTTGTAGCCGCGCACGTGCAGGTGCCGGTGGCCGGCGCGCCGGTAGGCGAGGCGGTGGATCAGCCAGGGATAGCCGTGGTAGGCGAAGATCACCGGTCTGTCGGAGGTGAAGAGGCCGTCGTACTCGAAGTCGGTCATCCCGTGCGGGTGTTCCTCGCGCGGCAGCAGCCGGGTCATGTCGACGACGTTGACGACGCGCACGGCGAGCTGGGGCAGGTGGCGGCGCAGCAGCTGGGCGGCGGCCAGGATCTCCTGGGTGGGGACGTCGCCTGCGCAGGCGAGGACGACGTCGGGTGCGCCGCCGTTCTCCGTGCCCGCCCAGTCCCAGATGCCGGCGCCGCGGGCGCAGTGGGCGCGGGCCTGGTCCATGGAAAGCCAGTCGAAGCAGGGCTGCTTGCCGGCCACCACGACGTTGACGTAGTCCCGGCTGCGCAGGACGTGGTCGGCGACCGACAGGAGGGTGTTGGCGTCCGGTGGGAGGTAGACGCGGACGACCTCGGGGCTCTTGTTGAGGACGTGGTCGACGAAGCCGGGGTCCTGGTGGGAGAAGCCGTTGTGGTCCTGGCGCCATACGTGCGAGGTGAGCAGGTAGTTGAGGGAGGCGATGGGCGCCCGCCACGGCAGCCGGCGTGACGTCCGCAGCCATTTGATGTGCTGGTTGACCATCGAGTCGACGATGTGCACGAACGCCTCGTAGCAGGAGAAGAGGCCGTGCCGCCCGGTGAGGAGGTAGCCCTCCAGCCAGCCCTGGCAGGTGTGTTCGGAGAGGATCTCCAGCACCCGGCCGTGTCGGTCGAGGTGTTCGTCGACCGGGAGGCGTTCGGCCTGCCAGGCCTTGCCGCTGGCGCCGAAGACGGCCTGGAGCCGGTTGGACGCGGTCTCGTCCGGGCCCACCAGACGGAAGTCCCGGCGGGTGCGGGTGTCCCGCATGATCTGTTCCAGCAGGTCGCCGAGGACGCGGGTCGGTTCGTGCAGGGTGGTGCCGGGCTTCTCCACCGGGACGGCGAACCCGTCGAGGTCGGCGATGGGCAGCTCGCGGACGAGGAGGCCGCCGTTGGCGTGCGCGGTGGCGCCCAGGCGGCGGGAGCCGTCGGGGACGCAGGCGAGCACGTCGGCGACCGGCCGGCCGCCTTGGTCGAACAGTTCCTCGGGGCGGTAGGAGCGCAGCCACTCCTCCAACTGCCTCAGGTGGGCGGGATTCTCGCGGACGCCGGGCAGCGGGACCTGGTGGGCGCGCCAGGTGCCCGCCACGGGTTCGCCGTCCACCTCGGCGGGACCGGTCCAGCCCTTGGGCGTGCGCAGCACGATCATCGGCCAGTGCACGCGGCGGCTGTCGTCGCCCTCGCGGGCCGTGCGCTGCGCGAGCGCGATGCGGTCCAGGGCGTCGTCGAGCGCGGCGGCCATGGCCCGGTGGACCTGTGCGGGGTCGTCGCCCGTGACGTGGATCGGCTCGTGCCCGTAGCCCCGCAGCAGGGCGTCGAGTTCGGCCTCGGGGATGCGGGCGAGGACCGCCGGGTTGGCGATCTTGTAGCCGTTGAGGTGGAGGATCGGCAGGACGGCGCCGTCCCGGACCGGGTCGAGGAACTTGTTCGAGTGCCAGGCGGTGGCCAGCGGCCCGGTCTCCGCCTCGCCGTCGCCGATCACGCAGGCGACCAGCAGGCCGGGGTTGTCGAAGGCGGCGCCGTAGGCGTGCGCCAGGGAGTAGCCGAGTTCGCCGCCCTCGTGGATGGAGCCCGGCGTCTCCGGGGCCACGTGGCTGGGCACGCCGCCCGGGAAGGAGAACTGGCGGAACAGCCGCTCCATCCCGGCCACGTCCCTTGTCACGTCCGGGTAGGTCTCGCTGTAGCTGCCTTCCAGCCAGGAGTTGGCCAGCACGGACGGGCCGCCGTGTCCCGGTCCCCACACGCACAGCGCGTCCAGTCCGCGGGCCTTGATCACCCGGTTCAGATGGGTGTGGACCAGGTTCAGGCCGGGTGAGGTGCCCCAGTGGCCGAGCAGCCGCGGTTTGATGTGCTCCGGTCGCAGCGGCTCGGTGAGCAGCGGGTTGGCCATCAGGTAGATCTGGGCCGCGGCGAGGTAGTTCGCGGCGCGCCAGTGCGCGTCCAGGGTGCGCAGCTCGTCGTCGGACAGTACGGTGACGTCCTGGTGGTCGACCTTGGACATGGGGGAAACTCCGGGAGTCGTAGAGGTCATCGGGCGGTGGAGGCGGCATGGCCGGCAAGCGGGCGGCGGAGCTGCCGCGCAAGACGTACGAGAAGGAACTGCTGCGTCTGCAGACCGAGTTGGTCAAGATGCAGGAGTGGGTGCGGGCGACGGGCGCGCGGCTCGTGGTGGTCTTCGAGGGCCGGGACGCGGCCGGCAAGGGCGGCACGATCAAACGGGTGACCGAGCACCTCAATCCGCGGGTCGCCCGGATCGCGGCGCTGCCGAAGCCGACCGAGCGCCAGCGCACCCAGTGGTACTTCCAGCGGTACGTGGAGCATCTGCCGGCCGCCGGGGAGATCGTGCTCTTCGACCGGTCCTGGTACAACCGGGCCGGGGTCGAGCACGTGATGGGCTTCTGTACGAAGGAGGAGCACCAGCTCTTCCTGCGGCAGTGCCCGATCTTCGAGCGGATGCTGGTCGAGGCGGGCGTCCTGCTGCGCAAGTACTGGTTCTCGGTGAGCGACACCGAGCAGCAGGAGCGGTTCCGCAAGCGGCTGGAGGATCCGCTGCGGCGCTGGAAGCTGTCGCCGATGGACCTGGAGTCGATCACCCACTGGGAGGCGTACTCCCGGGCCAAGGACGAGATGCTGGTGCACACCGACATCTCCGAGGCGCCCTGGTTCACCGTGGAGAGCGACGACAAGCGCCGGGCCCGGCTGAACATGATCGCCCACCTGCTGTCGTCGGTGCCGTACACCGAAGTGCCGCCGCAGGTGCTGGAGCTGCCCGAGCGGCCGCCGTCGACCGGCTACCAGCGCACGCCACGCGATCTGCAGAGCTACGTGCCCGACCACGCGGCGACCCTCTGAGCGTCCGGTCATCGCCGTCACTCCGGCTCGGGCACGACGACGACCGGGCAGACCGAGTGGTGCAGGACGCTGTGGGCGACCCGGCCGAGACGGAGGCCGAAGGTCCGGGGACGGCGTCGGGCGCCGACGACCAGGAGAGCGGCGTCGCGGGAGGCGGCGGCGAGCACGGAGCGCGCGCGGCCCTCGACCGTGCGGGGGTGTGTCTCGACGCCCGCGGGAACGTCGCGGAGCGCAGCCTCCAGCGCCCGCGCGGCCTCCTGTTCGTGCAGCCGGGCCAGTTCTCCGGAGGTCCTGGGGAGATCGGTGGTCTCGTACACGGGGCTGCGCCAGGCCCGTACGGCGTCCAGGGGCACCCCGCGCCGTCGCGCCTCCTCGCAGGCGAAGCGCACGGCCCGCGACTGCTCGGCGTCCTCGCCGACGCCCACGACGATCCGGCCCGGCGACGGCGCCACGGCCCGGTCCTCGGGGCTGCCGCGCACGACGGCCACCGGGCAGTGCGCGCGGCCGGCGAGCGCGAGGCTCACGGAGCCGAGCAGGGCCTCGGCGAGACCGCTGCGGCCCCGGGTGCCCGTCACCAGGAGGGCGGCCGCCCGGCTCTCGCGGACCAGCGCGTACTCGGGCTCCTCGGCGACCACGCCGGTGGACACCGTCACCTCGGGCTGCCGGTGCCGGGCGTTGCGGGCCGCGGTGTGCACGACGGCCTCGGCCATGATCTCCTCGGACGGCCGGTCCGGGTCGTCGGCGGGACGGGTGCCCTCGTACCGCTCCCAGAGCGAGGCGTACACCAGACGCAGCGGCAGCCCGCGCAGCACGGCCTCGTCCGCCGCCCAGCCGACGGCGCGCAGGCTCGGCTCGGACCCGTCGACGCCGACCACGATCGGCAGGACCGGACGCGTCTCCATGATCTGCACCTCCTATGGTGAGGGTCCCTCAGGCAGGCGGTCCGCGCGCGGGGGCCGGTGCCATCGTGGGGTGCGGAAGCGGCCCGGGGCAGGGGCCGGTGGTCCCGGGCGAGGGCCCGACGGCCCCTGCCGCTCCCCGGCGGTGGCGTGCTCCGGCCCCGGCCGGCGTCGGACGGTCCGCTCGTGGCCGGGGGCGTCGGGAGCGCAGGGGCACGGGGCCGGTCGGCCCCGCCGGAGGACCGGGTGGCCCATGGCCGGGAGAGGACCCGGGCGGGACGCTGTCCGTGCGATGTCCGCAGCCCACGGGAGGCACGCCATGGTCACCACCTCCGCGCCCGGCATCCTCCGCGCGCTGCCGGCCGGACACCGGGAGCGGCTCATGACCGCCGCGCGTGAGGTGTCCGTCGCGCAGGGCACCCGGCTGTTCGAGGAGGGCGGCCGGGCCGACCGGTTCTGGATCGTCCGCACCGGCTCGGTCGACCTCGACCTGCACGTGCCCGGCCGTCGGGCGGCCGTCATCGAGACCCTCCGGCACAACGAACTGGTCGGCTGGTCGTGGCTGTTCAGCCCGCACGTGTGGCACTTGGGCGCGGAGGCGACGACCCCGGTGCGGGCCTACGAGTTCGACGCCCCGGCCGTCCGCGCGATGTGCGAGGAGGATCCGGCCCTCGGCAGCGCCGTCGCCCGGTGGGTGGGTGACGTCCTGGCCCACCGGCTGTGCTGCGCGCGCACCCGGCTGCTCGACCTGTACGCGCCGTACGGCGCCGGTACCCACGTCTGAGCACCCCTGGGGAGGGCCGGTCGGCCTGCTGCGTCCGGATCCGGCGCGCGATGATCGTCGTGACGCGCGGACCCGCGGCCTGTCCGCCACCGCGGAGCAGGCGGTCGTCATGGCCGCGACACGCACGTTCACGGAACGGGACCCGGTCCGCGTCTTCCTGCTCGACGACCACGAGGTCGTACGACGCGGCATCGCCGGCGAGCGGCGAACGTTCGGTGAGGTGACCGCGCCGGGCCGCGGCTCTCGCGCTACGGTCCCTCGGCCGCCACGCCCAGTTCGGCCGCCGCGCGCACCGCGAACCAGACCTCGGTGAAGGCGGCGGTCGTGGTCAGGTCACGGCCGGTCACCTCGCCGAAGCGGCGCAGCCGGTAGCCGAGGGTGTTGGGGTGGATGTGCAGGGCCGCGGCGGCGTCCTCGGTGCGCCGGTCGCGTTCCATCCAGGTGCGGACGGAGACCAGCAGCTGCGACCCGTGCGCCCGGTCGTAGCGCAGGACCTCGCCGAGGACCTGCTCGACGAGGGCGGCCAGCAGCCGGCGGTCCTCGGGCAGCCAGCGCCCGGTGGCGTCCTCGCCGTAGTGGACGAAGGGCCGGCCGGCCTCCGCGGCCCGGCCCGCCGCCCACTCCGCCTCCTGCCGGGCGACCCGCAGCGGCTCGCCGACGGCGAAGGGCCGGCTGACTCCGCACACCGCGCCGGGCAGGTCGGCCAGGGCCTCGGTGAAGCCGGGTTCGGCGAGCACCAGCCGGTCCTCGCCGCGGCGCAGGGTCAGGTGCGGGTGGTCGGAGAGGGCGAGGCCCAACTGCTCGTCCGGGGTGCCGCGGACCACGGCGAGCACGACCGGCCGCTGCGCGTCCAGACCGTGGTGGGCCAGACGGCGCTGGGCGCCGGCCGGGTCCAGGGTGTCCTGGAGCATCTCGGCCAGGGTCTCGGCGCCCTCGCGGCGGAGCACCTCGCGTTCCTGGCGGAGCATGGCGAGCCGCAGGGCGGCGACGGTGGCCAGGTGCTGCACGACGGCCAGTCCGGCGGGGCGGGCGCCGGACCGCTCCAGGGCGACCAGCCAGCCGGCCGCGCCGCCCGGGCCGAGCACCGGGAGGACGAAGCCGCCCGGCACGGTCGGCGGGGCGTCCGGGTCCGCGGGGAGCACCGAGAGGTCCTCCGGCGCGGCGACGCCGGGCAGCAGGGGGCGGCCCTGGGTGGTGCACAGGAGGATCCGGTAGCCGCTGAGCTGTTCCAGGCGGTCGAAGAGCGCGGGGATGTCGAGGTTCTCCTCGGCCATCCAGCGCAGGGCTCCGAAGACCTGGAGCTGGGCGCCGAGCCGATCGGCGGACTTCTCGCTGACGGCGGCGGCGACCTCCTGTGCGATGGTGACGAAGGGAACGGTCAGCGGGACCTCAAGCACCGGGAAGCCGCGCTCCTCCGCCGCGGCGAGGAAGGCCTGGCGCAGCGCGGGGGTGCGCAGCCGGGTGCTGAGGACCAGCGCGGCCACGCCCGCGTCGTCGAGCCGCTCCAGGTAGCGCCGCTGGGCCTCGCCCGCCCGGGGCACGGCGAGTCCGACGGTCATGAGGACCTCCGATCCCGCCAGCCACGGAGTGGGGTCCTCCAGTTCACTGACGTGCGCCCAGGAGACCGCACGGCCCAGGCCTGAGGCTCCCGCGAGCAGTCGCATCTGCAACGCGGGGAAGGACAGCAGATCGCGCACGGTGAGGACGGACGGGGCGGTGGCCTCGGGGCGGCCTTTGTGGTCGGACACAAGGAGACTGTAGTTCTTCGTGGACTCGACAATTGACCACGCGGGCCGCCGCTTCGCAGACTGAGCCATCCCCCGCTACCGGAACCGTTCACTCCGCGTACGGGATCCGTTCACCCCCGGCGTCCCCGACCGGGTTCGACAGGAAGGTGCCGGATGACGACCGAGCCACGTGGACCCGTGGACTCCTCCCGCGTGCCGCGCTACGCGGGCCCCGCGACCTTCGCCCGGCTGCCGCGGCTGGACGAGGTGGAGCGCGCGGACATCGCCGTCGTCGGCGTTCCCTTCGACACCGGCGTCTCCTACCGGCCCGGCGCCCGGTTCGCCCCGGCCGCCGTGCGCGAGGCGTCCCGGCTGCTGCGCCCGTACAACCCGGCGCTGGACGTGTCGCCGTTCGCGACGGCCCAGGTCGCCGACGCCGGCGACATCCCGGTGAACCCGTTCGACATCAACGAGGCGATCGAGACCGTCCAGGCGGAGGCCTCACGCCTCCAGGCGGACGGTACGAAGCTGGTCACCGTCGGCGGCGACCACACCATCGCGCTGCCGCTGCTGCGCGCGGTCGCCGAGCGGCACGGCCCGGTCGCGGTGCTCCACTTCGACGCGCACCTGGACACCTGGGACACCTACTTCGGCGCCGAGTACACCCACGGCACGCCGTTCCGCCGCGCCGTCGAGGAGGGCATCGTCGACACCGAGGCGCTCAGCCACGTCGGCACCCGCGGCCCCCTGTACGGCAGGCGGGACCTGGAGGAGGACCGCCGCCTCGGGTTCGGCATCGTCACCTCCTCCGACGTGCTGCGGCGCGGCGTCGACGAGACCGTGGACGCCCTGCGGCAGCGCATCGGCGACCGACCGCTCTACGTGTCCGTGGACATCGACGTCCTGGACCCCGCACACGCTCCCGGCACGGGCACCCCCGAGGCCGGCGGCATGACCTCGCGCGAGCTGCTGGAGATCCTTCGCGGCCTGGCGGGACTCCATCTGGTCGGCGGCGACATCGTCGAGGTGGCTCCCGCCTACGACCACGCGGACATCACCTCCTTCGCCGCGTCGCATGTCGCCTACGACCTGATCAGCCTGTTGACCCTGGACCCCGCCGTCCCCCGCGAGGAGCGCAGATGACCACCAGCCCCCACGGCGAGCAGCACGACGCCCCGGCGCTGACCGAGATCGAGACCTACGGCGTCGAGCGCATCCCCGACGCCGACCGCACCGCCCGCCCGCTGGACCTGTTCCGGGTCGCCTTCGGCGGTGCGAACACCTTCGCCACCTGCGTCCTCGGCGCCTTCCCCATCCTCTTCGGCCTGTCCTTCTGGCAGGGCCTGGCGGCCACCGGCCTCGGCCTGGCCGTGGGCGCGCTGATCCTCGCGCCGCTGGCCGTGTTCGGCCCGCTGAACGGCACCAACAACTCGGTCTCCTCGTCCGCGCACCTCGGCGTGCACGGCCGGGTCGTCGGCTCCTTCCTCTCCCTGCTGACCGCGGTCGCGTTCTTCTCGATCTCCGTGTGGTCCTCCGGCGACGCCCTCGTGGGCGGCGCGCACCGGATGTTCCACCTGCCGACCAACGAGGGGGTGTACGCGCTCGCGTACGGGCTGTTCGCGGCACTCGTGCTGACGGTGTGCGTCTACGGCTTCCGGTTCATGCTCTTCGTGAACAAGATCGCGGTCGCCGCCGCCTCGCTGCTCTTCGTCCTCGGCCTCTTCGCGTTCGGCGGCGACTTCGACGCCGGCTACCAGGGCAGCTTCCACTCGCTGAGCACGCCCGGCTTCTGGCCGGCGTTCATCGGCTCGGCGCTGATCGTGCTCTCCAACCCGGTCTCCTTCGGTGCCTTCCTCGGCGACTGGGCGCGCTACATCCCCGCCGACACCCCGCGCCGCCGGGTGATGGGCGCGGCCTTCCTCTCCCAGATCGCGACGATCCTGCCGTTCTTCTTCGGCCTGGCGACCGCCTCGATCATCGCCGCGAAGGCGGGGAACTTCCTCGACCCGAGCGCCCCGGACTACGTCGGCGGTCTGCTGGCGGTCTCGCCCTCCTGGTACTTCCTGCCGGTGTGCCTGCTGGCGCTGATCGGCGGCATGTCCACCGGCACCACCTCGCTCTACGGCACCGGCCTGGACTTCGCCAGCGTGTTCCCGCGGTTCGGCCGGGTGCAGGCCACCGTGTTCATCGGCGTCCTGTCGATCTCCTTCATCTTCGTCGGCCGGTTCGCCGCGAACCTCACCCAGTCCATCTCCACCTTCGCGACGCTGATCATCGTCTGCACCGCGCCGTGGATGGTCATCATGACCCTGGGCTTCCTCACCCGCCGCGGCTGGTACGACCCGGACTCGCTGCAGGTCTTCAACCGCCGCCAGCGGGGCGGACGGTACTGGTTCACGCACGGCTGGAACTGGCGCGGCATGGCCGCCTGGCTGGCCTCGGCCCTGCTGGCCGTGCAGTTCGTCAACCTGCCCGGTCAGTTCGTCGGCACCCTGGGCGACCTCGCGGGCGGCGTGGACATCTCACTGCCGGTCGGTCTCGGCCTGGCCGCGGTGAGCTACCTGGCGCTGCTGTGGCTCTTCCCGGAGCCGCGCGCCGTCTTCGGTCCCGAGGGCCCGCGGCTGGTGCGCGCCGTCGACACTCCGGTGCCGCCGATCACCTCGGCCGACGGCGCGCCGGTCGCCGCCCCCGAGCCGGCGGAGGTGTGAGCGGATGCGCCTGATCGACCTGTCCGTGCCGCTGCGCACCGGCATGCCCGTCTACCCCGGTGACCCGGAGGTGGACATCCGTCCCGCGCTCACCGCCGCCGAGGACGGCGTCAACGTCCTCCACGTGCGGATGGGTTCGCAGTCCGGCACCCACGTGGACGCCCCCTCCCACATCGAGGACGGGCTGTCCGCGCTGGACCAGCTGCCGCTGGACCGCTTCGACGGCGCCGCGCACGTCGTGGACGTCCGGGGCCTGGCGCCCCGGACGGCGATCGGCGCGGACCGGTTCGCCGGCGTCCCGGAGGGCCGGATCGTGCTGATCGCGACCGGCTGGTCCGCGCACTGGGGCACCGACGCCTACCACGGCCACCCGTACCTCACCGAGGAGGCGGCCGAGCTGCTGGTCGCCCGTGGTGTGCGCACCGTCGGCATCGACGCGCTGAGCGTCGATCCCACTCCCGGCGAGACGCTGCCCGCGCACCGCGTGCTGTGCCGCGCCGACGCCGTCATCGCCGAGAACCTCACCAACCTGGCCGAGGTCCTCGACGCCCGGCGGGCCGGCCACGACGTGCACGTCAGCCTCTTTCCCCTGCACCTGCCCGGCGCGGACGGCGCACCCGTACGCGCCGTCGCCAAGATCACGGAGCCGCAGCCATGACGAACGACCACGACGCCGTCCTCGCGGCGGCCGACGCCCTCGTCGCCGCGTTCGCCGGAGGCCGTACGGAGGACTACTTCGACGCCTTCTCGGCCGACGCCAGCTTCGTCTTCCACACCGCCGACCGGCGGCTGGACTCCACCGACGAGTACCGGGCCCTGTGGCGGAAATGGAGCGAGGAGGACGGCTTCCGGGTCCTGGCCTGCGAGTCGGCTGACCGGCGGGTGCAGCTCCTCGGCGACACCGCCGTGTTCACGCACGCGGTGACCACCCGGGTGGCCACGCACGCCGGGGAGGAGACGGTCCGCGAGCGCGAGACCGTCGTCTTCCACCGCACCGGCGGCGGCTGGCGGGCCGTCCACGAGCACCTGTCGCCGGACTCCGCCGCCGCGACCGCCTGACCCACCGGCGGCGGACCACCTCGGGCCGACTCCGTACAGCAGGTTGCCGACGAGCCCCGCGGCGAAGTCGTCGGTGACGGGCTCGTCGGGGATGAGCAGGCGGTGGCAGACGGCTCCCCAGAGCTGGTCGACGAGGATCTGCACGTCGGTGCCGGTACGGATCTGGCCCAGCTCCTGGGCGCGGAGCAGGCGTTCTCCCGCCGGCCGGCGCCGCTGCGAGGAGTACAGCCTGCGGTAGGCGGTTGCTCCCTCGCGGACGACCTGGTGAGATTCACCTCCGCGTTCAGGGCGCCGCTGCCGACGGGCGCGGGTGTCCAGGTGGTCCTCGACGGCGCGGAGTCGTCGTCTGCCGCGGTGACCGGGGCGGCTCCATGCCCGCCGGCGGCTCGGTCCTCCAGGGCACCGGGAGCGCGGCCGCCCGGCTCGCCGGGCACGCCGGGGCGGGCAGCCGGCCGACACTGCGGAAGACGGTCCGGGACGCCTCGGGCGACCAGGTCCGGCTCGGTCCCGACGACAGCGTCGTCAGCGCGGCCCCGACCCTGGTCGAAGACGGGCGGATCCACATCGACGCCGCCACCGAGGGCACCCTCGACCCGCTCGACCTCTCCTTCGGTTTCGCCTGGTCCCACGTGCGCCAGCCGCGCACCCCGGCGGGCGTCGACGCTCGCGGCCGGCTGCTCCCGGTCACCGTCGACGGCCGGCAGCCCGGTGTCAGCGAGGGCTGCACGCTCGCCGAGGCCGCCCGGTTCATGCGCTCGCTCGGCGCGGTGCAGGCGCTCAGCCTGGACGGCGGCGGCTCCAGCGCCATGGCCGTCGACGGCAGCCTCGTCAACGTCGCGTCGGACGCCACCGGCGAGCGTGCCGTCGGCGAGACGGTCCAGGTCCTGCCGCGCACCGGACGCGGCTGACCGCCCGCGCGCGGCGCGGCCGCTGTGCCGTGCCACCGCCATGGCGGGTGCGACCGGCACGGAGAAGGGCCCGTCCGTGAGCGGACGGGCCCTTCGAGGGGCTCCGGGTCCCGCGCAAGACCCGGCGGAGCCGGTCCGGTCACGGCTTCCCGGCCGTCGGCAGGCCGAGCGTGAACACCGCGCCGCCCTCCGGGCCCCGGGCCCGGGCGGTCAGGGTGCCGTCCAGCCGGGTCGCCAGGCGGTGCGCGATGGCGAGGCCGAGACCGGTGCCGACCGGACGCAGCCCCCGGTACCGCTCGTGCAGGGCACCGCGTTCGAACACCACGGGCAGGTCGTCCTGCGTCAGGCCCGGCCCTCCGTCGCGCACTTCGATCTCGGCGCCGTCGTCGCGCACCCGGAGGGCGAGCACGACGGGAGCGCCCGCCGGAGTGAGCCGCAGGGCGTTGGCGAGCAGGCAGTCCGTCAGCTGCCGGACCCGGAAGCCGTCGGTGCGCACCGGCACGGGCCGCCCGGCACGCTCCAGCCGGAACTCCACGTCGTGCCGCGCGCACCGCTCCCGCCAGACCGCCGCGGCCTCGCCCACGAGCACATCGAGGTCGGTGTCGGTCAGGTCGAGCCGGAAGTCGTCGGCTTCGAGCGCCGCCAGGTCGAGGAGGTCGGCGAGGAAGCGGTCGAGGCGCCGGGCCTCGGCCTGCAGGACGCGCGCCGCCCCGGGCAGCCGCGCGGCCGGCACCACGTCGTCGGCGAGGGCTTCCGCGTAGCCGAGGACGCTGGTCAGCGGGGTGCGGATCTCGTGCGACACGGACAGCAGGAAGTCCCGCTGCCGGCGCTCCCCGTGCGCCAGCGCCGCGTCGAGGACGCCGAGGGCGCGGCCGAGTTCGACCGCCTCGGCGGGTCCGGGCGCCGCCGCCGGGTCGGGATCGGTCACGCCTCGTTGTCCCGCGGCGAGCCGGGCGGCGACGTTCACGGCGTGCCCGAGCGGCCGGGCCAGGCGCCGGGCCAGCAGGACGCCGGCCGCGACCGCGCCCGCCAGTCCCGCGCCGAGCGGGAGGAGCAGGTCCCGGCGCATCCGGGCGGCCGCCGCGTCGACGTCGGTGAGCGGCCTGGTGAGAACCACCGCGCCGCCCCGGCGGGCCGGGACGCCCTCGACGAGCACCTCGGTGCCCTGGAGTTCACCGGTCGACGCCAGGGTCCTGCCGGACAGCAGCACGTCCCGTTGCGGGGTGCCGAGCGCGGGTGCCGCGGGACCGCTGACGACACCCGCCGCGTCGACGACGGCGATCTCGACGCCGTTGGCGCCCGCGATCCGCTGCTCCCCCTCGTACAGGAGGGCCGACAGGGCGGGCACCCGGCTGAGCACCCTGGCCTGCCGGGCGAGCTGGTCGCGTTCCTGGGCCTCGGCGGTGCCCCGCAGGGTGTGCCAGGCGACCAGGCCGGTCAGCAGGACGGCGACCGTGGTCACGGCTCCGGCCAGCAGGACGAGTTCGCCGGCCAGGCCCGTCCTGCGGCGTGTCCGGCCGGTGGCGCGGGACCTGGTCATCCGGCCGGGTCCGTGGCGCCGTACCCCACCCCGCGCACCGTGCGGATCGGGCTCGCCTCGCCGAGTTTGCCGCGCAGCTGGGACACGTAGACGTCGACCACGCGCGGATCGCGGTACGCCGACTCCTCGCCCCACACCCGCGCCAGCAGCTCGCGCCGGGTGAAGACACGACCGCGCCGGTCCAGGAGGTGGACGAGCAGGTTGAACTCGGTCGCGGTCAGTTCGATCTCCGTGCCGTCCCGGTGCACGGTGCGGCGGGCCGTGTCGACGCGCAGGGCGCCGGCCACGTGCGTACGGCCGCCGGGCGCGCCCTTCCCGCGGCGCAGCACGGTGTTCACCCGGGCGACGAGCTCGCCCGGGGAGAAGGGTTTCGTGATGTAGTCGTCGGCGCCGAGTTCCAGGCCGAGGATGCGGTCCGCCTCGTCGGCGCGCGCGGTGACCATCAGGACGGGGGTCCAGTCGTCGCGGTCCCGCAGCCGCCGGCAGAAGGTCACGCCGTCCAGTCCGGGCAGGGCCACGTCGAGCACCACGGCCACCGGGCGGAGGCGGACGACGGCCTCGAAGCCGCGCAGGCCGTCGGTCTCCACGCGGGTGTCGAAGCCGTTGCGGGCCAGGTACAGCTCCTGGAGTGCGGCGATGTTCGGATCGTCCTCGACGATCAGCACGAGTCCGCCGCCGGTGTTCATGCCCGCCTCCGTCCGCCGCTCGGTCGCCTGACCCGCACGTCCGGGCCCGCAGCGATCCTAAGCAGCGCGGACGGCGGGCCGCCGCCCCGGCCGGGTCCGCCGGAGCGCCCTAACAGTCCCCTAACACCGGGCCAATGATCCTCTCGTGCTCGGCGGGTGATGATCGGGCCCACTCCAGGGCGGCCTGCCCGCGGCCGGGTGCGGGGTCGGCGTGCGCCGCTCCACGGCCCGGTCGCGGCCGGCGCCCCTCCTCGACCTCGGGAAGCAGGCATGCGACTCACCCCGACCACCGTGACACCCGTGAAGGACGCCGGGCCGCCCGGGCGCGGCCTGCTGTACGGCCTGGGCCGTGCCTGCGCCCGCCGCCCCTGGCGGGTGATCGGTGTGTGGCTCCTCGTGCTGCTCGCCGCGGTGGCCGCCGACCGCGCCTGGGGCGGCTCCTACGCCGACGACTTCGACCTGTCCGGCACCCCGTCCCGCACCGGCTCCGACCTGCTGAACGCCCACGGCGCGGCGGGCTCGCGCGGAGTGGCCGCGCAGATCGTCGTGCGCTCCGACGCCGGACCGCTCGCCACGCACCGCGACACGCTGGCGGCGACCGGGCGGCGGCTCGCCACGCTGCCCAACGTGATCTCGGTCGCGACACCGCTCGACACGGCGGGCGCGGTCACGGACGACGGCGGCACCGGCTACTACACCGTCCGGTTCCGGGAGAACCCCGCGCAGTTCGCGAAGACGTACGTCGGCCGGGTCGACACCGCCGTGCGCGCGCTGCGGGCCGACGACGTCACCGTGGAGTACGGCGGCCCGCTCGGCCAGCTGGCCCGCCCGGCCGCGGCGGACCGGGCGTCGGAGGCCATCGGCATCGGAACGGCGGTGCTGGTCCTCCTGCTCGGCTTCGGGAGCGTGGCGGCGGCCGGTTTCCCGCTGCTCACCGCGGTCGTCGGGCTGCTCGCCGGGCTGAGTGTCCTCGGGCTGCTGGCGGCCGGATACGCGTTCGCGGCGGCCTCGCCGACGCTGGCGACGATGATGGGGCTGGGCGTCGGCCTGGACTACTCCCTGTTCCTCGTCACCCGGCACCGCAAGCTGCTGCACTCCGCCGAGGGGCCCGTCGAGGCGGCGGCGCGGACCGTCGCCACCAGCGGGCGGGCCGTGCTGGTGGCCGCGCTGACCGTCACCGCGGCACTCGCCGGACTCTTCGCCTCCGGGGTGGATTTCATCGGCATGCTCGGTGTCGCCGCCGGCACCACCGTGCTGGTCGGCGCGCTGGCCGCGCTCACGCTGACCCCGGCGCTGCTGGGGCTTGCCGGGCGGCGGATCGACCGCTGGCACGTCCGCAGCCCTGTGGACGAACCCGATGACAGCGACGACATATGGCACCGTTGGGCCGCGACGGTCCGCCGGCGCCCGTGGACGTTCCTGCTGCTGGGCCTCGTGGTGCTGGGCGTGCTCGGCGCGCCCGCCGCCGCGCTGCGGCTCGGGCACGTCGACGCGGGTGCCTCGCCGGTGTCGTACACCGAGCGGCGCGCCTACGACCTGGTCGCGGAGGGCTTCGGGCCGGGTGCCGACGGACCGCTGACCGTGGTCGTCACCCTCGACAAGGACCACCGCACGACCGGCGCGCGGCGCGACGCGCTGGCCCGCGCCCTGCGCGACGCGCTCACCGCCACCCCCGGGGTGGCCGCCGTCACGCCGCCGACGGCCACCGCGGACGGCGCGCTGCTCGTGTCGACGGTCACGCCGGACACCGGGCCGCAGGCGCGGGCGACCACCGCCCTGGTGCACCGGCTGGAGGACGACGTGCTGCCCGGCGTCCTGTCCGCCGAGGGCGCCACCGGCTACCTGACCGGAACCACCGCCGCCCAGCAGGACTTCCGGGACATCCTGGCCGACCGGCTGCCCGTGGTCGTCGGTGTCGTCGTCGCGGCCGCCTTCGTGCTGCTCCTCGCGGTGTTCCGCAGCCCGCTGGTGGCACTCAAGGCCGCGGTGCTGAACCTGCTGTCGATCACCGCCTCCTTCGGTGTGGTGGTCGCGGTCTTCCCATGGGGCTGGGGCACACGGCTGTTCGGCATCGACGAGGCCGTACCGGTGGAGTCGTACGTGCCGATGATGATGTTCGCGATCGTCTTCGGTCTGTCCATGGACTACGAGATCTTCCTGCTGTCCCGGGTGCGGGAGACCTGGCTGGAGACGCGCGACACCACCGCAGTGTGGCCGTCGGGCTGGCCGGTACCGCGCGGGTCATCACCTGTGCCGCGCTGATCATGACCAGCGTGTTCCTCGCCTTCCTGCTGTCGACCAGTGTCGTCATCAAGATGCTGGCGCTGGGGCTGGGCGTCAGCGTGGTCCTGGACGCCACCGTGGTACGGCTGTTGCTGGTACCGGCCGCCATGTACCTGCTCGGCGAGGCGAACTGGTGGATCCCGCGATGGCTGGACCGGCTGCTGCCACGCCTGGATCCGGAGGGTTCGCGGGGCCCGGCGGAGCGCACGGACGCTGCCGTGCCGTCGGGGCCGGTGATCCGGTGACGGCTCGCACGGGCGGTACGGCCTCACGGCCCGTCCGCGGGGCGAACCCGGGGCGGTCCCCTGCACCCGGGCCGCGCCGGCGTCCGCGCGGCCGACGGCTCCTGGTGTCCGCCGTGGCCGTGGCGGCGCTGCTCGCCACCACCGGGGAACTCGTCGCGCGCGGGGTGGTCGACGGGCGGATCTCCGGCCGGCTGCGGGCCCGGATCGGCGTCAACCAGGTGCATCTAGGCGGGTCCGCGCTGCTGGGGCTGGCCCGGGGCCGGTTCGACCGGGTGCGGGTCACGGGCTCGGACGCCCGGATCGGCCGGATCGACGGGGCCTCGGTGGACCTCCGGCTGACGGACGTGGTGGTGCGCGGCGCGCCGCGCGTCGGACGGCTGCGCGGCGAGATCACGGTGCCGGCCGACGCCGTCGCACGGTCCCTGGAGCGGGACGCGCGGGGCCCGGCTGTCTCCGGGGTCACCGCCGACCCGGCGCACGGCACCCTGGTGATCTCGGTGGGGGGCGGCCTGGGCACGGTCACGGTCCGGCCGTCGCTCCAGGACGGCCGGACGGCGTTCGAGCTCGTGGACGCCCGCGTCCTGGGGCGGCCCGCGCCCGCGGGGGTCGCCACCGCTGTCGAGGAGGCGTTGCGCGAGCGGTCGGCGCGGCAGCCCGGCCCCGGCCCGGTGGAGGTGACCGCGCTGGAGGTCACCTCGGCGGGACTGGTGGGCACGGTCCGCGCCGACGACGTGGTCCTCGGCAGGACCGCGGACTGAGGAGCCGCGTGGCGCACCGCCCGAAGCCGGGCGGGCACGCGGCGCGTTCACGGCAGGGCCGCTCCCCGGCTTCCTTGCTTAACAGCGTTTTAAAGACGCCTTAAGCGTCCCTGGACTGCCTGCACTTCATCAAGTACACGCAGCTCAGGGCCATTTGGGCACTTCACGTTCCGGTTGGCGGGAGCAACCGGCGGGGCTATGGTCGGGGCTCACCGGTGGGGCGCGACGCGATCGTGAGAGCGCTCTCACGGGAGGTTCCCCGACGACCGGCGCGCGTGTCCGTGCCCTCAGACGGACCGCACCCTCCGGTACCCCGCCCCCACACCCGAGGAGCCCCGCACATGCCCCGTCACCAGCGCGACCTCACCCGCCGCAAGATGCTCATCGCCCTCGGGGGCGTGGCCGTCGCGGCTCCGGCGGTCGCGGCCGTCGCCCCGCACGCGCTCGCGGACCAGGCCACGGGCGGCACCGCGGCCGCCTCCGGCGCGCTCCCCGTCACCGTCGTCAACCGCACCGGGTCGTTCGACAACGCGTCCGTGCACCTGTACGTCGTCGGCAACCTGGACGGCAAGCAGGTCCGGCTCACGCCCGACGGGCAGCTCGCGCCGGTCGCGCTGTCCGACAACGGCGCCGACGGTTTCACCGACTACGCCATCCCGCTCTCAGGCAGCGGCGACACCGCGCTGTCCCTGCCCTACATGTCAGGCCGCATCTACGTGGCGCTCGGTGACAAGCTCAAGTTCAAGGCCGTGACCGACGGCGCGGGCAACCCGGCCCTCCAGTACCCGGCCGGGTGGGTCGAGTCGGACCCCAGCCACGAAGTGCTGCACGACTGCGCCGAGTTCACGCACAACGCGTCCGGGATGTTCTGCAACACCACGATGGTCGACATGTTCAGCGTGCCGATGAGCATCCGGCTCACCGGCGAGAAGGACCAGACGACGGGGACACTGCGGCCGGGCGGCCGGGCGGCGGCCTTCGCGGCCGTGCGCGGGGTCGAGGAGTTCGCGAAGCTGGTCGTGGACGACACCCGGATCATCGCGCCGGGGCACGGTCTGGACGCGGGCCTCTTCTCGCCGAGCTACTTCGACCCGTACATCGACGAGGTGTGGACCACCTTCACCGGCAGGGATCTCAGGATCACCACGAACGCGGGGACGTTCACCGGACGGGTGCGAGCCGACCGGTTCGTCTTCGACGGGCCCGCGCCGGTGTCCTTCGCGAGGCCGTCCACCCGCGACGTGCTGTTCTGCGACGGCGCCCTGGCCGCGCCCAACGACGGCACCACCGGACCCGTCGCGGCGGTGCTCGGCGCCGGCTTCAACCGGTCGACGCTGCTCACCGCCACCGACCAGCCGGCCACCGACTCCGCCTCCTTCTACCAGGGCGGCACGACCAACCACTACGCGCAGGCGATCCACGCGGCGACCGAGGACGGCAAGGCCTACGGGTTCGCCTTCGACGACGTGGCGGACTTCGCCTCCTACGTCCAGGACACGGCGCCGACGGGCTTCACGCTGACGCTGACCGCTTTCTGACCGCGTTCTGACCGTGTCCCGACCGCGGACCCTCAGGTACTTGCGGTGATCCTGCCGAGTTCGTCCAGCAGTTCGCGCAGCAGAGGCACCATGTCGGTCTCCTCGGCCGCCGTGATCCACCGCGCGAAGCCGACCTTGAAGACGGCCACCGCGGCCTCGGCCGCCAGGGTCGCGGTGGGCTCCGGCAGACCGCGACCGCGCAGCGCCTCGGCCAGGGCCGCCACCAGCGTGGCGAGCTTGATCAGTTCGCGTTCCCTGAGTTCGGCGTGGGCGGCGACCACGGCCTGGCGGCGCAGGACGTACGCGTGACGGCCGGCGAACAGCGTGGCCGCCGCCTCCAGTCCGGCACCGAGCACGTCGGGCAGTGGCGCGGCGGGCGGCGCCTGCGCGACGGCGGTCACGAACAGGTCCTGCAGCGGGGAGCCCGCGAAGAGGACCTCGCGCTTGTCGGCGTAGTGCCGGAAGAAGGTCCGTTCGGTGAGGCCCGCCTGCCGGGCGATCTGCGCGACGGTCGTCCGCTCGTACCCCTGCTCCCCGTAGAGCTGCAACGCCGCTTCCGCCAGGCGCTCGCGCGCGTTCGGCTCCCATCTGCCCATGGCGGAATCCTACGTGATGACAGTGACTGACATCGAGTGCTACGGTCGATGTCAGTCACTGTCATCGACTTTGAGGGTTCTCCCATGCGTGTTTTTGTGACGGGTGCCTCCGGCTGGCTCGGTTCCGCCGTCGTGCCCGAACTGCTCGACGCCGGGCACCAGGTGGTCGGTCTGGCCCGCTCGGACGCCTCCGCGGCGGCGCTCACCGGCGCCGGGGCCGAGGTCGTCCGGGGCACCGTCGACGATCTCGACGTGCTGCGCGCGGCGGCCGCCGCGTCCGACGGCGTGATCCATCTGGCTTTCAAGCACGACATCGCCTTCAGCGGCGACTTCCGCGGGGCGGCCGAGGCGGACCGCCGGGCGGCGGACGCGTTCGGCGAGGTGCTGGCCGGTTCGGACCGGCCCTTCGTGCTCGCCTCGGGGCTGCTCGGCCTGGCCCCGGGACGGACGGCCACCGAGCGGGACATGCCGGCGCTGGACGACTCACCGGTCTCCGAGCGGCAGGCCACCGCGATGGCGGTCCTGGAACGGGCCTCGCGTGGCGTGCGCTCCTCGGTGGTACGGCTCGCGCCCACCTGCCACGGCGAGGGCGACAGGGGATTCATGGCGGCGCTGGTCGGGATCGCCCGGGAGCGGGGCGCCTCCGGTTACGTCGGCGACGGCGCGAACCGGTGGCCCGCCGCGCACCGCCTCGACATCGGCCGGCTGTTCCGGCTGGCCGTGGAGAAGGCACCGGCCGGTTCGGTCCTGCACGGCGCGGGCGAGGAGGGCATCGCGATCCGTGACGTCGCCGAGGTGATCGGCCGCCATCTGGGCGTGCCGGTCGTCTCCGTCCCGCCCGCCGACGCTCCCGCGCACTTCACCTGGCTGGGCGGCCTCATCGGCATGGACAGCCCGGCCTCCAGCACGGCCACCCGCGAACTGCTCGACTGGCGGCCCTCCCACCCGGGGCTCCTGGAGGACCTGGACAAGGGCCACTACTTCGGCCCCGCGGCCTGAACCGAACGCCGGCCGCCCTCGGCGCGGGGACAGGCGACCGGTGATTCCCGGCAGGCGATGAGGAAGGTGAGGTCCTCACCCTCACCGTGCCGGTTCGCCTGAGGGGCCCGGCACGGCCGGGGCGACGGCCCGGCGCGGGTCGGCGGCGCGCCCGTACGGGAACGCACCGACGGTCCGCTCGGCTTCCGACGGAGGGACCCGGCGACGGGTTTCCCCGGCCGCGCCGGGCAGGGCGCTCTCAGCCGTCGGAGTACGGCGCCGCCCCGGAGAGCGTCCGGCCGCCGGACGCCCTCCACCCGGTCACGGCCCACCCGTGCGGGCCTCGTGTCACCTGCGCCAGAACAGGTGGTGCGTCACGCCGCTCCGGCTGGGTACGACCTCCAGGTGGAAGCGGTCGAGGAGTTCCTCCGGGGACTCCCAGAGCCGCAGACCGGTTCCGAATTTCACCGGCGAGACGGCCACGTGCAGGGTGTCGACCAGGTCGGCTTCCAGGAACTGCCGGATCGTGGAGACTCCGCCGCCGAGCCGGACGTCCTTGCCCTGCGCGGCCTCCCGCGCCTGGGCGAGGACCGTGGCCGCGTCGCCGTCGACGAAGTGGAACGTGGTGTCGGACAGCGTGAGCGACGGACGCCCGTGGTGGGTCATGACGAACACCGGCGTGTGGAACGGCGGCTCCTCCTCCCACCAGCCCTGCCATTCGAGGTCCGGCCACGGCCCGCGCTGGGGCCCGAACTTGTTGCGGCCCATGATCTCGGCGCCGATGTTGCGGGCGAAGTCGCGGGTGAAGTAGTCGTCCAGGCCCCGGCTCCCGCCGGGATCCGCGCGCATGGGCCAGCTCGCCGTGGCGCCCGCCCAGGAGAACAGTCTCTCGGCGCCGTCGAGGCCGAAGGGGCGCTCCAGGGTCTGGTGCTCGCCGGCGGCGACCCCGTCGCTCGAAACGCAGAAGTTCATGACCTTCAGTAGTTGTTCCACGTGTCTCCTCGTCAGGTCCTGTCACGTCGTCGTGCGGCAGGCCGCCGCACACCCTGATGTCGAACGGGACGCGGCCGGATCGACATCACCCCGAAAACTTCGTTCCCGGCCCGGCGGCGAGCCGCGGCGGCACGGGCGGGGTCCGCCGCGGCCGCCGGACCACCGGGTAGGGGTGCCGTCGGCCGCCAGGTAGGGTGCGGAGGTGGAACGGATCTTGGTGGTGGGTGTGACCGGCGCGGGCAAGTCCACGCTGGCGCGCGCGCTGAGCGGCCGCCTGGGTGTGCCGTACCACGAGATGGACGCCCTGTACTACAACGGTCCGCAGTGGGCGACCAACGCCCGTCTGGCCGAGGACGTCGCCCGCCTCACCGACGGGCGGCGCTGGATCATCGACTCGCTCGGTTACCCCGAGGTCAGGGACCTGCTCTGGGACCGGGCCGACACGGTGATCTGGCTGGACTACCGTCGACGCCACATCATGCCGCGCGTCCTGCGCCGGTCCCTGCGCCGCACCATCACCCGCGAGGTCGTCTTCGGCGGCAACCTAGAGACGTGGGCGGGCTGGCTGCACCGCGACCACCCCGCGTGGTGGGCCTGGTCGCAGTACGCGCCCCGGGCCCGCGAGATCGAGCGCCGGCTCCACGACCCGCGCTTCGCGCCGCTGCGCACCCTCCGCTTCCGCCGCCCCCAGGACACCACCGCCTGGCTCACCGGCCTCTGACCCGGCACGCCCGGCGGGGGTGCCCCGTGGTCCGCGCCGAGGACCGGCCGCCCCGCGGACCGCGGTCAGTCCTGTGTCTCCTCGCGCGGCTCGTCCTCGCTCGGCAGGCCCTCCGGACGGCGGCCGTGCGGCTGCTGGGGCTCGGGGCGCACGGAGCAGGGCGTGACCTCCCGGTCCACGGGCTTGTCGACGGTCACGGTCACCGGCTGCCCGAAGTGCAGCACGGTCAGCGGTTCACCCTCCACCAGCCGGTAGCGCGCCCGGTCCCGTTCGACGTCGACCTTCAGCCGCCGCCCGCGCGTCTGCACGGTGAAGGCGATCCTGGACAGCGCCTCGGGCAGCCGGGGAGCGAACCCGAGCAGACCCGGCTTCCCCTCGTCGTCGAGGTGCCGCCGCAGGCCGCCGAAGCCGCCGACCAGCGCGAGCCAGGTCCCGGCGAGGGACGCGATGTGCAGCCCGTCGCGGGTGTTGTGCTCCAGGTCGTCGAGGTCCATCAGCGCGGCCTCGGTGAGGTAGGCGTAGGCCAGCCGCAGGTGTCCGGTCTCGGCCGCGAGCACCGCCTGGCAGCACGCCGACAGGGAGGAGTCACGGACGGTCAGCGCCTCGTAGTAGGCGAAGTTGCGCACCTTCTCGTCGTCGGTGAAGGCGTACGGGCACTCCAGCATCGCCAGGACCACGTCGGCCTGTTTCACCACCTGCTTGCGGTACAGGTCGAAGTAGGGGTAGTGCAGGAGGAGGGGGTAGTTCTCGGGCGGGGTGGCGTCGAAGTCCCAGTGCTGGAAGGTGGTGAACCCGGCCGACTGCTCGTGCACACCGAGGGTCTCGTTGTACGGCTGTGCCATGCGGGCCGCGGCCTCGCGCCAGCCGGCGGTCTCCTCGTCGTCGACGCCGAGTTCCTCGGCCCGGTCCGGATAGCGGGCGGCCACGTCGGCGGCGGCCCGCAGGTTCTGGCGGGCCATCAGATTGGTGTACAGGTTGTCCCGCGCGATCGCGCTGTACTCGTCGGGTCCGGTGACGCCGTCGATGTGGAAGACGCCGTCGGCGTCGTGGTGGCCGAGGCGGCGCCACAGCCGGGCGGTGTCCACGAGGAGGTCAAGGCCCTCGTTGCGTTCGAACTCCACGTCCCCGGTGACCAGGACGTAGCGGACGCCGGCCATGGCGATGTCCGCGTTGATGTGGAAGGCGGCGGTCCCGGCCGGCCAGTAGGCGGACGACTCCGAGCCGTCGATCGTCCGCCACGGGAACATCGCGCCCGCCAGGTTCAGCTCGCGGGCGCGTTCCCGCGCCGCCGGCAGCATCCGGTGCCGCCAGCGCAGCGCCGACGCGACGGCCTCCGGCGCGGTGAACGTGAGGACCGGCAGCACGTAGGACTCGGTGTCCCAGAAGGAGTGTCCGTCGTACCCGGTGCCGGTCAGTCCCTTGGCGGGGATCGCCCGGTTCTCGCCGCGGGCGGCCGCCTGGAGCACGTGGAAGAGCGCGAACCGCACGGCCTGCTGGATCTGCGCGTCGCCCTCCACCTCGACGTCCGCTCCGGCCCAGAACTCGTCGAGATAGGCGCGCTGGTCCGCCACCAGGCCGTCCCAGCCGGCGCTGACCGCGGCCGCCACCGCGCCGTCCACCTGGTCGCGCACGGCGGACTGGGAGCGCTCGCCCGACCAGCCGTAGGCCACGAACTTGAACAGCCGCAGGGGCTGTCCGGGGGTCAGGTCGGCGGTCACCGTCAGGCGGCTGACATCGGGTTCGCTCTGCGCGGTCCAGCGGGTGCTGTCCGGGCCTTCGACGATGTGGTCGGCGGCCGCTCCCACCCGCAGTGCGCTGCGGTCGGTGCAGTGCAGCAGCCGCAGCCGGGTGCCCTGGGCGAAGCTCTCCTCCGGCGTCAGCGGCGACTCGATGGCCGCGGCGACCCGCGGATCGCCCTGGAGGTTCGGCAGTTGTTCGTTGGCGACGAGTTCCGACTGGACGGCCACCGTGGCCGGTCCGTCCTCGGGCTCGACCTCGTACACGATCGCGGCCACCGCGCGCTGGGTGAAGGACACCAGCCGCCGTGAGGTGATGCGCACGGTCCGGCCGCCGGGCGACATCCAGCGGGCGGTACGGCTGAGCACGCCGGTGCGGAAGTCCAGCACCCGCTCGTGCTCCAGCAGCCGCCCGTAGCGCAGGTCGCACGGGTGGTCGTCGACCAGCAGCCGGATGATCTTGCCGTCGGTGATGTTGATCATCGTCTGGCCGGACTCGGGATACCCGTAGCCGGCCTCCGCGTACGGCAGCGGATGCCGCTCGAACACGCCGTTGAGGTAGGCGCCGGGCAGTCCGTGGGGTTCGCCCTCGTCCAGGTTGCCGCGCCATCCGATGTGCCCGTTGGAGAGGGCGAACACCGACTCGCTCTGGGCGAGCAGGTCCAGGTTCAGCTCGCTCTCCCGCAGGCACCAGGGTTCCACGGTGAAACTTGGATGGGTGATCACCGCGACTCCAGACCTCGGCCGTCCATGGGTTCGTCGCCGCCGAGGCTAGGCCGTGCCCGGGGCCCGCGCTCCACACGCGCCGCCCGGCGCGCCGGAAGGCACCCGCTCGGTCGAGAGGGGCGGGGCGCCGGGCGGGTCCGCCGCCGCTGCCGCCCCGCCGGCCGCGCGCTCAGCCGATCTTGCGCGCTCTGACCCCGTCGGCCTCGAAGTCGTAGACGGTCCGGTTGATCCGCAGGCCGTCGACGGCACCGATCCACATGTAGTCCCGGCCCTTGGCCACCGCGACGGAGTAGGCGGTCGGCTCCGGGCCGCCGTCGTTCAGCGCGGCCTTCAGACCCGCGAAGGAGCACGGGGTGCTCAGGGTGCAGCCGGTCGCGGTCCCCGCGGCGCCGGTCAGGTGCCAGGAACCGGTCGTGGTGGCGTCGAGGTAGGGGCTCCACCGGCCCACCGTCGGGGAGGGGGCCGGTGTCCACACCATCGACGCGTACGTGGTGCCGGGCGCCGCGGCGAGGTTCGGGTTGATCTCGAACGTGAGGTTCGGCATGTTCCCGGCGCCGCCGTACGCGACGTTCTCGCCGGTCTGGAAGACGTGGAAGCCGACCCGGTCCAGGCCGAGCACCCGGTTCCCGTAGAAGTCGACCTCGTTGCCGAAGGATGCCTTCTCCGCGGGCGGGGTCAGCGAGGTGGAGCGGTCCGCCACCGCCAGCCCGAGGCTCCCCTCGCCGTAGGGCGGCCCCGCCTGGGAGCCGTGTACGCCGATCGGGCCGAACGGACCGCTGCGCAGCGCCGCGACGGGGGAACCGATGGTGTTGCGGGTGATGACGCCCCAGTGGTCGCCGCTCACCGTCTTGCGGGCGGGGGCGGCGGACGCCGGTCCCGGGAGGATCGAGGCGGCCAGCGCCAGCAGGGCCGTCGCCCCGAGTGCCCCTGTGCGCTTCCTGCCGAAGCGAGCGTTCACGCCCACTCCTTTCGTGGTCGGACGAGAGCGGGACGGCCGCGTGGCCGGTCCCGCCTGGCGTCGCCACGCTAGGAACGCGCCGGGACGGAAAGACGATGACCCACCTGTCGTACCGGATATGTGAGCCCTACGGCGGAACGGCGTTGGTCCAACCGCGCCCCTCGGCCGGGTTCAGCCGTCGTCGGCGACCCGGATGACGGTCCGGCCTGCGACGCGCTCTCGCGGGGCGAAGGCGTCGACCGCCTCGGCCAGCGACCGGACCGCCCCGACCCGTACCCGCAGCCGTCCGTCCCCGAGCCGCTGGGCCAGGTCCGCCAGGCGGGCCCGGTCGGGTTCCACGACGAAGAACACCGCCCGGCCCGACTCGGGCCGGACCCTGGGCGGCTCCGCGATCGAGACGAGCGTGCCACCCGCCCGGACCAGCGCGGCGGAACGGTCCAGGACGTCACCGCCGATCACGTCGAACACCACGTCGACCTCGCCCGCGTCGCCGGGCCGGTCCGTGTCGAGGTCGAGGAACGTGTGCGCGCCGAGCGCGAGGACGGTGTCCCGGTCGGCGGCCCGGCCGGTGCCGATCACCCGGGTTCCGGCCTCCCGCGCCAGCTGCACCGCGAGCGAGCCCACACCTCCCGCGGCACCGTGCACCAGGACGGTCTGCCCGGTGGCGATCCGGGCGTGGTCGAACAGGCCCTGCCAGGCGGTCAGTCCGGAGATCGGCAGCACGGCCGCCACCGTGTGGTCGATGTCCGCGGGCAGCGGGGCGAGGTTGCGGGCCTCCACGGCGACGTACTCGGCCAGCGAACCGTCGCGGGCCCAGTCGGTCAGGCCAAAAACGCGCTGACCGACCGTGAGTCCGGTGGTCCCGTAGCCGAGTTCCGCCACCACGCCGGAGACCTCGTGCCCCGGCACGCTGGGTGTCCGGTCGCGCCCGGCGCGGTCCGTCCACGTTCCGGGCCAGGCGAGCTCGCCCCGGGTGAATCCGGCGGCATGCACCCGCACGACGACGTCGTTCTCGGCCGCGTGCGGATACGGCAGGTCGGTGAGTGCCAACCCGCGGGTCCCGGCGTCGCGGTCGGTGACGGTGAGGGCTTGCATCGGTGTTCCTCCCTCTGCTGTGCGATCGGCCCCTCCAGCCGCTCCGCGCACGGGACGTCGTGTGTCCGCCGTGCGCCGGTCAGGCGGTGAAGGCCTGGTCGCTGTCGCGGTGGGTGCCCCATCCGTGCCAGCGGTCGACCTCGATCCAGGCGCTGAAGCGGGTGCGGACCCGGTCGGGATACGGCCTGCCCGTGTACTGGACGGCGATGCGGTCGATGTCGGCCAGCCCCCGGTCCTCGATCAGCTCGACCGCCCGGCCGACGACGGTGACATGGGTGTACCAGTCGGCGCCGTCGAGCACGGTGAGCGTCACGCGCGGGTCGCGGCGCAGGTGCTTCAGGCGGACCCGGCCTTCGTCCAGGCTGATCAGGACACGGCCGTCCACCCAGAGGTACCAGGTGGCGGCGGACACCGGGGTTCCGTCCGAGCGCAGGGTGGCCATGACGGCCGGGTTGGGGCGGCGCAGGAACTCCTGGGCCCCGGGGGGCAGCGGCGGCCTGGACATCTGGGTGCCTCCTCGGGCGGTGGGCCGGCTGTCGGCGGGGCGGCAGCTTGCATCGGTCGATCACGGGCGACAAGGGGCTCCTGTTGTCAGGCTCCTGGCTGCATCGTCGCCACTGCGGTGGCTCGCCGCCACTCGACGACGGCGGACCGCCACGCGGACTCGCACCTGCCGCGCCCCCCCCCCCCCCTGGCGGCCGTGCACCGCCGGCAGTCCGCACGGCGGCGGCGACCCGGCCCGGCCCGGACTGACTCAGCCACTGGCAGGGGTCCTCCGGGGGCACTTGTTCACCCATGTGAACATCAGGCACATGGGTGTACACGCTCCGGACCGGCATGCCACACTCCTTCAACTTCCGTGCACCACAGTCGAGTTGGAGAGGCAGGCAGTCATGTCCATCTCCCGCCGGGCCGTGCTGGCCACCGCAGGCGGCGCCACGGCCGCCTTCGCCGCCGCCCCGCTGCCCGCGTACGCCGAGGCCGGGCGCGTGCCGGCCGCCACCACGCGGATCCTCAGGGCCGCCGCCGACTACGCGGCCGAGAAGGTCCGCGCGGTGGCACCGGGCGTCACCGGTTTCCCCGTCTCGACCAAGTTCGAGAAGTGGACCTACTCCCAGAACGGCGACTGGGTCGGCGGGTTCTGGCCCGGCACACTGTGGATGTGCTGGCTGCACACCGGGGACGACCGGTTCCGCGCCCTCGCCCTCGACTCCGCCCGCGAACTCGCGCCCCGCCGCACCGACACCACCACCCACGACCTCGGCTTCCTCTTCACTCCGTCCTGGGTCACCGCCTGGCGCCTGACCGGAGACGACGAGTGGCGCGCCGGCGCCGTCCAGGCGGCCGGCTCGCTCAGCCGGCGCTACAACCCGCGCGGCCGGTTCCTGCGCGCCTGGGGCGCGCTCGACGAATCCGCCAACGCCGGGCGCATCATCATCGACACGATGATGAACCTCGACCTGCTCGTCTTCGCCACCGAGCAGACCGGCGACCCCTCCTACCGCGACATCGCCGTCGCGCACGCCGAGACGGCCCAGCGTCTCTTCCCGCGCGCCGACGGCTCCACCCCGCACGTCTGGGACCTCGACCCGGCCACCGGCGCGCCCATCGGCCCCAACACCGTGCAGGGCTACAGCGCGACCTCCTGCTGGTCACGCGGGCAGGCGTGGGGGATCTACGGCTTCACCACCCTCTACCGCCGTACCGCCGACGCCCGGTTCCTCACCACCGCGACGCGGCTCGCCGACTACGCCATCGGCGTGCTCACCCCTGATCACGTGCCCGTCTGGGACTACCGGGCGCCGCAGCACCCCTACGACATCAAGGACGCGTCCGCCGGAGCCGTGACGGCCTGCGGGCTCCTCGACCTGGCCGCCGCGACCGGCCGGGAGAAGTACCGCACGACCGCGCTGCGGATGCTGACCGCGCTCGCGGAGACCTGTCTGACCAGGGCCTCCAGCCGGGCGGACGCCGTCGTCGCCCGGTGCACCCGCAACCGCCCCGCCGAGGACGGCATCGAGGTGTCCCTCCCCTACGCCGACTATTACCTGCTCGAAGGCATCAACCGGGTGCTGCATCCCGAGGCCCTGGACCGCGCCATCGGCCTCACCACGGCCTGACCGCGACGCCGGCGGACCGGGCGGCACCGGCCGGCCGCCGGCAGTTCAGTGGGTGTTACATGGACCCCCGTGCCGGCCGCCGACGAGTGGTGAGATGATCACACCATGGGGACGGAAGAACTCGTTCGGCGCCGGACGCGCCGAGCCGTCACGCCGGCCACCGGCGTCCCAGACCTCCGAGAGGACCTTCCGCACCCCGAAAGGGGAAGAACCGTGTCCGTGTTCCAGCGCATCCTCGTCGCCGTCGATCCCAGCCCCGCGCGCCTGTCCGCCGTACGGCTGGCCGGCGACCTGGCGAAGCTCGCGAACGCCGAGGTCCGCGTCGTGCACGTCATCGCCTCCGCCGCGTCCGTCGCGGCGATCGTCCCGCTGGAGGAGGACGCCGAGGCCCAGGCCGTTCTCGACGAGGCGCTCACCGCCCTCCGGGACACCGGCGTCAAGGCCGAGGGCACCCTCCTGCGGGGCCTGACCACGCAGGTCGCGGCCGCCATCTCGGAGACCGCCGAGGAGTTCGGCGCCGACCTCATCGTGCTGAGCCCGCACCACCGCAGCGCCGCGCAGGCGCTGTTCGACCCGCGGGTCAGCGACGCCGTCGCGCACCGCACCCACACCGCGATCCTGCTCGCCCCGGAGGTCCAGGACCAGGACTGACCGCGTTCCTGGCCCGGGGCCGTCGCCGGACCTCCGGGTCCGCGGCGGCCCCGTCGCTCCGCCGCCCTCGGGCGCGGGCGGACGCCGTCGCCCGGCGGCGGCGCGAACGGGTTACGGCGGTTGCCCGGGGCCTCGCGCCGCCCGACGTGGCCGGCCTCCTGGAGGCGGCTCACGGCATGGTCGGACACCGCTGCCGCCCGGCGCCGGAACCGTCCGAGGACGGGTGCCGCGCCGGGCGGCGCGCTCCGGACGTCAGGCTCCGACGTACTCGGCGAGGTGCTCGGCGGTGAGGGTCTCGCGGGCGGCGACCAGATCGGCCGGGGTGCCCTCGAAGACGATCCGTCCGCCGTCGTGCCCGGCGCCCGGCCCGAGGTCGATGATCCAGTCGGCGTGGGCCATGACCGCCTGGTGGTGCTCGACGACGATGACGGACTTGCCGGAGTCGACCAGCCGGTCGAGCAGGCCGAGGAGCTGCTCCACGTCGGCGAGGTGGAGGCCCGCGGTCGGCTCGTCCAGGACGTAGACGCCGCCCTTGTCGGCCATGTGCGTGGCGAGCTTGAGGCGCTGGCGCTCGCCGCCGGACAGCGTGGTGAGCGGCTGGCCGACGGTGAGGTAGCCGAGGCCGACGTCCTGGAGCCGCCGGGCGATCCGCTGGGCGGCCGGGACGTTCGCCTCCTCGGCCGAGAAGAACTCCACGGCCTCGTTCACCGACAGGGCCAGCACCTCGCTGATGTCACGGCCGTGCAGCCGGTAGTCGAGCACCGACCGCTCGAACCGCTTTCCGTCGCAGGTCTCGCAGGTGGTGGCCACGCCGGCCATCATCGCCAGGTCGGTGTAGACGACCCCGGCGCCGTTGCAGGTGGGGCAGGCGCCGTCGGAGTTGGGGCTGAACAGGGCCGGCTTGACGCCGTTCTCCTTGGCGAAGGCCTTGCGGATCGGCTCCAGCAGTCCGGTGTACGTCGCCGGGTTGCTGCGCCGGGACCCGCGGATGGCGCCCTGGTCCACGGAGACCACCCCGGCACCGGCCGGGATCGAGCCGTGCACCAGCGAACTCTTGCCGGATCCCGCGACCCCGGTGATGACGGTCAGGACCCCGAGCGGGACGTCGACGTCGACGCCCTGGAGGTTGTGGGTGCTCGCGCCCCGGATCTCCAGCGCCCCGGTCGGCGTGCGGACGCCGTCCTTGAGGGCGGCCCGGTCGTCGATGTGGCGGCCCGTGACCGTACCGGAGGTGCGCAGGCCCTCGACGGTGCCCTCGAAGCAGACCGTGCCGCCGCCCGCGCCTGCACCGGGTCCGAGGTCGACGACGTGGTCGGCGATCGCGATGACCTCCGGCTTGTGCTCCACGACCAGCACGGTGTTGCCCTTGTCGCGCAGCCGGAGCAGCAGGCCGTTCATGCGCTGGATGTCGTGCGGGTGCAGGCCGGTGGTGGGCTCGTCGAAGACGTAGGTGGCGTCGGTGAGCGAGGAGCCGAGGTGCCTGATCATCTTGGTGCGCTGCGCCTCGCCGCCGGACAGGGTGCCCGCCGGCCGGTCCAGGGAGAGGTAGCCGAGGCCGATCTCCACGAACGACGCCAGGGTGTCGTGGAGGGTTCTCAGCAGCGGCGCCACCGACGGCTCGTCGAGGCCCTCGACCCACGCGGCCAGGTCGCTGATCTGCATCGCGCAGGCGTCGGCGATGCTGATCCCGGCGATCTTCGAGGAGCGGGCGCCCTCGTTCAGCCGGGTTCCGTCGCAGTCCGGGCAGGTGGCGAAGGTGACCGCACGCTCCACGAACTCGCGGATGTGCGGCTGCATCGACTCCTTGTCCTTGGAGAGCATCGACTTCTGGATGCGCGGGACCAGCCCCTCGTAGGTCATGTTGATGCCCGCGATCTTCATCCGGGTCGCCTCGCGGTACAGGAAGTCGTGAAGCTCCTTCTTCGTGAACTTCTTGATCGGCTTGTCCGGGGGGAAGAAACCGGACTCGGCGTACAGGCGGGAGTTCCAGCCGCCGCCCTTGTAGCCGGGGACGGTGATCGCGCCCTCGTCGAGGGACTTGGTCTCGTCGAAGAGCTGCCCGAGGTCCAGGTCCGTGACGGCGCCGCGGCCCTCGCAGCGCGGGCACATGCCGCCGGTGATGCTGAAGCTGCGCCGTTCCTTGACCTGCCGGCCCGCGCGTTCGACGGTGACGGCGCCGGCCCCGCTGATCGAGGCGACGTTGAAGGAGAACGCCTTGGGCGAGCCGATGTGCGGCGTGCCGAGGCGGCTGAAGAGGATGCGCAGCAGCGCGTTGGCGTCGGTGGCGGTGCCGACGGTGGAACGGGGGTCGCCGCCCATCCGCTGCTGGTCGACGATGATCGCGGTGGTCAGTCCGTCGAGGACGTCGACCTCGGGGCGGGCCAGGTTGGGCATGAAGCCCTGGACGAAGGCGGGGTAGGTCTCGTTGATCAGCCGCTGCGACTCGGCGGCGATCGTGTCGAAGACCAGCGAGCTCTTGCCCGAACCCGAGACCCCGGTGAAGACCGTCAGCCGGCGCTTCGGGATCTCGATGCTGACGTCCTTGAGGTTGTTCTCGCGCGCTCCGTGCACACGGATCAGGTCGTGGCTGTCCGCCACGTGCGTCTCGGTCCTACCGGCCATGCTCAAACCCGTCTCCATCCGCTGCGCGCGACCTCCGTCGACGGCCGCCACGCTAGCCCGAGGTGGAACACCAGCGCTTCTCCGTTCCTGACCGGTCCGGCCAAGGGCCCGACACCCACGCCTGCCATGCGCGGTGGGCAGGCGGGCGGGCGGGCCGCCCGGCGAGATGAATCTCCTGGTCAGCACTGATCACCGCCGATCTATGCTTCTTGGTGCAGGAGGTTCGCCGGACCGTCGAAGGAGAGGGTGCCCGTCCGCGGCGACGCCTTCCCTCCGGCATCCGCACCGTGTCCGTCTCTCCCGAGGAAGCCCCCGTTGAACTTCTGGTCGATCTATGAGCACGGCTTCGCGCGGGTCGCCGCGTGCACCGGCCACACCGTCATCGCCGACCCGCGCGCCAACGCCGAGGCGGTCCTGCGCCAGGCCCGCCGCTGCGCCGAGGACGGGGTCGCCGTGGCCGTCTTCCCCGAGCTGGGCCTGACCGGCTACTCGATCGAGGACCTGCTGCTCCAGGACGTGGTGCTCGACCAGGTCGAGGACGCCCTGGCGACGGTGGCGGCCGGCTCGGCCGGGCTGCTGCCGGTCCTCGTCGTCGGTGCGCCGCTGCGCCACCGCAACCGGATCTACAACTGCGCGGTGTTCGTGCACCGCGGCCGGATCCTCGGGGTGGCGCCGAAGTCGTACCCGCCGAACTACCGGGAGTTCTACGAGCGCCGCCAGATCGCCTCGGGCGACGACGAGCGGGGCGGCACCATCCGGGTCGGCGGCGCGTCCGTGCCGTTCGGCGTGGACCTGCTGTTCGACGCCGAGGACGTGCCGGGTCTGGTCCTGCACGCCGAGGTGTGCGAGGACATGTGGGTGCCGGTGCCGCCGAGCGCGGAGGCCGCGCTGGCCGGCGCGACCGTGCTGGTGAACCTCTCGGGCAGCCCGATCACGGTCGGCCGCGCGGAGGACCGCAAGCTGCTGTGCCGCTCGGCGTCGCAGCGCTGCCTGGCCGCCTACGTGTACGCGGCGGCCGGGCTCGGCGAGTCGTCCACGGACCTGTCCTGGGACGGCCAGACCATGATCTACGAGAACGGCGCGCTGCTCGCCGAGACCGACCGGTTCCCCCTGGACGACCAGTACGCGGTGGCCGACGTGGACCTCGACCTGCTGCGCCAGGAGCGGGCCCGGATGGGCTCGTTCGACGACAACCGGCGGACGCACGCGGCCCGTACCGGTGACTTCAGGACCGTCCCGTTCCGGCTCGACCCGCCCGCCGCCGACCTCGGCCTGCGCCGCCGCGTCGAACGCTTCCCGTTCGTGCCCGCCGACCCCGCACGTCTCGCCCTGGACTGCTACGAGGCGTACAACATCCAGGTCGCGGCGTTGCAGCAGCGGCTGACCGCGATCGGCGGCCCGAAGGTGGTCATCGGGGTGTCCGGCGGCCTCGACTCCACGCACGCGCTGATCGTCGCGGCCCGTGCGATGGACCGGATGGGCCGCCCCCGCACCGACATCCTGGCCTTCACGCTGCCCGGCTTCGCCACCGGCGAGCACACCAAGGGCAACGCCCACCGGCTGATGAACTCGCTCGGCGTGACCGCGGCCGAGCTGGACATCACGCCGACCGCGCGTCTCATGCTCAAGGAGATGGGCCACCCGTTCGCGGCCGACGAGCCGGTGTACGACGTGACCTTCGAGAACGTGCAGGCCGGTCTGCGCACCGACTACCTGTTCCGGCTCGCCAACCAGCGCGGCGGCATCGTGCTGGGCACCGGTGACCTCTCGGAGCTGGCGCTGGGCTGGTGCACCTACGGTGTCGGCGACCAGATGAGCCACTACAACGTCAACTCCGGTGTGCCGAAGACGCTGATCCAGCACCTGATCCGCTGGGTCGTCAGCAGTGAGCAGTTCGACCCGGAGACCGGGGAGACGCTCACCGCCATCCTCGACACGGAGATCAGCCCCGAGCTGGTGCCGGGCGAGGAACTGCAGTCCACGGAGTCGAAGATCGGCCCGTACGCGCTGCACGACTTCACCCTCTACCAGGTGCTGCGGCACGGGTTCCGGCCGTCGAAGATCGCCTTCCTGGCCTGGCACGCGTGGCACGACCGGGAGGCGGGCGCCTGGCCGCCCGGCTTCCCCGAGTCCGACCGCAAGGAGTACGACCTGGCCGCGATCCGGCACTGGCTCGACTACTTCTGCCGCCGGTTCTTCGCCTTCGCCCAGTTCAAGCGCTCGGCGATGCCCAACGGCCCGAAGGTCTCGGCGGGCGGCTCCCTCTCGCCCCGCGGCGACTGGCGCGCCCCGTCGGACGGCTCGGCCAAGGCGTGGCTGCACGACCTGGAGCGGGTCCCGGAGGCGTAGCGCTGCCGCCTCTGATTTGGCGTGAACACCACGATCCGGCTAGGGTCGGTCACGCGTGCGGCACTCCGTATCCGGAGATCGCGCGATGCGTCGGTGGTCCAAGGAAAGACGCCCCGCTTCCTGTGGGGAGATGCAGGTGCAAGGCCTGCCCGGCGCTCCGTCCGAAGAGCCCCGCCTCCGATCCGTCGGAGGCGGGGCTCTTCGCATGTGCGGCCCGGCTCCGGGCGAGGGCCGTGGGCACTCCGACGGGCCAACCGTCCGACGGCACCGGAAACGGTCAAGTGGCGAGGAAAACCGGCTGGTGAGGGTGGTCCGGGCGGCAGGGGGCGGCCGGAGCGTGGGCCCGGACACCGGTTGCGGCGCCCGGCGGGGCTTTCGAGGGTGGGCGAAAGACAGCAGTCCGAAAGGAAAACCCCATGCGCGCCCTAGCCTCCCGCGGCCTCCTGGTCTCCCCCCTGGTCTGTGCCGCCCTGGTCCTCGGTCCGGCGGCCGCCGGCGCTGCCGCCGCCGACGCCGGCCAGGACGGATCGGGAACCGGTGCCGCGCAGTCGGCGCCGCAGCTGCCCGGCCCCGACGTCGACGCCCTGCTGGCCCGCGTCGAAGCGATGGACACGACGCGGTTCGACCCGGCCCTGACCTCCTTCCTCGACACGCTGCCCCAGCTGGCCGCGGCCGACGGCACCACCCTCGACCAGGCCGGCGCCGCCGCCTACGCCCAGCAGGTACAGGCGTGGAGCGATGCCCTGCAGAAGCGGCTGAAGGAGCTGGACGCCCGTGTCACCGGCCGCTCGGTTCGCGCGGCCGACCCCGTCTCGGACCTGGTGAACGCGATCCAGGCCGCCGTCGGCAAGCTGCTCTCCTCGCTGGCCTCTCTCGACCTCGGTGGTGTGGTGAGCGCGGTCACCGGGCTGCTCGGCCCCATCCTGGCCGCGGTCACCGGCCTGCTCGGTTCGGCGCCCGCCCTGCCGTCGCTGCCGGCGCCCGCGTGAGCACGTGACCCACGGCTCCGGACGAGACGCGCCGTCGCGGCCCTCCACGGGGGGCGCCGCGGCGGCGCCGCCGCTTCAACCGTCCGTCGGGGAGGCTCACCTGCCGTTCCAGCCCGGTACCGTCCGCAGCACATGTGCCGCGACGCGTTCCAGGGCCGTGTCGTCGGGCAGCACGTCGTCCTGCCGCCAGAGCGCGACCTCGAACGTGCCCTGGCCGTCGTCCTTCGGATGCTTGGAGACGAGCAGGCAGCGCGCCGTGCCGCCCGGCCCCGTGCTCGCCTTCCCGCCGCCGAGGCTGAAACCGATGGAGAGGGTGGGGCTGGAGTAGAGGACGGCCGGATGCCCGAGGACGGTCGTCCTGCGCGCGCCGTCCATCAGGCCGACCACGTCGGCGACGGACAGGCGGTCGTAGGACGCCGACAGCTTCACGGAGTACGTCTTCAGGGTCACCGTCGCGTCGGGCGAGGCGATCTTCGTGCCGCCGGCCATCGTGATCCATTCCCCGTTGCCGCTCGCGGTCTCGGCCCGTTCCCGGGGCGTTCCCAGCAGGTCCGGAAGGTCGGGGCGGTTCAGCGCCTCGCACAGGCGCGCGCCGGAGACGTAGCGGGCCGGCAGCCGGTCGGCCGACTTCGAGCAGGTCGCCGGCGTGGTGCCCGTGGCCTGGTGCGGGAAGAACACCCGCTGGGCCCACAGGGCACCGATCACGGCCAGGAACACGGCCACCGCCGCGATCACCTGGACCGCCGGTCTCGCCCGCTTCTCGGGCTCCCCGGCCACCTCGGTCATGTCCCCACCCCCGCTGTGTGCGCGCCGTGCGCGGGTGGAGCGTAGCCGACGTCCGCCGTACAGGTGTCCACCGTACGGATGTTCACGGCGACGGCACGCACCGCTCGGCCCTTCTCGGTGGCAGCGGCTTCCCGGGGCGGTGTTTGATGTCGGCAGCACGCACCGGGCCTGGGGAAGCGGAGGTGGACGCGGTGGTCGACGGACGGGTCGTCGAGGCGGGCGGCGGGGCCCTGGTGGTGCGCCGCGCGCCACGGGACCGGGCGCGGGCGGCGGTGCTGGTGCTGCACGGCGGGCAGGAGAACGGCCGCAGGCCCGCTCGCCCGTGGCAGCCGGCGGCGCTGCGGATGCGCCCCTTCGTGAGCGCGGCCGCGTCGGTCTCCTCGCCCCGCGACGTGCTGGTCGGCCAGGTGCGGTACCGGTACCGCGGCTGGAACGACGACGCCGACCCGCTCCAGGACGCCCTGCGCGCCCTCGACGAACTGCGCGGCCTGGCCGGGGACGTGTCCGTGGTGCTGGTGGGCCACTCGATGGGCGGCCGGGCGGCACTGAGGGCGGCGGCCGACCCCTCGGTCCGCGGGGTGCTCGCCCTGGCTCCCTGGTGTCCCCCCGGTGATCCGGTGGAGGACCTCTCCGGGACGCGGATCCTGGTCCTGCACGGGGACCGTGACCGCGTCACCGAGCCGGCCGGGTCGCAGGGGTACGTGCGGCGGGCCCGTGCGGCGGGCGCCCAGGCCGGGATGGTGCTGCTCAAGGGCGGCGATCACGCGATGCTGCGCCGGAGCCAGGACTGGCACCGGGCCTCGGCAGCCGCCATACGCCGGCTGCTGCGTCCGGAACGTGATCTGGAGGGCTGGACGGCCGAGGCCTGCGGGTCCGGGGAACCGCTTCTCCGCTGACGCGTGCCTTGGTAAAGTGCCGCGCCCCCACGCGGCATCCACTCCGAGGACGGCTGATGTCGATCACGAAGTTCGCCAGAATTGTCACGTACCTGACAGCATCGTTGATGGTGCTGACCCTGTCCGGCACCGCGCCGGCGACGGCCGCACCACGCTCCGCCGCCCCGGCGGCCTCCGCACCACGCTCCGCGACCCCGGAACCGGCCGCGTCCGCCACCGGTACCTGGCAGCCGCCGCTGTCCACCCGGGGCCGCTACATCGTCGACTCCGCCGGGAACCGGTTCCGCCTGAAGGCCGCCAACTGGGACGGCGCCCAAGGGTCCTGGAACGGGAGCGGCAGCATCGACGACCCCGCCGACCACCACGCCGGCCAGGACTCCCACGGCATCCCGCTGGGCCTGGACCGGGTCCCCCTCCCGCAGCTCATGTCGGACTTCCGGGCCCTCGGCATCAACAGCGTCCGGCTGCCGTTCTCGAACGAGATGATCCACACGACGGCCCCGGTGCCGGACGCCGCGGTCGCCGCCAACCCCGTGCTGCGCGGCGAGACCCCGCTCCAGGTCTACGACGCCGTCGTGACCGCCCTGACCGACGCGGGCTTCGCCGTCATCCTCAACAACCACACCAACACCTCCCGCTGGTGCTGCGGCGTCGACGGCAACGAGCGGTGGAACAGCAGCCAGTCGACCGGGCAGTGGGCCGACGACTGGGTCTTCATGGCCAGGCGCTACGCCGCGAACCCCCGTGTGGTGGGCGCCGATCTCTACAACGAGGTGCGCCGTGACGTCCTGGACGACCCCAACTGGGGCCTGGGCGACGCCCACGACTGGTACGCGGCCGCCCAGCTCGCCGCCGACCGGATCCTCACCGAGGCGAACCCGAACCTGCTCATCGTCGTCGAAGGCATCAACTGGACCGGGATCCCGGTGGACGGCTTCCCGCACGACCGCCCCACCCTCGCCCCGGTCCGCACCCTCTCCCACACCCTCGTCGACGCCCACAAACTGGTGTACTCCGCGCACTTCTACGGCTACACGGGCCCCCACCACAGCGGCGCCACCGGCATCGGCGAGACCAGCGATCTCCGCTACCAGGACATGACCCGCGACCAGCTGTACCAGGTCCTCGCCGACCAGGCCTTCTACGTCACCACCGAGGGCAAGCACTACACCGCGCCCGTGTGGGTCAGCGAGTTCGGCATCGGCGCGGGCGAGACCGGTACCGCCGCGCGCACCTGGTTCGGCAACATCACCGACTACTTCGCCGACCACGACGCCGACTTCGCGTACTGGCCGCTGGTCGGCTGGGAGGGGCACGACGACTGGGCACTGCTGCGCTACGACACCGCGGGGCACCGGTACGGCATCCTCGACGGCGGTGACTGGCGGGCCACGGCCTGGGACCACCTCATGGACTCCGCCGGCCGCACGGGATACATCGCGCCGGGAACCACCTGGCGGATGCTGGCCACCGACCACGGCGACGCGGTCGAGTCCGTGCGCGTCCGGACGGGCGGCGACTGGGACTCGGGCGCCTACAAGGCGGTCTGCCCCGACGGGCTGCGGCTGACCGGCCTCGCGCACTCCGGCGGTCGCGGGCTGTGCACCGACGCGGCCGCGGGCGACCTGCGGGCGGCGGGCCAGGACCGGACGGTGGTCACCGACGAGCGGTACGTCCCGGCGGGCGGCGACTGGGCCTCCGGGTACACCAAACTGCAGTGTCCCGCGGGCCGGTTCGTGATCGGCTACAGCCGGCGCGGCGAGCGGGTGTCGGCAGTGCTGTGCGTGCCCGCGCGTACGACGCTGAGCGCGGCCGGACGGACGGTGTGGTTCGACCGTTCCGACAACCGGCCCGCCGACGCGGCCGGCGACGACTTCGCCTACGGCGCCTACAAGGGCCAGTGCGCGGCCGGCGAGTACATCGCCGGAGTCGCCTTCACGACCCGGCTGGGCAGTTCACCGGGACCCGCCGCCGTACTGTGCGCGCCGCTGCCGTCCTGACCCCCTTCGCACCGGACTCCGTGCCACGCCACCGGCGGTCCCGGGCCCGGACGTTCACCGCGTCCGGGCCCGTGCCGGTGGAGGGGTCGGCCGCGGACGTGGCTCAGGGCACGCGGGCCAGCGGGCCGCCCGGAGCCGGCACGGCCGGGTCGCGGTCGTGCCCGGGTGCGCCGGGGTCCTCCGCGGTCGCCGAGAGGATGGTCTGCTGCAGGCGGCGCAGCCGCGCCGAGGGTTCCAGGCCGAGTTCCCTGACGAGGAGGGTGCGCAGCCGCTGGTAGACGTGGAGCGCCTCGCCGCGCCGGCCCGAACGGTACAGGGCCAGCATGAACTGGGCGTGGAGGTTCTCGTGGGAGCGGTAACGGCTCGTCAGCACGGTCAGTTCGGCCAGCAGTTCGCGGTGCCGGCCGAGCCGCAGGTCCGCCTCGATGCGCTGGTCGAGGGCACAGAGCCGGCTCTCCTCCAGCCGCCGCGCCTCCATGGCCAGATGGGCGCCGGTGTGGACGTCGGCGAAGGGCGGCCCGGTCCACAGGTCGAGCGCCTGGCGAAGGGTGCGGGAGGCCCCCGCGAAGTCCTCGTCGTCCATGGCCCGGCAGCCCCGTTCGCGCAGCCGCTCGAACTCGCGGATGTCGCTGCCGCCGCCCCCGGAGGCCAGCAGGTAGCCGCCCGGAAGGGTGGTGAGGACGTCCTTCGCGGACGGTGCGGCCGCGTCGCCCGCGCCCGATCCGCCGCGCAGCGCGGCCGCTATGTGTTCCCTGAGCTGGAGCACATAGGTCTGCAGGGTGGTGCGGGCGCTGCGCGGCGGGGCACCGGCCCACAGTTCCTCGACCAGGGCGTTGACGGACACCATCCGGTCGGCGCGCAGTGCCAGCAGGGCCAGCACCTGGCGGGGCTTCGGGGCGGTCGGGGCGATGGAGACCCCGTTCTCCCGCACGTCCAGCGCGCCCAGCAGCCCGATGTCCACACGCGTCTCCCTGATCCTCTCACCTGACACTCCGCCAGTAGAAAACAGCACAACCGGTCTGTCAACAGACCACCCGCCGACCCGGGCGCGGTGGGCGGCCCACAGGGCCGCCCACCACCCCGAGACGTGTCCAAGTGGCCGCTGTGCGGCGTCTTTCGGCGATCCGCGGCCCGGCTCGACACCGACCGGACGGTCCGGCCGGGCCGCGGGGCACACCGATTCCCCGTTCGAAGAACAGTCCGAACGAGGTCATTCGGTCGGTTACTTGGCCTGGTCTCGGGTCACCGTCGTCGGCCGCGGACACCGTCGGGAAGCGTGAGCAGGACGATCCCCGGCGCCATCACGCCGAGTCCGCACCAGGAGACGACCGGCATTCGTTCGCCGAGGACCACGACGCCGAGCACGGCCGCCACCGCGGGCTCCACCAGGGTCAGGGCCGTCGCGGTCTGCGCGCGGGTGTGCCCGAGCCCGTGTCCGAAGAGCCGGTAGCCGAGGAAGGTGGTGACCGCTCCGAGGTACAGGACGACCAGCGCGCCGCGTGCCGTCGGCAGCCACGGTCCGGCCTCCCGCAGCAGCACGGGCAGCACGAGCAGCGCCGCCCCCGCGAACATCGCGCCCATCACCGCGCCCGAGGCGTGTTCGCCTTCGACGAGCCGCCGGCCGACGAGGGCGTAGCAGGCGTACGAGAGCCCCGCGAGGCCCGCCAGCAGGACGCCGGCCGCGTCCACGGGGGCGCCGTCGCCGGCCAGCCGGGGTCCCAGGACGAGGACAGCGCAGCCGAGGACGGCCACGGCGGTGGCGAGCGCCCAGCGGACGGTGGGCCGGGACCGGCCGGTGAGCAGGCCGAGGAGGCCGGCGAGGACGGGAGCGGCGCCGAGCGCGACCACGGTGGCCACGGCGACGCCGGTGCGGGCCACGGCGGGATAGAAGGCGAGCGGGTATCCGGCCACCGCCAGGGCGCCCAGGACGAGCAGCGCGCGTTCGCGGAGGGTGCAGGTACGGGGCAGGGCGCGGGCGCGTGGTGCGGTCAGGAACAGCAGGAGGCCTCCGAGGGCCAGGCCGGCGGCGCCGACGGCGGCGGCGGGAGCCCCGGCGGGAGCGAAGGAGCCGGCGGTCCCGGTGGTGCCCCACAGCACGGCGGCCGTGAGGATCGGGACCGGCCCGGCGAGCGGCACGGCCGGGCGGGGACGCGCGAGGGTCCGGCCGGTGCGGGGCAGGGAGGAGCGGGATGAGGTGTCGTTCGGCACAGTCGTGAACTTCCGTCGTCGAATACCGTCTGCGGTCCGGTTTCGGAACGGGCGCACGACACGGTCCCCGGGCGGCCGCCAAGGCGGAGGGCCGGGAGCGCGGGTTCGAGCCGTCGCGGGTGCGCCCGTCAGGCGCTGAGCGGCGGCAGGACGACGTGCCAGTAGGTGTTCACACGGCGATGGTAGCGGGGCGGTCCGGAGGGCGGGTGGTCCGTCCGGACCTCGGGACGGCCGCGGGGCGTCGGTCGGCACGACGCCTCGCGACGGCGGTGCGGCCGTCGGAGCCGGGCCCGGCGCGCGCCGCCGCCGCCGATCCCGCCCGCACCGTGGTCGTCGCAGGCTCCCCGCTGCACGTCAATGACCCACCCTGATCCGCTTGTCGTATGATTCGACCAAGTTTTGGCCAACGTGTATGGATATCGTTTCCCGGGTCGGCCGCGTGGGACAGACTCACCCGCGGAGGGGGACGAGCACGGCCGTGTCACGCCGGGCGTGCCATCCCGCAGTGTCGCGTCGTCCTGGGGAGGGCGGCGAGCAGACCAGCGGAGGAATCCATGACGCAGTCGCTTCCCGGGCGGCGGCCTGCCCCGGAGCAGGCGCGCGCCGGGCACGGGCGGCCACCGGTCGTCGTGATCGGCGCCGGACCGTACGGACTGTCGGTGGCCGCCCACTTACGGGCGGCCGGAGCACCGGTCCGCGTCTTCGGCGATGTGATGGGCAGTTGGCGGCACGCCATGGCCACCGGGATGTTCCTGAAATCGACACCGGCCGCGACGGACCTGTCGGCGCCCGCACCGGGCGCCCGGCTGTCGGACTTCCGGCGCGAGCACGGCGAGCCGGAGCTGACCGAGCTGACCCCGATCCCGTGCGACGTCTTCGTACGGTACGGGCAGTGGTTCAGGAAGCGGTACGTCGGCGAGGTGGAGCCGGCTCGGGTGACCGCGGTGGAGCGGCCCGCCTCCGGGACTGGCTTCACGGTCCGCTCGGACGACGGGCAGGAGACGGCGGCGGCGGCCGTCGTGGTGGCGACCGGGCTGAACGGACTGGCCCATGTCCCGGACGAGTTGCGGCGCCTGGCCCCCGGCGGTCCCGGCCCCACGGCCCCCGTCTCGCACACCAGTCACCACACCGATCTGTCCGTGTACGCGGGCCGGCGGGTGGCGGTCGTCGGCGGTGGCCAGTCCGCGCTGGAGAGCGCCGCCCTGCTGCACGAGGCGGGCGCCGAGGCACAGGTTCTGGTGCGGGAACGCAAGGTGCTCTGGGGCATGGCCCCGGACCTGGCCCGGCCCTGGACCCAGCGGCTGGCCAAGCCGTCCTCTCCGCTGGGCACGGGCTGGATCCTGGCCGGGGTGTGCGCGGCACCCGGCGGTGTGCGGTGGTTCCCGGCGGCGGCCCGGCTGCTGCTGTTCCGGCGGGCACTCGGCCCCTCGGGCGGCTGGTGGCTGCGGGACCGGGTGGAGGGCGTCGTCCCCGTGCTCACCTCGCGGCGGGTCACCGGCGCGGCGCTCTCCGGGTCCGCGGTGCGCCTGGAGGTCGCGGGTCCCGGGGGCGGGCGGGAGTCGCTGACCGTCGACCATGTGCTGGCTGCCACCGGTTACCGGCTGGACCTGGACGCCCTGCCGTTCCTCTCCCCCACGGTGCGCCGCGCGGTGGCGTGCGTCCCGGGTTCGAGGGCGCCCGCGCTGCGCGGGTCGTTCGAGTCGTCGGTGCCGGGCCTGTACTTCACCGGCTCGCTCGCGGCGCCGATGTTCGGGCCGATGATGCGGTTCGTGGCGGGCACGGAGTTCGCGGCCGTCCGGATCGCCCGGCACCTCGGGAGCCGTTGAGCGGCGGAACGCGGTTGCGGCCGCCCCACCGACCCCGCGAGCTGGTGCCGTGGACGGTGTCGTGGACCAGGTGCGACGGGCGGGTGCGGGCGGTGTTCCTGGCGGGCGGCCTGCTGACGGCCGGGGCCCTCGCCGTCCTGCTCGCGGGCCGCCGGCCGCGCGCCGCGCCGGGTCTCATCCGGCCTGGGTGAGCGGGCCCGTGGCGTCGTCGGCCGTCGGATCGTCCTCGGCGGCCGTGAGCACCGACTGCCGTATCCGGCCGAGCACCGCCGAGGGTTCCAGGCCGAATTCACGGACGAGGGTGGTGCGCAGGCGCTGGTAGGCGGCGAGGGCCTCGCCGCGCCGGCCGGAGCGGTGCAGGGCGAGCATCAGCTGCCCGCACAGGCTCTCGTGGGTGGGATGCCGGGTGACCAGCACGGTGAGTTCGGCGATCAGTTCACGGTGCCGGCCCAGCCGCAGGTCGGCCTCGATGCGCCGGTCCAGCGCGCACAGCCGGCTCTCCTCCAGTCCGCTGGTCTCGGCGCGCAGGCAGTCCCCGGCCGGGACGTCGGCCAGGGCCGGACCGGTCCACAGGTCCAGGGCGCTGCGCAGCAGTCGCGCGGCCTCGCGGTGGTCCCCCGCGTCCATCGCCCGGTACCCGGTCCTGGCGATCCGTTCGAACTCCTTCACGTCACTGGTGCCTTCGGCGCTGTCGAGCAGATAGCCGCCGGGCATCGTGCGCAGTACCTGTTTGGGCGGCCGCCCGCCGTCGCCGCCCGCCGCGGACGCCTCCGCGATCAGCTCACGCAGGTGCATGACGTAGGTCTGCAGGGTCGGTCGCGCGCTGCGCGGCGGCCGCCGGCCCCAGAGTTCCTCGGTGAGCGTGGCCACGGCCACCGCCCGGTCGGCGTGCAGGGCGAGCAGGGCCAGCACCTGACGCGGCTTGGGCGCGGTCGGTGTGATGGAGACGCCCCTCTCGCGCACGTCGAACGCGCCGAGTATGCCGATGTCCACGCCGTCTCCCTGCCCGTCGGCTCCTCGGGTGCTCCGCGGCGAGTCCCCGGCACCCGAGTCAAAAACGGCATGGACGGTTTGTCAAACCGAACTCGGTGCCCTTTGTCGGGTCTTGACTTCCGGTCAGGAGTCGGAGAGGGCGAGCCCGGCGAACTCGTCGGTGTGCGCCGTGAGCTGAGGGAGCATCAATGACCAGAAGTGCTCGGCGTGCTGGGGCGAGATCCGGTCACGGTCGGTGGCACAGAGCACCTCGAACCCGACCGTCGCGGCCACGACCACCGCGGCGACCCGGTCCGGCGACACCCCCTCGGCCAGCTCGCCCTGGTGCTGGGCCCGCAGCAGTTGCTCGCGCACCCAGGTGCGCCACCAGCAGGCGAACCCCGCGCCGTTCTTGCGCGAGGGGTCGACGCTCAGTTTGAAGCCCGCGCGGACGACGACGTCGGTGGTCGCCATGACGAGCAGGTCCCCGGTGACCGTGATCAGCAGGTGCAGGGCGGAGGCGGCCGACGGCCGACGGTCGGCGACCATGCGCTCGATGCTCCGGCGGGCGGCGCCCTCCACCTCGACCGCGAGGGCGTCCTTGCTGGGGAAGTGGAAGTGCAGCGCTCCGGCGCTCACTCCGGCCCGCCGGCTGATCGCGGGCAGCGAGGAGAGGGCGTATCCGTCGTCGGCGAAGGTCTCGGCCGCGGCATGGACGAGGGCCTGGCGGGTTCGGGCCGCCCGGAGCTGCTTGACCATCGCGATCCCCCTGGTGATCCGGGAGAATCCGGAGTTGGACGGTCCGATTCCCCCTGGGCCTGCAACATTGCGATTCGAGAACCCTAGCAAAGAGCACGCTTGGTAGGTTTGTCCGAGCAAGGAGTACGGGCGGCCCGGGATGTCCGGGTTCCGGGGCGGGTCAGGCCTCGGTCGCCACCGGTGATTCCTGCCGTCGGCGCTCGACTTCCTCGACGACCCGGGCGCCCCGGTCGGGCGCGGTGTCCAGCCGGATCAGGGCCGCGGGGGTCGCTATGGCCGGCAGTACGTGGTTGTAGAGCACGGAGATGCGGTCGTTGAGATCCGTCCAGTCGGAGACCACCTCGGACATGAACTGGGTCCCGATCCAGGCGCCGAGGAAGCACTCCGCGGTCTCCTGCGGCGTGACGTGCGGCAGCACCTCGCCGCGCTCCTTGGCCTCCACCAGCTTCTCGGTCACCACCTCGGTCCAGGCCGGCCAGGCGCTGCCGAACAGCGAACGGCCCTGGAGGTCCGCCGACAGCCGTATGCCGGCGAGGAGGATGACCTCCTTGGGGATGCGGTGGGCCAGCGTCATGCCGATGTCCACCCACTCCTGGAGCTTCAGCTCGCGCGGCACCCAGTAGTCGTCGCTGATCTGGGCGTTGATCACGCCGCGCGCGAGGGCTTCCTTGGAGTCGAAGTGGAAGTACAGGGCACCCTTGGTCACTCCGGCCCGTTCGAGGATCTCGGCGATGGTCGCCGCCGTGTATCCGCGCTCGGCGAAGACCGCGGCCGCGGCCTCGACAACAGCACGGCGGGTCCGAATCGCACGCTCCTGACGCGCCATGGGGACCCCTCCTCGGTCAAAACAAAACCGGACGTGACGTACCTTACCCCAATCGGGGGGCGGTATTTCGGCCGTGCGGGGCCGATTCCCGGACGGCTCCCGTGCCGGCGCCGGGCGCCGGCACGGGAGCCGTCCGGGCAGTTCACCAGGCCGTGCGCCCGCCGTCCACGGTAAGTGTGGCACCCGTGACGAAGCTCGCCCGGTCGCTGCACAGCCAGGCGGCGGCCTCCGCCACCTCCGCCGGATCGGCGGCGCGCGCCTGCGGAGCGGAACGGTAGGCCCGCGCCTCGTTCTCGGGCGACCTGGCGAACCAGTCGTCGATCATCTCGGAACGGGTCAGCCCCGGGGCGATGGCGTTCACGCGGATGCGGTGCGGGGCGTACTCGACGGCGGCGGCCTTGGTCAGTCCGATCACCGCGTGCTTGGAGGCGATGTACGGCGCGGCCGTCGAGGAGGCGACCAGGCCGCCCACGCTGCTGGTGTTGACGATCGAGCCGCCCCCGGTCTCCAGCATGGCCGTGATCTCGTGGCGCAGGCAGTTCCACACGCCCCGCACGTTGGTCTCGGTGACCCGTTCGTAGTCGGCGTCGTCGATGAGGTGCATCGGCGTCTTCGGCAGCGCGACCCCCGCGTTGTTGAAGGCCGCGTCGAGACGGCCGTACCGCTCCACCACGAACTCGACGGTACGGCGCACCTCTTGCGTGTCCCGCACGTCCAGGGTGCGGTGACTGGCCTCGGCGCCCTCGGCGCGCAGTTCGTCGACGAGGTCGCGCAGCTTGTCCTCGCGGCGGGCGGTCAGGACGACGACGGCACCCTGGCTCGCGAACACGCGGGCGGCCGCCGCTCCGATGCCGCTGCTGGCGCCCGTGATGAGGGCCACCCGGCCCGCCAGCGCGGCTCCCTCCGGCGCGGTCACGCGCTCACCCCGGCGGTGACGGAGAGGGAGTCGGCGTCGTGCCAGAAGACGTCGAGCGCGGCTTCCTCGTCGAGGGTGCGCAGGCGCTGTTCGTCGATCTGGGCGAGGCCGTCGACCAGGTGGCGGACGCCGAGCTCCCGCATCAGCTCGCGCTGGAAGCCGTGTTCGAAGGTGCTGGGGTGGCCGACGAAGGGCACGTCCAGCTCCTTGGCGTGAGCGGCGAACCGGGCCACGTCGTCGATGAAGAGGACCTGGTGCCGGCCGAGGCCGAAGTGGTCCTCGGTGATCTCGCGGATGCCGGGGCGGAAGTCGTTGGTGCAGATGTAGTGCGGGGCGGTGAACAGGTGCTCCCAGACGCCGAGATGGCGGCGGAAGTGGTCCTCGTCGAGGCCGCCGTAGCAGATGACGTCCAGGCCCGCGGCGCGCAGCCGGCGCAGAAGCTCCTCGGCGCCGTCGAGCGGATGGACGGGATGGGCGCGCAGATGGCGCTCGCGTTCCGCGAAGTAGTCCGCGATGACGTCCTGTTCGCTCACCTCGGCGCCGGTCTCCTCCAGCAGCACCCGGGCCGCGGCGAGCCGGGACTGGGAGAAGAGCCGCTGCTCCAGCTCCCGGGTGTAGGCACCGCCGTACTTGAGGACGAGTCGGTGCAGGACGGGGCTGAAGCTGTCGTTGAGCAGGACGCCGTCGATGTTGACGGCGGCGAGGCGCAGGGTGCGCAGTGGTTCCATCGGGTCTTCCTCTCGCGGGCCGTTCGAACATCATGCAGTGGTCGTCGGTCCCGGCAGTGGCGCGGGTGGCCCGGCGGACGGCGAACTCCCCGGGGTGGATGGCCGAAAGAGACCGCTGCAGAGGTTTTGAACCGGGCCGGCCGCACCGCTCATGTATCGACAACCGGCCGCCGACATCTGCCTGTTAGTCCGTTTTTCGCCGTACCCTCATCTTGTTTGAGCGCAAAAATACTTGGCCAGACCACAACTGAGCGGAGTCATGCATGGATCGAGTCTCATCACACTTGGCGAATCCTTTACCTGGTGGCCGACCCGAGAAAACCGGTAGGTCCGTATCTTATAGGCGTCGAACAGAGCTTCAGCCAGCGAAGAGCTTTCCGACGGGGGGTTGTCGATGAGCCTGTCCGCCAGCGAGATCGGAGCCGTTCTGCCCGTACTGCCCCGGCTGACCACCACGGTGCCGAAGGAGTACGTCCACCGGGCGTCCCTGGCCGAGGTGTTCCTCACCGGCTGCACCGCGCAGGACGACGGGCTGCGGTTCTCCCTCACCGGACAGTGGCCGCGCGCCCACACCTTCTTCAACAGCGCCGACGGTTCCAGCCATGACCCGCTCCAGGCCGCGGAGACGTTCCGGCAGGCCGGCATGTTCGTGACGCACGCCGAACACGGTGTCCCGCTCGGGCACCACTTCGTGCTGTGGTCCCTCAGCTGCCACACCGACCTGGAGCGACTGCGCATCGGGTCCCGGCCGACGGACTTCGAACTCGACGTGACGTGCCCGGACACCGCCCCGCGCGGCAGGGCGTCGGCGCGCCGGATGGGCATCGGGTTCGCGCTGCGCCGGGACGGCCTGCCCGTGGCGTACGGGGACGGGGTGTACTCGATCGTCACGCCGTCCGTCTACGCGCGTCTGCGGGCCAACCGGCCGACGCGGCAGACGGCTTCCGCGGACCCTGCGGTCGCGGCCCGTCCGATGCCGCCGTCGGCGGTCGGCCGCACCTCCCCCGCGGACGTGGTGCTGACCGCGACGGACACGCCCGGCCGGTGGCTGCTCACCCCGGACCTGACCCATCCGATCCTGTTCGACCACGGCGGCGACCATCTGCCCGGCATGGTGCTGCTGGAGGGCGCCCGGCAGGCCGCCTGCGCCCGGCTGGCCCCCCGTGCGCTGATACCGGCGAGCACGTCCACGACCTTCGACCGCTACGTCGAACTCGACAGCCCGTGCTGGGTCGACGTGGCGGAGGTGGTCCCGGGAGGCGACGGGACGGTGACCGTGCGGGTGGTCGGCCGGCAGGGCGGCGAGACCGTCTTCACCTCGACCGTGCGCGGTCCCGTCGTCGGCTGAGGCGGCGCGCGACGGCCGCGGGGGGGGGGCCGGGCGGGGCCGCGCCGGCGGGGGGGGGGGGGCCGGGGGGCGCCCCCCCCCCCCCCCCCCGCGCCGCCCCCCCCCCCCCCCCCCC
>NZ_JBIWNY010000009.1:0-287208 GCF_044767465.1 Streptomyces sp. NPDC101237 | reverse complement strand
GCCAAATTCCACGACCGACTCGCCCACACCCCCGCCCGCCTCCACAACCAATGGGGCGCCACCGAAGTCTCCATCGACTCCACCAGCCACACCTGCACCACCGACGACCACGACGCGGACGTCCCGCTGGGCCGTCCCCTCGCCAACAACGAGGTGCTGCTGCTGGACGAGCACCTCAACCCCGTCCCGGACGGCATCCCCGGGGAGCTGTACCTGGGCGGCGTGGGCCTGGCCCGCGGCTATCTCGGTGACGCCCGCAAGACCGCCGCGGCCTTCCTGCCGCACCCCGAGGTGCCCGGCACCCGGCTGTACCGCACGGGCGACCGGGGCATCCGGCGCGCCGACGGCTCCCTGGTCTTCCTGGGGCGCGCGGACAGTCAGGTGAAGATCCGCGGCATCCGCATCGAACCCGCCGAGATCGAGCACACCCTGCGCCGCCACCCCGGCGTCAACGAAGCCGTCGTCACCAAGTGGGAACCCGTCCCCGGCGACCAGCGCCTCGCCGCCTACATCACCGTCCGGCATCCCGCGGCCGTGGGCGACGAAGAACTCCTCGCCGACCTCGACACCCATCTCGGTGACCGGCTGCCCCTCTACATGATCCCCTCCAGCATCACCGTCCTGGACCGCATCCCCGTCAACGCCAACGGCAAGACGGACCACCGGGCGCTGCCCGAACCGAAGGCCGCCGCCGAGGAAACGGCCACCCGGGCGAGTGGGCCGGCCGAGGAACTGGTCGCGGGGATCTGGTCGGAGGTGCTGGGCCGGCCGGAGCTGGACGTGCACGCCAACTTCTTCGCGCTGGGCGGGCATTCACTGCTCGCCACCCGGATCGTCTCCCGGCTGCGGACCGCCCTCTCCCCCGACATCCCGCTCGCGCTGATCTTCGACAACCCCACCATCCGCACCATGGCGGAAGCGGTCGGACACCTGCTGCCCGCGTCCGGTACGGCCGACGGGAGGACGTCCCGATGACGACAAGTCCGATCGTGGAACGCGCGGTGGAGACCGCGCGGCGCGGGACCGGCTCCGGTCCCGCCGTGGACGGGCCGCTGTCGGCGGCGCAACGACGGGTGTGGCTCCTGGAGCACCTCCGTCCGGAACTCGTCGAGTACAACATGGCGCAGGTCTTCGAACTGGCCGGGCTGCTCGACGTGGACGCCCTGGCCGCCGCCCTGCGGCTGGTCGTGGAGCGGCACACCATCCTGCGCTCCCGGGTGGTGCAGGACGCCGCCGGCGGACCGCGGCTGCGGGTGGGACCGGCGTCCGCGGTACGGCTCCAGCGCACCGACCTGCGCTATCTGGCGGTCGGACCGGCGTACGAGGAGGCGTACCGGCTCCGGGACGCGGACATCAGCGGCCGGTTCGACCTCGCCACCGGCCCCTGGCTGCGCGCCCGGCTGACCGAACTCCCCGAGCAGCGTTACCTGTTCACCGTGGTCGTGCACCACATCGCCGTGGACGCCGCGTCCATGCAGATCCTCTGGCAGGAACTCTCCAAGGCCTACGCGGCGTTCACCGCGGGCGGCCGTCCGGACCTGCCCGAGCTGCCGATCCAGTACGAGGACTACGCGGACCTGGCGGCCCGGCAGCTGGAGACGCCCGAGGCGGCCGCCGAGGTCGAGTTCTGGAAGCGGACCCTGGCCGGGGCGACCCCGACCGAGCTGCGCGGCGACCGGCCCCGGCCGGCGGTGCGCGGCGGCGCGGGCGCCCGGGTCTCGCACGTGATCGACCCGGCCGTCGCCGACGGGGTGCGGGAACTCGCCCAGAAGTACCACGTGTCGCCGTTCATGGTGCTGTTCGCGGCGTTCGCCGCGCTGGTGTCGCGGCACTCCGGCAGCCGGGACGTGACCGTGGGCGTGCCGATGTCCGGCCGTACGCTCCAGGAGACCGAGGGCCTGATCGGGTTCTTCGTCAACACGGTGCTGCTCCGCACCGACCTGGACGGCAACCCGACCTTTGCCGAGCTGCTGTCCCGGGTCCGGGGCACCACCCTGGAGGCGTACGAGCACCAGGGCGTGCCGTTCGACGTGCTGGTGGACGAGTTGCGGCCGGAGCGCGACCTGAGCCGCAACCCGCTGTTCCAGCTGCTGTTCAACCTGGTCGAGGAGCAGGCCTCGCAGCTGCGGCTGCCCCGGGTGTCGGCCAGGTCGCTGCCGGTCGAGGCGGACACCGCCCGTTTCGACCTGGACGTCACCGTGGTGACCCGGGGCCGGCGCATGGAGGTGCTGATCTCCTACGCGACCGAGCTGTTCGAGGCCGACACCGTCGCCCGGTTCGCCGAGCACTACCGGCGGATCCTGGCGCACGCGGTGCGCCGGCCCGAGACCCGGATCGGCGACCTCGATCTGCTGGCCCCCGCGGAGGAGCGGCTGCTGCTCTCGGACTGGAACGACACCGCCGGCCCCGAGTCGCCGCTGCTCGTGCCGGACCTGGTGGAGCGGCAGGCCGCCCGCACCCCGGACGCGGTCGCCGTGGAGGGACTGGACGGCGAGCGGCTCACCTACGCCGAACTGGTGCGGCGGGCCTCGGCGCTGGCCGCCGTGCTGCGCGCGGAGGGCGCCGGCCAGGACGCCCCGGTGGGCGTGATGGTCGAGCGGTCCCCGGACCTTCTGGTGGCGCTGCTGGCGGTGCTCAAGTCCGGCGCGGCCTATCTGCCCCTGGAGTCCGACTATCCGCCGGAGCGGCTGGCGTACGTGCTGGCCGACAGCGGGGCCCGGCTGCTGCTGGGCCGCCCGGAGCTGGTGGCCCGGCTGGACCCGGCGCCGGACGTGCGGGTCATCGACGTGGGCCGGCCCCCGCGGGTGCCCGAGGGGAGCGGACCGGCGGCGCCGGTCGGCCAGGACGACCTGGCGTACGTGATCTACACCTCCGGTTCGACGGGCCGCCCCAAGGGCGTGATGGTCCCGCACCGCGGTCTGGTGAACTTCGTCGCGGACATCGGCGCCACCCTCGGCCTGTCCGGTGACGACGTGCTGTGCGCGGTGACCACCGTGGCGTTCGACGCGTCGGTGCTGGAGCTGTTCGTGCCGCTCGCCCACGGCACCCGGGTGGTGCTGGTGGACCGGGAGACCTCCGCGGACGGCGCGGCCCTGGCCCGGATCGTGGCGGAGTCGGGGACGACGGTCATGGCGGCGACACCGGCCACCTGGCACCTGCTGCTGCTCAGCGGCTGGCAGGGCGGCGACCTCCAGGCGGTCTCCGGCGGTGAGGCGCTCTCCGCGCAGCTCGCCCAGGAGCTGGCGCCGCGGGTGTCCCGGCTGTGGAACGTGTACGGCCCCACCGAGACCAGCGTCTACTCGACCGTGGAGCTGATCACGCCCCCGGGTCCCGGGGAGCCGGTGTCGATCGGTCTGCCGATCGCCAACACCACGGTGCACGTGGTGGACGACCGGATGCGGCTGGTGCCGATCGGCGCCGTCGGCGAACTGGTCATCGGCGGCGCGGGCGTCACCCGCGGCTACGCCGGGCGGCCCGCCCTCACGGCGGAGCGGTTCGTGCCGGACCCGTTCGGGGCCGGCGGCCGGCTCTACCGCACCGGTGACCTGGCCCGCAGGCGGCCGGACGGCAGGCTGGAGTTCATCGGTCGGGAGGACACCCAGGTCAAGATCCGCGGCCACCGCATCGAACTCGGCGAGATCGAGTCGGTCCTCCAGCGGTATCCCTCGGTGGACCGGGCGGCGGTGATCACGGCGGGCGAGGACATGGCCCGGCGGATCGTCGGCTACGTCTCCTGGCGGGACGCGCCCGACGAGCCCGGACTCCGCGCCCACCTGCGGGAGCACCTGCCGCAGTACATGGTCCCGGCCGTACTGGTCGGCCTGGAGCGGATGCCGCTGACGCCGAACGGCAAGGTGGACCGCAAGCAGCTGCCGGAGGCGGCCGCCGACGCGGGCGCCGAGCAGGTCGCGCCCCGCGACTCGCTGGAGCTGCGGGTCACCTCGATCTGCGAGCGGGTCCTCGGCCGGTCCCCGGTGGGTGTGCGGGACGACTTCTTCGCCGCCGGCGGCAACTCGCTCAGCGCCTTCGAACTGGTCGAGGCGGTACGGCGGGAGCTGGGTGTGAGCGTGCCGCTCAGCACCTTCTTCCGGTCCCCCACCATCGAGGCGCTGTGCGGTGCGCTCCCCGGCCTGTCCGCGGTCTCCGAGCGGCTGCTGGTCCCGCTGTCGTCGGCCTCGCCCGCCACCCGCTCGCCGCTGTTCCTGGTCCATCCGCACGGCGGCGGTGTCAGCTCGTACATGGGCCTGGCGCGGGAGCTGGAGGGCGCCGTCGACCTGTACGGCGTCGAGGCGGTCGGCTACAACACGGACACGGCGCCGCTGCGCACCGTGGAGGAGATCGCCGAGCGCTATCTCGCCGCGATGGCGGAGCTGGACCCCGAAGGCCCGGTGCTGCTGGGCGGCTGGTCGTTCGGCGGGGTGGTGGCGTTCGAGATGGCGGTGCGGCTGGAGCGGGCGGGCCGCGAGGTCGGCGCGCTGGTGCTGCTGGACTCGCCGGTGCCGGGCTCGGCGGACCTCGTCGGTGACGAGGACGTGCTGTCCCGGTTCGGGGCCGACGCCGGACTGTCGTCCGACGAGATGGACGACCTCGACGACAACGCGCTCATCGCCGCCCTGGTCCGCCAGTCCCACCAGGACGGCCGGCTCCCCGACCGGATCGAGTCGACGGCCGTGCGCCGCATGGTCGAGGTCGCCCGCGCCAACGGGGAGGCCGCCGGCCGCTACCGGCCCGGCGGGGTCGTCCACGCGGACGTCCACCTGCTCACCGTCTCCGAGTCCCACCCGACCCTCAAGAGCCCCGACGTCGACCCGGACGCCTGGCAGGCGCTGACCCGCGGCCGGGTCCGCACCGTCCCGGTGCCGGGCAACCACCACGACATGGTGCACCCTCCGCACGTCTCCGAACTGGCCGCGCGGATCGCCGCGATCGTCGGCCCGCACCAGAGCGCCGGCCGTCCCGCCGGTCCCCCGGACGCCTGACCCGGAACGAAGGCCCGACAAGGAACGAAGCCGGGCGGACGCGGGGCCCGAGCGGCCCCGCTCCCCCGGCCCGCCGCCCGCGCGGCAGAACGCGTGACCTCCATTACCCGAACGTCCGAGGAGGCGTAGGTGAAGATCGGCGTGCAGAGCCAGGACGTGCTGTCCGCACAGGACACGCACGGCCAGGCACAGAGGGAGCTGGACCCCCCGCACCTGGAGCACGGCGTGCTCATGGGCACCGGAACCGCCCCCAGCCACCACGGTGAACTGCTCCAGGGGGTGTTCGAGGACGACGGCAGGCTCCGCCGCGGTCTGGTGACGCTGCCCTGCCCGCTGTTCGCCAGCAACGCGACGGTACGGCTGAGCCGTTGGGAGCCGGAACTGACGGTCACCCCGTCGTGGAAGACGAAGGCCCTGGCCGCCGCCCGCACCACCCTGGAGGTGCTCGGCATGAGCGCCTACGGCGGGGAGCTGGAGCTGCGGGGCGACATCGCGGTCGGCCGCGGCCTCGGCTCGTCGACCAGCGACGTGACCTCGACGATCCTGGCGGTGCTGGCCGCGGTCGGCCGCAACCTGGCGCCGGAGCGGATCGCCCGGATCGCGGTCGCCGCCGAGGCGGCCACCGACCCCCTGATCTACTTCGACCGGATGCTGCTGTTCGCGCACCGCGAGGGCGCGGTCATCGAGGACTTCCACCGGCCGGTGCCACCGCTCACGGTGGTCGGCTTCTCCTCGACGGAGCGGGAGGTGGACACCCTGGCGCTGCCGAGGGCTCGGTACAACGCCTGGGAGATCGAGTGCTTCCGCGCGCTGCGCGGCCTCATGCGCCGGGCCGTGGCCCGGGGCGACCACCGGGAGCTCGGCCGGATCTCCACCGCGAGCGCGCGGATCAACCAGCGGTTCCTGCCGGTGCCCCGCTTCGACCGGGTGCTGGAGATCGCCGAGGAGACCGAGGCGCTGGGCGTGCAGGTGGCGCACAGCGGCACGGTCGCCGGCCTCCTGTTCGCACCCCAGCGGCCGGGACTGGAGCAGCGCACCGCGCTGGCCGCCCGCCGGCTCGCGGAACTGCGCATCACCGACCATTGGCGCTACACAGCCGGGAGCGAGACTCATGTCCCGTACGCACACCAGTCGTAGGGCTTTCACGAGCGTGGTCGACGGCCACGTCCTGCCCAAGGTCATCCAGGTCGGGCCCAACGTGTACGGGGCCGCCTTCCATCTGATGAAGCTGCTGCCCGCCCAGTTCATCCTCACCAGTGCCATCGAGACCGGCGAGCTCGCCGAGGGCACCACGGTCGTGGAGACCACGTCCGGCACCTTCGGGCTCGGGCTGGCGATGGTGTGCCGGCTCAAGGGCATTCCGCTGGTCCTCGTCGGGGACCCGGCGATCGAACCGCCCCTGCGCCGCCGGCTGGAGGCGCTCGGCGCCCGGGTGAGCATCGTCTCGGGTCCCGAACTGCGCACCCGCGGGGTGCAGCAGGCCCGCCTGGACCGGGTGGCCCGCATCCAGGCCCGGCTCGGCTCCTACTACACCCCCGGCCAGTACGACAATCCGCTGAACCCGGTGTCGTACGGCGCGGTCGCCGAACTCCTGCTGGAGAGCATGGGCACGTTCGACGCGCTGGTCTGCCCGGTCGGTTCGGGCGGTTCGTCGTCCGGGATCGGGTCGTTCCTGCGGGCGCTGAACCCGCAGCTGAAGCTGATCGGCGTGGACACCCCCGGCAGTGTGCTGTTCGGCGCCCCCGCCGGGCCCCGGCAGCTGCGCGGTCTCGGCAACGGCCTGGTGCCGCCGGTCCTGGAGCACACGCTGTTCGACGAGATCCACTGGCTGGACGCGGGGACCGCGTTCACCGCGACCCGGCGGCTGCACGCGGAGCACGCGCTGTACATGGGGCCGACCAGCGGCGCCGCGCACCACGTGGCGAGCTGGTACGCCGAACAGCACCCGGAACTGCGGGTGATGGCGCTCTTCCCGGACGAGGGCCACCGCTACACCAACACCGTGCACAACGACGTGTGGCTGCGTCGCAACGGCTTCCTGACCCCGCCGCCCTCGGCGCCGCGCACCCTGGACCATCCCGTCCAGGCCGCCGGCAGCTGGTCCCGGTACGCCTGGCAGCGGCGCACCCGCGACGAGGTCGTCGCCCTCGCGGAAGGAGCGACGGTATGACCCAGGACGTGTTCGTCCTCGTCGAGAGCAACACCACCGGTACGGGGCGGCTGTTCCCCGCGGCGGCCCGCGCGCTCGGGCTGCACCCGGTGCTGCTGGCCGCCGACCGGTCCCGGTACGCGTCGGTCGGCGGCGCCGAGGTGGTCCGCACCGACACCGACAGCGTGCCGGCGGTGGTCGACGCCTGTCGCCGGCTGGCCGTCGGACGGCGCGTCGTGGGCGTCGCCACCAGTTCCGACTACTACGTGGAGACCGCCGCGGCGGCGGCCGTCGCGCTCGGCCTGCCGGCCAACTCCCCCGCCGACCTGGCCGCGGTCCGCGACAAGGGCACGCAGCGGGCCCGGCTCGCCGCGGCCGGGGTGCGGGTGCCGCGGTTCACGGTGGCCGGCACGGTCGAGGAGGTCCTGGCCGCGGCCGCGCGGACCGGTTACCCGGTGGTCGTCAAGCCGGTCACCGGCAGCGGCAGCCTCGGCGTGCTGCTGTGCGCGGATGCGGAGCAGGCGGCCGGGCACGCCCGCGCCCTGCTGTCCCGCGAGTCCGACGAGCGAGGCCGGCCGGTGCCGCGCCGGGTCACCGTCGAGGAGTTCGTGAGCGGCCCGGAGTACTCGGCCGAGGTCCTCGACGGCACCGTGGCCGGGATCACCGCCAAGCACCTCGGCGCACCTCCCCTGTTCGTCGAGACCGGGCACGACTTCCCCGCCGCCCTGGCCCCGGCCGCGCGGGAGGCGGTCACGGAGGCGGCCGAGGCGGCCGTACGGGCGCTCGGCATCGCCCTCGGCCCGGCCCACGTGGAGCTGCGTCTGGGCCCCGCGGGTCCCGTCCTGATCGAGGTCAACCCGCGGCTGGCGGGCGGCTGGATCCCCCGGCTGGTACGGGAGGCGACCGGCGCCGACCTGATCCTGGGCACGGTCGCCGCGTTCGCCGGACGTCCCTCGCCGGTGGCCGTGACCGCGGCCGGGGGCGCGGCGATCCGGTTCGTGGTCCCGGCCGAGAGCGGCCGGCTGCACGGCGTCGACGGGGTGGCACGGGCCTGCGCCGTTCCGGGCGTGGTCGACGTGGAGACCTACCGGGAGCCGGGCACGGAGATCACCCTGGGCGGCGACTTCCGCGACCGGATCGGGCACGTGCTGGCCCGGGGCGCGACCGCCGCCGAGGCGGCCGCGGCCGCCGAGGAGGGCGTGGGCCGCATCACCCCGTCCCTGGCGGCCCGTCAGGGGGTGCGGGCATGACGGACTCCGGCCGCCTGCGCAGCGCCGCCCATCCCGAGATCCGCCGCATGCTCCTGGAGCGGCGGGACCCGCCGCGGCCCGTCTGGAAGACCGAGCTCGACCGGATCACCCACGTCGATCTCGCCCACGTCGTCATGCTCGCCGAGCGCCGGATCGTCGGCGCCGAGACCGCCTCCACCCTGCTCGCGGCGATCACGGGACTGCGCGAGCAGGACTACCGGGCCCTGGAGAGCGTGCCCGCCCCGCGCGGCCTCTACCTGGCCTACGAGTCCCACCTGATCGAGACCCTCGGCGACGAGACGGGCGGTGTCCTGCAGACCGGCCGCTCCCGCAACGACCTCGGCGTCACCTGCCTCCAGCTGGCCCTGCGCGAGCCGTACCGGCGGCTGTCGGAGGAGCTGGCCGAGCTGGGCCGGGTGCTGCTGGAACGCGCCCACGAGCACCGCGAGGTGCTGATGCCCGCCTACACCCACTTCCAGGCGGCCGTGCCGGTCACCTACGGCCACTACCTGCTCGGGCTGGCGCAGGCCTTCGAGCGGGACGCCCGGGCCCTGGCCCAGGCCGGCGAGCTGCTGGAGCGGTGCCCGCTGGGCGCCGGGTCGATCGGCGGGACGACCGTGCCGATCAACCCGGGGCGCACGGCCGAACTCCTCGGGTTCGGCGAGGCGGTGCGCAACTCGGTGGACGCCATCGCCGCCCGGGACACCGCGCTGCGGCTGCTGTCGACGGCCGTGGTCCTCGGCGTCACCCTCGACCGGGCCGCCCTGGACCTGCTGATGTGGTCGAGCGCCGAATTCGGGCTGTTGACGATCCCCGACGGGCTGGTCGGGTCGAGTTCGATGATGCCGCAGAAGCGCAACGCGTTCGTCCTGGAGCACGTGCAGGGCAAGTCGGCCGCCGCCCTCGGCGGGCTGACGGCCGCGGTGAGCGCGATGCGGGGCACTCCGTTCACCAATTCCATCGCGGTCGGCACCGAGGCGATGACCCATGTGATGCCGGCGCTGGACGCGACGATCGACGCGGTGAAGATCCTGCGGATGGCCTACGACGGGGCCCGGCCGGTGCCCCGGGCCATGGCCGACCGGGCGACGGCGGGCCTGACCCATGCGACCGCGACCGCTGAGTGGCTGGTGCGCCAGGGGGTGCCGTTCCGGCGGGCCCACCACCAGGTCGGGGAGGCCGCGCTCGCCGTCGTGGAGGGGCGGGCCGGCTCGCTCGGCGCGGCCCTGGAGGCGAACGGCCATCTGCCGGCCGGCGACCGCGCCGACCTGCGGCCGGAGAGCGTGTGGTGGGCGGCGGAGTTCGGCGGCGGCCCCGGTCCGGCCTCGTTCCGCCGCTGCCACGAACCGCTCAGCCAGAGCTGGGAGGACCACCGCGCCCGGTTGGCCAAGGAGACCGCCCGCTGGCACGACGCCGACGAGCGCCTGCGGGACGCGGTCGCCCTGGTGCACCGCAGGACGCGGGACACCGCCGCGACCGCCGGCCCCGATTCCGAGGAGGACACCCATGACGAGCACTGACCCCGGCGCCGCCCCGGCGCGCGTCGTAGAACTGCGCAGCGACACCTTCACCCTGCCCACGCCCCGCATGCTGGCGGAGATGACCAGGGCGCCGCTCGGCGACGACGTCTACAGCGAGGACCCCACCGCCCGTGAACTGGAGGAGCTGGCCGCCGGGCTGCTGGGCATGGAGGACGCCTGTTTCATGCCGAGCGGCACCATGGGCAACCTGGCGGCCCTGCTGGCCCATTGCCCGCGCGGCACCAAGGCCCTCGCGGGCGCCGAGTCCGACATCTACGTCTACGAGGCCGGCGGCGCCTCCTACTGCGGCGGGGTGATCGTCGAGCCGGTGGCCAACCGGGCCGACGGCACCATGGCGCTCGCCGACCTGGAGGCCGCCTTCCCCGAGGACCCCGAGGACCCGCAGTTCGCGCTGCCCGCCGTGCTGTGCGTGGAGAACCCGCAGAACCGCTGCGGCGGGCGGGTGCTGCCGCTGGAGTACCTGGCGGAGGTCCGGGCCCTGGCCCGCTCCCGCGGGGTGGCGGTCCACCTGGACGGGGCCCGCCTCTTCAACGCGGCGCTCGTCCTCGGCGTGCCGGTGCGCGTCATCGCCGGTTACGCGGACTCGGTGCAGTTCTGTCTGTCGAAGGGGCTGTCGGCGCCGGTCGGCTCGATGGTCGCGGGCAGTGCCGAGTTCGTCCGGTCGGTGCGGCGCATCCGCAAGATGCTCGGCGGCGGCATGCGGCAGGCCGGAGTGCTGGCCGCGGCCGGGCTGGTCGCGCTGCGGGAGATGACGCTGCGGCTCGGCGACGACCACGCCACGGCGCGCCGGCTGGCCGAGGGGCTGGCCACGCTGCCCGGGGTGGTGGTGGAGCCGGTCGAGACCAACATGGTCTTCTTCCGGGTCGACACCCCCGGTCTGACCCAGGCCCGGTTCATGGAGCGGGCCTGGGAGGAGGGCGTGCGCCTCGCCGAGCTGGGTCGCGGCCGGATCCGGGCCGTCACCCATGCGGGGGTGGACGACGCCGACGTCGACCGCGCCCTCGCGGTCTTCCAGCAGCTCCTGCTGGAGCAGACCGCCGCCGTCTGACCCCTGCGACGGCACCGGCCGCCGTCCGGCGACGGCCCTCTTACCCCTGACCACGTCCACGCCTCATCCGTACCACGCCTACCACACGCACCACCGCTCCACCCGTTCGAACCCCTTTCCCGAAACAGCTCCACCACACGATCGGAGAACCGTCATGCAGCAGAACTCCCAGCAGTGGCTCGTCGTCGTCAACGACGAGGAGCAGTACTCGGTCTGGGCCGCCGACCGGAGCATCCCGCAGGGCTGGCGCGCGGTCGGGGTCAGCGGTCCCAAGGAGGACTGCCTGGACCACATCGAGCGCACCTGGACCGACATGCGCCCGCTGAGCCTGCGCTCCGCCACCGCCGCCTGACCGCGGCACCGGGGGTGCCGGCGGACCCCGGTCCGCCGGCACCTCCGTCCGTACCCGGCCTCCAGGACAGGGCACACGCCCGGAAAGGACTTCGCGGATGACCACGGCACAGCCGCTCACGCCCCGCACGGCCGACGCGTGGGGACAGCTTTTGCTCGACTGCCACACCGCGGGGCTGCCGCGGGACGCCTATTTCGAGATCTGTGAACGCGACGACGGATACATCAGCGGCTACGACGCCGTGGGCTTCTTCACGGGCCCCGACGCCTGGCCCGCGCTGGACCGCTGGGCCTTCTCCCGGTTCCACGGCCGGGTCCTGGACATCGGGGTCGGGGCCGGCCGGTTCGCGGTCCCCTTCCAGGACCGCGGCGGCGAGATCGTGGGCCTCGACGTGTCGGCCGACGCGCTCGACGTGTGCCGGCGCCGCGGGCTGGCGCAGACGTTCCTCGGCACCGTCGACGACCTGCCGGAGAGCGCACGCTTCGACACCTTCCTGCTGCTGGGCCGCAACCTCGGCCTGCTGGAGAGCCGTGAGCGCGCCCCGCGGCTGCTCAGCACGCTGGCCCGGCTGGCGCGGCCCGGGGCCCGGATCGTCGGGACCGGGATGGACCCCTATCTGCTCGACGGGGCGCAGCACGCCCAGTACCTCGCGGCGAACCGGCTCCAGGGCCGGATGAGCGGCCAGATGCGGCTGCGGCTGCGGCACCGGCTGCTGGTGACGGACTGGTTCGACTACCTGTTCGCCTCGCTGCCGGAGCTCGAAGAGCTGGCCGAGGGCACCGGCTGGGAGCTGGCCGAGGCCGAACGGCACGGCCCGGACTACGGTGTCGTCCTCACACTGGCCTGACGCCGTGCGGGCCTGCGGCCACGGACCACGACCCGCCGGGTGTCACCGGCGGGTCGCGGTCCGTGGCCGCAGGTCAGCTCTCGCCCACCGCCACCTTGCGGACGCGGTCCTCGGGCCCGCTGCGGTACATCACCGTCGTGCCCCAGCGCCGGGGTTCGCGGCGCGCGTCGGCGTACAGATGGCGGACGTGGTTGAGCACCGAGAAACGCGGTTCGTCACCGCCGGGGCCCTCCGGCCGTACCAGGCCGTAGGTCACCAGGGTGAAGACGATGACGGCGGCGTCGGCGCGGGTGGTCCCGACGGCCGCCGCCGCCTCGGCCACCGACCAGCTGCGGTGGTCGCGGGCGACGGCGGCGATGAAGGAGACCCCGGCCGGGCTGAGCCGGCCCAGGGTGCGGCGCAGCCGGACCATCAGATCCCGTGAGGAGTCGACGGTCATGGGCGGCGCGGTCAGGCCGAACGGGCTGCGTTCCACCTCGGCCAGCAGCTCCGGAAGGGCGCGGACGAGCGTCCAGCGGCCGGCGAACTCCAGCGCCCGGGGCAGTCCGTCGAGGCGCCGGCAGAGTTCGGCGACGACGGCGGCGTCGGTGTCGGGGTCGTCCAGCCTGAACAGCGGGTTGGCGGCGCGGATGTGGGCGCGCAGCAGCCGCACGGACGGCACCCGGGCCAGCTGCTCCGGGTCCGACTCGGCGCCGGGGGCGGGCACCGGCAGCGGGGCGAGGGGCAGGATCTGCTCGCCGGGCACGCCGCACGGCGCGCAGGCGGTGACCAGGACGCGCAGCCGCGGATGGGCGCGCATCAGCTCGACGAGCCGGCCGGCGCCGTCCGCTGTCTCGGCGTCGTCCAGCACCAGGACGGTCGTCTCCCCCGGTGCGCGGTCGGAGAGTTCACCGTCGGGGATCTCCTCGCCACGGGCTCGCCACAGCACCCGGGTGCCGTCGGCGGCGACCCGTCGTACGGCCTCGGCGGCCAGGTGCGACTTCCCGACCCCTCCTATGCCGACGACCGACACGAGCCGCCCGTCGGGCTGCGCCAACAGGGCGGTGAGGGCGGCGAGTTCGGTGTCCCGGCCGATCAGCGGGGTGCGGACGAGCCACGGGGTGGGGCCGCAGCCGCCGTCCCCGGAGCGGTCCGCGGTGCCGGGCGGGCGCCGGGCGGCCTCCAGCAGGGTCTCGCGCTGGGCGGAGCCGAGCCGCAGTCCGTCCGCGAGCAGCCGGATCGTGTCCAGCCGGGGGGACAGGACCTTGCCCTGTTCCAGGTTGCGTATGGCGCGCACGCTCACGGTGGTGAGGTCCGCGAGGTGTCGCTGGGTGAGTCCGGCGCGCCGGCGGTGGTCTCTCAGCAGGACGCCGAGATCCTGCCGGTTTCGGATGTCGTTCATGACGTGCTCCGGTGGGCCGTTCCGAGGTGCTGGTGGAACCGGTGGGCGGGACGCCGAATGGGTCCGCCCGCTGCCGCTGCGCGGTGCTGTCGCGGACGTCGCCGGTGGCTGCCGGGTGCCCGCCGAAACGCCGACGCGGCGGGGTCGGGCGCCCGCGGCGGCCTCCCGGCCCTGCCGCGTCGGTGCCCGGCCCCCGCCGGCGCGTCGTCAGCTCCAGGGGTTGGTGTTGTCCGTGGAGGGGCCGTCGTCGGCCTGCACGGTCGCCGTCCGCTGCGGGTGCGCCGCGGTCTCGGCCGCCACCGCGCCCAGGAGGGCGGCGACCGCGGTGATGGCGACGACGGCGGCCCTCACGGGCTTCACGACCACTGCGAGGTTGCTGTTCATGGTGGCTTCCTTCCTGTCCCCGGGCCCTCTGCCGGACCTCTGGAAAGAAAGCTAGGAGTGGCTGCAATCACGTCACTTTGACGCCGCTATCCCTCTCGGATAGCCGTCGTGGCCTGCGGATTCTCCCCTGCCCGGCTACCCGGCGGGGGTTGCTGGCGAGGCGGTGAAAGAGGGGAGGGCGGCCTGCGCGGCGTACGTGACCTCCTGCTCCCACAGGTGCCAGCAGACGCGTTCAAGACCGCGTTTGAGATAGCGCCGGTAGGTGCTGAAGGACAGCGCGAGTTCTCGTGCCACCGCCTGCTGGGTGCTGCCGCCCTGGACGTAGGTCGCCCACACCGCCGCGCGCTGTCCTCTCGCCCGCGGGTCCTGGTCGATGGACTCGATGGCCCGTACGACGAGTCGGCGCAGGTTCTCCTCCGGGTCGCCGGAGCGCCGGGCGACGGACGCGGCGTGCAGGAGCGGGTTGCCGGCCAGCCGCTCGCGCTGGTGCCAGTCGCGCAGCAGGTCGTGGACGGCCCGGTCGAAGGCCGCCCGGGACAGGACGGCCGTGCGCGGCGGCCCGGTGATGCCCGGTGCGCGCAGTCCGAAGAGCACCCGGTCGTCGAGCAGATCGCACCATTGGCTCATTCCAGTGGTCCCCCAGTCGTGTCCGAAGAGCGTGACTCTCTGCGCGGCGAGTTGCGGTTCGCTCGGCAGACGGCGGAAGTCGGCGTACTCCAGCAGGTGGTCGGGGCCGTCGCCGCCCCGCGCGTGGAAGGTCCAGGCCAGCCGGTCCTGCACGTGCAGCTCGCGGGTGACACGGGCGAGCATGCCGGCGGAGGCGGCCACGAGGTCGTGCGGGCGGCGGCGCAGCAGGGTGAACCGCACCAGGTTGACCCGTTCCCCGGGGCGCAGGTCCCGGTGCGACTCGACATGTTCGCGGACGACGGCGACCACCGGGTCGATGGCGGTCTCCACCGCGTCCCACCGGTCGAAGTTCAGCAGTCCCAGCACGCCGACGAGTTCGCCGGTGCGGGCGCTGCGGTAGAGGCGGAAGCCCCGTGGTCTGCGGTGCAGCCAGAAGTCGACGGCGGCCACGCCCTCCGTGCCGAGGCGTTCGCGGGCGAGGTCACGGACGGCGGGCAGGTCCTCGGCGTCGCAGGTGGTCTCGTACACCGGCTCGGCACCCGACCCGGTCTGCCCGTCGCGGCCGGCCCCGGATGTTCCGGACAGGTGCCGGCCGCGGGCCTGGATGTGGTTGAAGGCCCGCGCTCCGCACAGCGAGACGGGCTCGGGACGGGTGCGGATCAGCGCCTGGAGATGGGCGCGCAGCGCCTTGTGCAGAGAGAGGTAGGCGTCGGGCGCGCGCCAGCCGAGGTCGCGGTCCAGGGCCTCGGCGACCACGGGAAGCAGCCGCACTCCGGAGCGGCCGGTGGTGACGTAGGGCCGGCGGCGCAGCCAGTCGAAGACCTCGTGGGCCTGTTCCGGCAGGAAGGCCCGCAGCAGGTCCTCGGTGGTGTCGGGGACGTGCGCGCAGATCTCCAGGGCCTGGCGGTGCGGGGCGGAGGGCACGCGGCCGACCACCCGGTCCAGCAGTTCGGCGACGATCTCGGGCGCGGGCTGCCAGTCGTCCCCGTGCGGCGCGTCCGGGTCCCCGGCGGCGAGCCGCAGGGCGAGGGGGTGGCCGGCGGCGAAGGCCAGCCGGGCGGGGCGGGCGGTGACGCGGCCGGGCACGGTGTCCTGGAGCAGGCGTGCCGACTCGGCGCGGGACAGGCGGTCCAGGCGTGTGACGCTCAGGGTGTCGGCCCAGGCCGGGTCGGTGCGCCAGCGCGGTCCCGGCGGCTCGCGGCCGGCGAGCACGACCACAGAGCCGGGCGGCAGGCCGGTGAGGCAGCGGTCCCGGAACCAGTCCTCCAGCGGGCCGAGCCGGTCGGCGCCGTCCACCAGGAGCACCGGCCGTCCGGTGCGCGGGACGGCCGCCGCGGCGGTGAACGCCTCCTCGGTGGGGTCGGTGCGTGCCGCGTCCACCTCGACGACGTGCCGTCCCCGCCGTCGGGCCTCGACGGCGAAGCGGCGCAGCAGCTGGGTCTTGCCGATGCCGCCGGGGCCGTGCAGGGCCAGCACGGGGACGGTACCGGGCGGCCGGTCCAGCGCGGCGCGGAACCGGGCGAGTTCGCTCTCCCGGCCGACGAAGCGGTGCAGAAACGTCTCTTCTCTGTCCCGGGCGGGGGCGTCGGGGGCCTGCCGCCGGGGCGCCGGAGCGCTGTGCGGGTTCATGTGGCGACTGCTACCTCTGGTCGGGTGCGCTCCTCGGCACGTGCACGATCGCGGTGTCGGCGTCACCGGCCCTCGACGGCGCCACCCGCGGCCACCCGGGCGAGCAGTCCGGTGGCCCGCTCCTCCTCCTCGGCCATGCCGAGCCGGCCGAAGACCTCCAGGGCGTCGGTGAGCAGCCCGCCGGCCTCCGCGGTGTCGTCGCCGCGCAGGCTCAGGTCGGCGAGGTCGACGCGGACGGAGGCGGCGCCGGCCTGGTCGAGGATGCCCTCGCGCACGGCCAGCGCGCGGTGGAAGTAGGAGCCGGCCTGGGTGAGTTCGCCGAGGCGGGCGTGGACCCGGCCGAGGTCGTGCAGGAGATACCCCTCGCCGATGACGTCACCGTCGTCACGGACCATGCTGAGGCCCTCGGTGAGCACCTTGCGGGCGTCGGCGGGCTGCCCGCGGTACAGGTGCAGCTGGCCCGCGCGCTGGAGCACCCGGGCCTGTCCGCCGAGATAGCCGAGGTCGCGCCAGATCTCCAGCGCCTCGTCGAGTTCGGCCTCCACCCGGCCCACGTCACCGCGCCGCAGCAGGATGACCGCGCGCTGGACGAGGACGGAGGCGCGGGCCCACGGGTCGCCGTCGCCGAAGTGCCGCTCGGCCCGCTCGAACAGGTCCATCGCGGCGGTGTCGTGGCCGGACAGCCGTTCCAGCAGACCGAGATCGCGGCGGCACAGCCCGAGCCCCTTGGAGTGGCCGAGCTCCTCGAAGAGGCCGACGGCGGTGGTCAGCGACAGGCGGGCCTCGGGCAGGTTGCGGCGGTTGAGGTGCAGCGAACCCAGCGAGGCGAGCAGGGCGGCCTGGCCGAGCAGGTTGCCGCTGCGGCGCACCGCGGTCAGCGCCTTGCGGTGGGTGCGGGCCCAGTGGTCGAGGTAGCCGCGGGTCTCGAAGAACGGGGCGAGGTTGACCGCGAGTTCCCAGGCGTAGCCGTCCTCGCCCTCCTGCGCGAGGCTCTCCACGGTGAGGCTGAGGTTCTCGCGTTCGGTGTCGAGCCATTCCAGGGGGCGGCCGAGGACGGTCCCGACGTGGTCGGCGGGCGGGCTCCAGCGGGCGGCGGGCCCGTCGAAGTAGCGGGTGCCGAGGACCCGCAGCTGCGCCTCGCAGACCAGCGCGAGCCAGGCCCCGCCCACCCGGCGGATCGCGGCCCGCCGTTCGCCCTCGTCCGACTCGGCGGCCAGCCGGTCCCGGGCGAACAGCCGGATGATGTCGTGGAAGCCGTAGCGCAGCTCCCCGGTGGCGTCGACTCCGGCGACGTCCAGCATCTGCACGTCGACGAGGGGTTCCATGAGGTCGGACGGGTACGGGTAGGCGTCCGGGGCGTCCAGGAGGGGGCCGCCGATCCAGCTCGGGAAGGTGGACCCCTTGGTGAGGCTGAGCAGTCGCAGCAGGGTGCGGTCCCGCTCGGCCAGTCCGTCGTAGGTGAGGGACAGGCTGGCGCGGACGGTCATCTCGCCGTGGGTCAGTTCGTCCAGGCGGCGCCGTTCGTCGGCGAGCCGCTGCACCATCGAGGCGAGCGGCCAGTGCGGGCGGGCGGCCAGCCGGGCGGCGATGATGCGCAGGGCGAGCGGCAGTCCGCCGACGGCGGCGGCCAGCGCCCTGGCAGCTTCGGGTTCGCCGCCGACACGGTCGGTGCCGACGACGTTCCCGATGAGCTCCAGTGATCCCTGTTCGTCCAGGATGTCCAGCGTGACCCGGTGGGCTCCGGGGAGCGCGGTGAGCCGGGCTCTGCTGGTGACGAGCACCCCGCAGGAGCGGCCGCCGGGCAGCAGCGGGAAGATCTGCTCCTCGCCGACGGCGTCGTCGAGGACGACCAGGATGCGGCGGTCGGCGAGCATGCTGCGGTAGATCTCGCCCCGCTCCTCCAGCGAGTCGGGGATGGCGGGACCGGGCAGGCCCAGGGCGCGCAGGAACCGGCCGAGGACCTCGCGGGGGTCGACGGGATCGGCCCGGCCGCCGCGCAGCTGGCAGTAGAGCTGGCCGTCGGGGAAGTGGGACTCGGCGAGCCGGTGCGCGACCCGGGCCGCGAAGGTGCTCTTGCCGATGCCGGAGCGGCCTGTGACGACGACGATGCCCGGCGCCCGGTCGGGCGAGGTGTTCGTGAGGACCCCCTCGGCCTCGGCGACGAGCTGCCCGTGACCGACGAAGTCCGCGGTGTCGACCGGGAGTTGGCGGGGAACGGCGGCGCGGGCCGGAGGGTGGCCGTCCTCGTCGGCGACCGCGTCGGGCCCGGGGAGGTCCGCCGCGGGCGCGCCGAGCGGCCGGCCGGTGCCCCGCAGGTCGGTGGCGGCCGGGCGCTCCAGCCGCAGGGAGGGGTCCTCGGTCAGGACGGCCTGCTCCAGCCGGCGCAGGTCCTCGCCGGGCTGGAGACCCAGTTCGTCCATGAGGAGGGCGCGGCCCTCCCGGTAGGACTCCAGTGCCTCGGCCTGCCGGCCGGAGCGGTACAGGGCGAGCATCAACTGCCCGCGGAAGCGTTCCCGTAAGGGGTTGTCCCCCACCAGCCGGGCTATCTCGGCGGTCAGCTGATGATGACGGCCGAGCGAGAGCTCCAGCTCGATGAACGACTCGGTGGCCGCGAGGCGTTCCTCGTCGATGTGATCGGCCACCCGGGCGAGCGCGTCGCTGGGGATGCCGTTCAGGCAGGGGCCGCGCCACAGGCCGACCGCCGCGCGCAGCAGGGCCGCGGCCTCGGCGGTGCGGCCCTCGCCGCCGAGCGTGGCGGCCTCGGCGACGGTGCGCCGGAAGACATTGAGGTCGAGGGCCTCGTCGTCGATCTGGAGGACGTAGCCGGGCGGCCGGGTCTCGATGGCGGCCTCGACGGCGGCGGCCGCCAGGGTCTTGCGCATCCGGGACACGCAGATCTGCACCTGGGTGCGGGCGGTCTCCGGGGGGTCCTCGGCCCAGAGCAGCCGGATGAGGTGGTCGCAGTTCTGGAGCCGTCCGCTCTCCAGGAGCAGGGCGGCGAGGACGACCTGCTGCCTGCCCGCCGTGACCGGCACCGTGCCCTGGCCGCGGTCGAACACCTTCAGCTCGCCCAGCACTTGGAAGGTGAATCCCACTGCCCGGTCACGCGACTCGAGGTGCACTCCGGCCATGAATCCTCCCCATCACACACAGCAGGCCACAGCGCGCCTGGCCGCAAAGTCTACGGCCCGGACCCGGCTGCCCAGCGGCCTGAGCAGTAGCTGAACAGCGCTGACCAAGGGGTGGATCAGGGCCCTCGTCAGGGCGGGGACATGACCGGCCCGCCGCCACCCGGCCCGCCGCCGGGGTGTCCGCCGCTTCCCCGGGTGGCCCGTGGTGACCAGCATCCGAGCAGCGGGTGACCAGGCCGCCGGGGCGGGAAACCGCGGTGATAGCGGAAGGACAGCGGACGGCCGGACGATCGCCCGGTGGGAGCCGTCGGCGCCGCCACGCCCCTCCACCGAGCGAGAGGTCGGTCATCCAGTCATGAACAGCGACAACTTCCCCGTGCCCCCGGCCGGTTCGAAGGTGACGGCAGCCGGGGTGAAGCATGTGATGCTCACCTACCACTACCTGGACATCGGGGACATCGACGGGTACGCCTCCCTGACGGAGCAGGACGTGACGCTGGACCACCCCGGCGCGCCGCCGCACCGGGGCCGGGACGCAGTGCTCAGCGCGCACGCCGCGCAGGCGACCCTGCTCCGGCGGCACGAGCTGGACACCGTCGTGGCCGACGAGGGCCGGGTGGTGGTGCTCGGCCGGGTGGTGCACCAGGCGCCGGGCGGGGCCCGGCGGGCGGCGTACGGAGTGGACTTCGCGGACGTGTTCACCCTCTCCGCGCAGACCTTGGTCCGGGAGTGCAGGCGCTACTACTACGCGCCCCCGCCGGGCGTCCTGCCGGCGCACCCCGAGGACCCCGCGGCACAGTGATCCACCGACCGGCGTTCGCCGGCCGGCGGTCCGGGCGACCGCCGTCGCGCGCGGGCGTGAAGGGGTACGGGGCGCGGTGGCCGGGCGGACCGGTTTGCTGAAGCTGTCACGGCGGGAGCCGTGCCGTGTCCGGGTGGGGTCCGCCCGCCGAGCGGCCGGGAACAGGAAGTGGTTTTCCCCTTCGGGCAGGAAATCGGCGCCGTTTCCGGGGACTCCACCGCTGTTTTGCGAAACCGTCGCCCGACACCGATGGTCCGGCGTGCGACGGCTCCCCCGCCCGGCCGGCCGGAGAGCCGCGGAAGCGTACGGGGATGCCTGCGGTACGGAAACCCGGGGGCGCGGCCAACGGGTTCCACCGGCACCCGGGACCGGGCGGTGCGGGAGTCCGCCGTCCGCGCCGTACGGCGGAGGACTCCCCATGCCGCGCCCCTCCGTGGGTCCCGTTCTCCGCCGTGGCCGCGGGTGCTCGCCGCCCGCGGCCTTCTGCATTTCTCAGTATGGGGTCGAATCCGGCCAGAGGACAGTCACGCGATCGCGTTACACGCGGTCAATGCGGGAGAGCCGCGGGGCCCGGACCACTCGCGCCGCGAGAGGGGGAAGGGGCAGGTGGGAGCGGCAACGAAGAGAGGAGTGGGGCGGCTGGCGGGCTGTGCCGAATCGCGGTGCGGCGCAATTCCGTCCGGCGAAAGCGATGCCGGTCGGGGGCGGTGCCCGGCACGGCCGGCGCCGGGCCCTTCGCGGGGGAAATGAATTCCTCCGGTGAGGGGCTCGGCAAGCGCGGAGCGGGGAATTACCGGCTCCGCACGACCGGGAGCACGCCTCGGACTCATTGCGCCGGCCGGTGCCGCCGCCTTTTCAGCCGCCTCCCCGGGTCCCGGCCCAGTTCACATGGATCTTCCGATGTCATGCCCCATGCGCCCGATACGTATCTCCCGAAGCGCGCGGTGACTTCTGGCCGCATGCCGGGCGGCGGCATTCCGGGAAGCCGGGCGAGAGACGTTGGCACCGGACGGGGCGACCGCCGGCGGCCGTCGACGGCGTATTCGACCACTCCGTTTCCAGGCCTCCTTCAGCCTCGGCCGATTCGCGATCGGCAACGCTCGGACCGGCCGCCCGGGGGACGCGTCAGGCCGGATGATCCACGCCGGGAGGGTCCGGCCGCCGGAGACCTTCACGCGACAACGATGCCACTACGCGCATAGAGTCGTGTGCGGAAGGTCACGCAACGTTGGAGAAAACCATGCCCGATCTCCTCCGGATTCTTCACCAACTGTGCAAATACTGAACGAATGAACGAGCAGAAGCCGTCACCGGGCTCCCCTTTCATCGACGAGGACGACATCCTCGTCTACGGATGGATTGTCGACGGGGGCAGCGGCCGGGCCGACCACGCGGCCTCGGAGCTCGGACTCTCGCAGGAGAGAGCCGCCACCGCGCTGAAGCGGCTGACCTCCCTCGGTCTCGCGCGACCCGCGCGGGACGCTCCGGACGAGGTCAGGGTCGTGGACCCCGACGCCGTGGCCGCCACCCTGACCGCGCCACTACGGGCCGCCATCCGCCAGCAGGAGGAGCAACTCGACCTGGTCCACGGGAAGATAGACCGCCTGCGGGACCACTTCTTCGCCGGCCGCACCGGCAACCGCGACTTCACCGTCGAGGTGATCCCCACGATGGAGGAGGTCAGGGCCGCCCTGAACCGGGCGTCGGCCGAGTGCCAGGAGGAAGTGGTCAGCAGTCAGCCCGGCGGCAGCGGGCGGGTCCCGGAGGCGATGGAGGAGGCCCTGGGCCGCGACCACGCCCTGCTCTCCCGGAACGTGCGCATGCGCACCCTCTACCACCACACGGCCCGCTTCAACGGCCCCAGCCAGGCGTACGTGGCGGCGGCGACGGCGCTCGGCGCCGAATACCGGACCTCGCACGAGCTCTTCGGGCGCGTCATCATCTACGACAAGAGCCTCGCCTTCCTGCCCGAACGGACCGGGAGCTGGGGCGGGGTGGCGGTGCGCGAACCCACCATCGTGGGCTATCTCCACGACATCTTCGAGCAGTACTGGATCCGGGCCACCCCGTTCTCCGACGCCGCCCAGGACGGCCTGGAACAGGTGGCCAAGGAGATCCACCAGACCATCGTGGCCCTGCTCGCCGCGGGGCTGAAGGACGAGTCGATAGCCCGCCGCCTCGGGATGTCGCTGCGCACCGCCCGCCGGCACATCGCCGACATCATGGAGGCGCTCGGTGCCGACAGCCGCTTCCAGGCCGGAGTGCTCGCCGCGCGCGCCGGACTGACGGACCGTCAACAGGAAGGCAGTGGCAGGGAATAGTGACTTGCGCGGCCCGGCCAGGTAGTCCATAGTCACGATCATCGCGGGTGTCGGCACCGACTCGACGGCACCTGCAGGACGGTTCCCGCCGGATCCCGCGTCGCGTGCCGCCGGTCCGTCCGCGCCCCCCCACCGCTCGTGCCCAGGAGTCGCCGGGCCCGAGCGTCGGTCTCCCGTCCACGCAGTCGTCGCCCGCGCGTCCCCGGCGGCGGCGACCCGGGCGGTGCGGTCCCGTAGTACCTCCGCGTCACGGCCGCGGGCACACCACGGATCACGAGCGCTCACCGGATCCGGCCCCCACCACGTCGGCGGAGCGCTGCCCCCCGCCGGGGGATCCCCCGCAGTGCCTCCGCGCGCCCCGGATCAGGAGATGTGCATGGACGCAGCAGCGGTCTTCCGGGCCGATCTGGAGACCTTCGTCACCGACATGGCGTGGACGTTCACCGCCCACGGCGGCCGCAGCGCGGCGGTGGTCTGGCCGCGCGGCGAGGCCACCGTCGTCCTCGCCCTGGCCGCGGCCCACGGGCGGTCCGGCGCGGCCGGGCGGCAACCGGCGCTGGACTTCGCCGAACGCCTCGGCGCGCTCGTCGGCCGCGGGACCCGCGCCGCCTACCGCACGGTCCCGGCCGGGGACGGCGTCGAGGAGGGCCCCGTCGCGGCCGACACGTTCCTGCTTCAGCTGCGCGGGGCCGTCGAGGCGCGCCTCACCCCGCTCGGGACGGACTGGCCCGCCGGAGTCGGCCCGCTGCGGCACCGGCTCCGGGCGGGTGAGGTCCTCTATCTCCCGGCCGGGTTCAACCGGGCGCTGTCCGCGCGGAGTCAGGCGCTCGTGCTGGAGCTGACCCTCGCGCCGCGGGAACCGGAGCGGGTGGCGACGAACCGCAGTTCACTGGTGTAGCGGGCGCCGGAGGCGTCCGGCAGCCACAGCCGGTCCGGTCCCGGGTGCATCTCCGTCAGGGTGACGGCGGCCTCCGGTCCCTCCGGTACCGCGCGGAGCGTCCTGGCCATCAGGTCGACCAGGGCGAGGCTGCCGAAGTCCGCCGCCATCGGCTTGAGTTCCTGCGGCACCCGGTAGAACACCCGCTCCGGCAGGCCCAGTCCGGCCCGCCACCGACGGGCGGCGGCGAACCGGGTCGCCTCGTCGGTCTCGTGGATCCAGGTCAGCCCGGCGGTGGGCACCGACCAGGACTCCCGGGCCACCACCAGCCGGCCGACGGTCACCCGCGGCCGGTGCGGCGCCGCCGCGAACGGGCTGAACGCGCCGGCCACCGCCGCGCTCAGGAACTCGCCGAGCGCCTCCAGCAGCGTGATGCGCGTGCCGTCGCCTGCGCGCACCACCAGCCCTTCGCCCTCCCGGCGCACCAGCAGCCCGCCCGCGGGCAGCGGTGTCCCCGGCACCTCTGCCGAGTCCTGCCCCTCCGCCCACGACCAGTAGCGGTACTCCGGCGACAGCAGCGCGGAGGGCGGCGCCAGCCGGGAGCTGACGAACAGCGAGTCCTTCGGCGGCACGGCGTACACCCGGCGGCCCGCGTGGTCGGCCTCCGCCGCCCGCAGCAGCCGTTCCGGTGCGGGGTGCCGGTCGACGAAGGCGCGGCCTTCCACGGTGTTGGTGGCCACGTGCAGTTCGCCGAGGACCCCCTCCCAGTCGCCGGCCGCGACCGCCTCCGGTCCCGTCGCCGCGATCATCAGGTCGGGGCAGTGGTGCGTCGCGGCCGCCCAGGGCAGCGGTCCGGCCGGGAACTCCCGCGCCACGGCCGCGGCGAGCGAGGCGGCGTCCACCGTGCAGCGGGGCGCGTCGGGCAGCGGCAGCACCCGCCGCCACCGCTCCTGGAACTCCGCGACGGCCCGCCCGACCGGCGGGGGCACGCTGCGGTGACCGGTGGACAGCCGGTCGGCCGCCAGCGCCACCAGCCAGGCCAGCGGGACCTCCGCGCGGCCGGTGCGCCGGCTCTCGCGGTCGTACAGGGCGTCGAACAGCGGTCGGTAGCCGTCGGCGACCCGTCGTACGAGCCAGTCGGCGCTGTCCAGGAGCAGGCCGAGAGGTGCGGCCAGTTCCGACAGCAGCGAGGGGCCCAGGCCGACCTGGACGTCCCGGGCGGTGTCCTCGTAGACCAGGGCGCGCCCGGCGTAGTCGGCGCCCGCGCGGCGGGTCGCGTCCCGGGCGGTGATCTCCTCGAACGCGCCGCGCAGCGCGGTCAGCGCCGGATCCAGCCGGTCAGGGTCGCCGGCCGCCGCGGCGACGTCCTTTCGAAGCCGCTCCAGCCGGTCCACCGGGGCGAGGACGCGGGCCCGCACCTCCGGGTCGCCGATCCGGGCCAGCGTGCGGCGCAGGGTGCGCTCCGGGCGGGCCTCGACGGGGCCGGTGAGGTCGAGGCGGAGGACGCCCTCGTCGTGCAGTCGTACCAGGACCGTCAGGGCCGCCCGGGGGCCGCCGGGGGCGGCGGCGGACACCTCGGCGGCGGTGCGCCGGCCGTCGCACAGGTCCAGCAGGGCCAGTTCGGCGTCGGTGAGTTCGCGCGGCGCCCGGCGCGGACGCAGCAGGGTGCGTCCGCGCCGGGCGTGCGAGGTGACCGGGCGCGGTACCAGCCAGGGCAGCACGCCGGGCGTCCGAGCCACGGCGGCGGCCAGGGCGTCCACGGCCCAGTTCTCGAAGAAGGTGTGCCGCTCGGAGGTGAGCGCCGGGCCCGGACGAACCGTCAGCGGGTCGCCGTCCTCGGTGCAGCGGGCCCATCCGACGGGCCCGAACCAGCCGATGGTGTCGTTCTTCAACGTGTAGCGCTGGAGATAGGAGGCGACCACGCGTTCGTTGCGGCGGCCCTGCGCGTTGCGCGGGCCGCCCGCCGCCGCCTTGTCCAGATGGTGGTGGACCACGGCCTGGTTCTGCCAGAGCACGGCCTCGCGGAAGGCGGGCGACCCGGCCGTGTGGGCCACCCCGGCGCGCAGGTCGTCGACCGCCCGCTCGTAGGCGTGCCGGTAGTCGGCCGCGGCCGTGGGGTCGCCGCCGGCCGCGAGATCGGCCGCGGCGGCGAGGGAGGGACTGGCGAGGGCCGTGAGGTCGCGAGCGGGGAACCCGGCGCCGCGGAGCATCACGTCGCGCCACACGGACCAGCCGGTCGAACCCAGCGGGGCGAGGTGCCCGGGGAGCGCGGGCGGGGGTTCCCCGGCCCGGGAGGCCAGCTCGGTGCGCTCCCGCCCGGTGGCGGCGGACCGCAGCCGGGCCTCGAACACCCAGTCCGTGACGGGGTTCCCGCGGCTCCACAGCAGCCGCCCGCCGGCCAACGCGTCGCCGCGCCCCGCCAGTCCGGCGTGCCAGGCGCGGAACTCCGGGGACCGCCACAGGGCGAGCGGGACGTGCCGGTCGGCGCCCTCGCGGCGGTCGCCGGGACCGGCCAGGTCCAGGGCCGCCTCGACCGCGCCGGGCAGGTCGTGGGCTACCGGCACGGAGAGCATCTCCGCGAAGTGCAGCAGGTACTCGTTGCGCTGGGCGTCGGGCGGCGAGCCGAGCACCGCCCGCCCGCGGTCGTGCCAGGCGCCCCACTTCACGTTGGTGACCAGGCCGGGCAGGGTGGCCAGGTCGCGGGGGACGTAGAAGAGGGTGGCGTCGGCCGCGTGCATCGCCGCCTCCTCCCAGGCGACCTGCTGCGGGTACGGCGGTTCGGACCCGCCCTCGGGAGCCTCGGGCAGGAAGACGGCGAGCCGGCCGTCGCCGGTCCAGCGCTCGCGCAGCAGGCGTTCGGCGCGCGGCCGCCAGGACTCCAGGGCGGGGTCCCGGGGCGTGGGGCCGCACAGGTAGAGGGACACGGACCAGTGCTCGGGCCAGGGCTCGCCTACGTGGACCACGGTGACGTCGCCGGACACGGGGGCTCCTCTCGGAAGAGCGGGAAGCGGGGCGGGACGGGGCAGGACGGGGCAGGACGGGGGAAGCAGCGGGGAGTTGATCGAGCCGGGGTCCGGGCGGCGCGGTGCGGGCGCCGCCCGGGACCGGTCAGCCCCGGCCGCCCGGGGCGGGGGTGGCCTGGTCGGCGAGGGCCCGCATGTCGGGCAGGTCGAAGACGTCCTCCACCTCGAGATGGAAGCCCTCGGCCCGCACGAGTGCGGTCAGTCGGAGCGCGGTGAGGGAGTTGCCGCCCAGGTCGAAGAAGTTCTCCTCGCCGCCGACCGCCCGGTGGAAGATCTTCTCGGCCGCGGCGAGCACCGCGCCCAGCGCCGGGTCCGGCGCCCCGCCCGAGGCACCCGCACCCGCACCCGCACCGGGCACGTCCGCCGTGCCGGGACCGTCGGCGGAGGCGGCGCGCGGAACGCCGTCGGGCACCGGCCCGCCGGCCGGCCCGTGCGTCCCGGCGGCGGCCGCCTCGCAGGCGGTCCGCACGGCGAGCCGGTCGGTCTTGCCGTTGGTCAGCCGAGGCAGGGCGTCCAGGACGACGAGTTCGGCGGGCAGCATCGCCTCCGGGACCTCGGCCGCCAGCCGGCGCCGGGCGTCCGCCGGGTCGAAGGAGGCGGACCCGGCCACCGTGACGGCGGCGGCCAGCCGTACCCGCTCCGGATCGTCGGCGTCCAGCACCACCGCGACGGCCTCGCGCACGCCGGGCAGGGCCAGCAGCCGCTGCTCCAGCTCGCCGGGTTCCACGCGGTGGCCGCGGATCTTCACCTGGTCGTCGTCGCGTCCCCGGAAGTACAGGCGCCCGTCCGGGCCCGAGCACACCAGGTCACCGGTGCGGTAGGCGCGCGCCCCGCCGGCCGTGGCCGGCGAGACGAACCGCCGCCGGGTCGCCTCGGGCCGGTTCAGGTAGCCGGCCGCCACCGAGTCGCCGATGACGAGCAGTTCGCCGACGACGCCCTCGGGCACGTCGTTCCCGTGCGGATCGGTCACCAGCACCCCGCTGTTGGGCAGCGGCCGCCCCAGGGGCACGTCCGCGCCCTCGTCGCCGCGGACCACGTGGTAGGTCGCCCACACGGTGGCCTCGGTGGGGCCGTACATGTTGACGAAGACAGTGTCCGGGTAGGCCGCGCGCAGCCGTCGCAGGAGCGTGCCGGGCAGCCGTTCGCCGCCGAGCAGCCAGTAACGCGGCGCGACGTCCCAGCGGCCGAGCGAGTGGCCCAGTTCCCGCGCGCTCAGCAGTTGGCCGGCGCGGGCGGGCGTGCACTGACGGTGCTCGAACGGGCGCCGGTCGGCGGGGTTCTCGCGGGCGTCGGGCGAGCGGAGCTGGACGTGCCGGCCGTGGGTCAGCGGCCAGAACATCTCGACGTAGGAGATGTCGAACGACGGCGAGGTCTCGGCCAGCCAGTCCCCCTGCGCCGCGCCGGGCAGGGCCAGTGTCATCGCCCGCAGGAACCCGGCCAGGTTGTGGTGGGTGACGGTCACGCCCTTGGGGCGGCCCGAGGTGCCCGAGGTGTACATCAGACAGGCGGGCTCGTCCGGTCCGGGACGGCCGCCGGTCGGGGCGGTGCCGCCGTCCGGTCGCGGGGGCAGCGCGTCGGTGGTGAGGACGCCCCGCTCGGGCGTCCCGGCCAGGAAGGGGGCGGCGGCCGTACCGGGGCGGCACACCACCAGCGCGGATTCCGAGTCGGCGAGCACGAAGCGGTTGCGTCCGGCGGGGCCGCGGGGGTCCACCGGCACGTAGCACATGCCTTCCTGCCAGACCGCCAGCGCGGTCGCCACCTGCCAGACGTCGTGGCCGCAGGCGGCGGCGACCCGGGCGCCCGCGGGCAGGTCCCGGGACCGCAGCGCCGCCCGCATCCGGACCACGGCGTCCGTCAACTCACCGTAGCTCCAGGCGTGTTCGCCATCACTGACGGCCGGGGCGCCGGGCGCGAGGGCGGCGGCGCGCTCGACGAGTTCGACGACGGAGGGTGCCGGGGCGCCGGCCGTCGGCGGGTGGCCGCCGAGGCGCCGCCGCACCTCGGCGGTGCTCGCTGTGTCCAGCAGCGCGAAGTCCCCCACCCGCAGCTCGGGCCGCGCGGGCAGCTCGGTCAGGGCCCGCACGACGGCCGAGGCGAGCTGCGGGGCGGGCGGCCAGGGGACGAGGCCGCTGCGCCAGTCGAAGAGGATCAGTCCTTCCTCGGGGCCGAGCACCACTTCGACGTTGAGCGGGGCGCCGGGCTCCGCGGACCGCCGGGCGGCCGTCGCCCGCTCGTCGGTGCCGGGCGGCAGCGAACCGTCCCGGAAGGCGAGCACCAGGTCGGCGTAGGCACGGTGGCCGGGCCGTCCGGGGCGGGCGACTCCGTCCGCCGCGGCGAGGTCGCCGACGGACGCGAACTTGCGGCCGTGCAGGGCCAGCGACTCGGCACGGACCCGTTCGACGAGTTCGCCGAAGGTGTCGGCGGCGGAGCAGGGGACCGTGGTGGGCACGACGTTGAGGTAGAGGCCGACGGCGTCGAAGCCGACCGCCCGCAGGTCGCGCAGGGTCATCGGCACGCCGACGACGGGGGTGCGGTCCGGCGCCAGCCGGTGCAGCGCGGCCAGGACGGCCGCGTGCGCCACGGAGACCGCGGAGGCGCGGGCCCGCCGGGCGGTCCGCCGCAGCGCGGCGACCGTCCCGGGTGCCAGCCGCACCGCGTGGTGCGCGCGCTCCCGAGGGTCCCCGCCGGGACGGCTCAACAGGGGCGCGTCCGCCGCGCCGGGCCCGGCCGGCCGGGGTGGCGCCGGGGCGCGCGAAAGGGGCGGCAGTTCCCTGCGGGACGCGTCCAGCAGCGCCTCCTGGGCGCGCCGGTAGTGGTCCGCGTCGTCCTCGGGGACGGCGTCGGGGTGGGCGAGGAAGTGCCGCAGCGCCCGGCCCACGAGCAGTACGGAGTGCTCGTCGACGAGGGCGTGGTGAACGCGCAGGGCCAGCACCGGGCCGCTGCCCCGCAGGTCCAGACGGGCCGTCAGCAGGACCGGCCCGAACGGTTCGAGGCCGTCGGCGTCCGGGTCGCCGTCGCCTAGGGTGACCCGGACGGTCTCCTCGGGCAGGTCGTCGTAGCCGCGCAGCTCCTGCACCAGCCGGTCGGGGGTGTCGTGGAAGCGGACGCGCAGGGCCGCGGCCGAGCGCAGCAGGGCGGTCCAGGCCCGCTGGACCTCGGCGAGGCCGGCCACGGCCGCCGCCCCGCCGGTCTCCTCGCCCTCCAGCGGGATGCGGACGGGCAGGGTGCCGACGCGGTGCCGGTCGGAGAGCAGCGAGGCGATCAGCTGGGCCGCCTGGTGCGGGGTCGCCTCCAGGGTGGGTGCCGGCCGCGGGGCGGAGTTCATCGGGTCTCCTCGCCGGTCGCCGTGCCGCCGAGCACGGAGCCGATCAGTCGGTGGGCCAGGTCCAGCCGCTCCGCACGGGACAGCGGCGCGAGCGCGGGCCACAGCAGGTCCAGGGCGTCGCTGGGGCCGGGGCCGTCGGCGAGGGGCTCGGTGGAGGCGGGCGCGGCGGCCGGGTCCGCGGACGCGGTGGGCCCCGGCGCGGGCGCCGTGCCCCGTCCCCGCTCGGCCAGTTCCGTCAGGCGGCGCTGGTCGACCTTGCCGCCGGTGTTGTACGGGAGGGCGTCCGGGTGGTGGATCGTCAGGTGCCGCAGCTGTGCGGGCAGGGCCGCGCGGATCGCCTCGTCGGTGGCGTCCGGGGCCGTGCCCGGGGCGAGGGTGACGAACAGGTGCAGCCGGGGCCCGGCGGCCGAGCCGGCCGTGAGCGCCACCGCCTGCTCGACGCCGGGCCTGCGCAGGGCGATCGCCTCGGCCTCGCCGAGTTCGAAGCGCACCCCGGCCAGCTTGAACTGGCGGTCCCTGCGCCCCGAGTAGTGCAGCCGGCCGGCGCTGTCGAGGTGGACGACGTCCCCGGTGCGGTAGACGACCGCGCCGTCCTCGGCGTGCGGGTCGGCGACGAAGCGGGCGGCGGTCTGCCGGGGCGCGTGCGCGTAGCCGGTGGCCACACCGTCCCCGCCGACCCACAGTTCGCCCTGCTCGCCCGGTGCGGCGAGGGCCCCGTCGGGGGTGACCACCCGGGTGTAGCCGTACGGCAGGGCGCAGCCGATCGGGGGCAGTCCGGTGCCGCCGGGGTCGACCCAGCCGGCCGTGGCCACCACGGTCGTCTCGGTCGGACCGTACATGTTGAGGACCTCGAACGGCACGTCCTCGGGGAGGGCGTGCAGCCGGTCACCGCCGGTGGAGATGCGGTCGAGCCTGCTGCCGGCGGGCTGTGGCACCCGGGCGAGGAGTTCGGCGATGGGGGTGGAGACGAAGGCGTACTCGACGCCGGTCTCGGCGAACCAGCCCGCGAGGCGCTGGGGGTCGGCGCGGATCCCGGCGGGCGCGAGCCGGATGCGCGCGCCGGCGTACAGCCCGGACCACACCTCGAACGCGGAGGCGTCGAAGGCGGCGTTGGCGAGCTGGCCGACGACGGTGTCGGGGCCGAGCCGCAGTTCGCGCACGGCCCAGTCGGCGAGCCGGTCGAGGGCGGGCCGGGGCACCGTCACGCCCTTGGGCTCGCCGGTGCTCCCGGAGGTGAACATGATGTAGGCGGGGGCCGCGCTGTCGGTGTCCTGCGGGGTGTCCGGTCCGGCGGGCGCCGCGGGCCACTCGTCGACCAGGGCGGCCCAGTCCACCAGGCGGGGCGCGGTGTCGGGCCCGTCGAGGACGGCGGCCCGTTCGGCGGGGACGCCGGGCAGCCGGACGACGGTGGTGCAGCGGGCCTGGGCGACCATGGAGGCGAGGCGTTCGTCGGGCTGTCCCGCCTCCAGGGGGACGTAGGTGCCGCCGGCGTGCAGGACGGCGTAGGCGCAGGCGAAGAAGTCGGGAGAGGCCGTCCCGAGCAGGCCGACGACCTCACCGGGCCGGTCCAGAAGCCGCCGGGCGGCCTCGCCCCAGGCCGCGAGCCGGCCGTAGGTGATCCGGCGTTCGCCGTCGTCGAGGGCGACCGCGTCCGGCTCGGCGGCGGCGCGCCCGGCCACCCGGGCGACGAGCGCTTCGGCGGGCTCGGTCCGCCGCTCGGGCAGCAGCTGCACCCAGGTGCGCAGCCAGTGCAGGGTGCCGGTCCACAGCGCCCACAGGTCGTCGCGGCCGACCGCACCGTCCTGGGCCTCCATCAGCAGTTCGACGCGGGTGTCGTCGCCGGTGCCGGAGGTCACGGCCACCACGTTGACGGGGAACTTGGCGGCTCCGTTGAAGACACCGAGCTGGACGCGGGCGGTGACGCCGGCCAGTTCGATCTCGCGCTCGACCTGCTGATGCATGCTGAACGCGGCCCGCACCACGGCACCGTCGCCGCGTCCGTCGGTGCCGCCGACGGCCTGGACGACGTCGGCGAGGGGCACGGCGGAGCGGTCCATCGCCTCGCGCAGGGCGCCGCGGGTGCGGCGCAGGGTGGCCTCGGGCAGCTCGCCGGGGCGCCGTTCGACGACCACGGGGACCGTGGACACGAACATGCCGACGGTGTCCTCGTGGCCGGGCGGGCGGTTCTCGACGGCGCTGCCGAGGACGGCGGCGCCGACCCCCTCGTACTGGGTGAGTGCCTGGGAGAACGCCGTGAACAGGGCGGTGAACAGGGAGACCGAGGCCGTGCGGGCCCCCTCCCTGACCGCGCGCAGCAGGGCGGGCGGCACCGGCAGCCGCAGGAAGGTGTCCCGGCCGGTGGTGGGGAGGCCGCCGTCCAGGATGCGGCCGGCGGCCTTCGCGGCGCGCTCGGCGACCTGGCGGACCTCGGCGGGGTCGGCGGGGGTCTGGGCCGCGGCGTAGCCGAAATAGCGGGTGTCGGGCGTCCCGGTGTCCTCGTGGAGGCTGCCGAGCAGGGCGACGAAGGACTTGCCGTCGTGGATCAGGTGGTGCTCGGTGTGCACCAGCACCGCGCGGCCGTCGGGGAAACGGGCCAGCACCCAGCGCAGCAGCGGGCCGGTCCGCAGGTCGAAGGGGCGGTCGGCGCCGCTGAGGCGGACGAGTTCCTCCGGGGAGACGTTCGCGTTCGGGAGGTCCACGACGGTCAGGTCGGTCTCGGCGTCGGTGACGTCGGCGGCGGGCACCACCTGCCAGGGTTCGCCGTCGTCGAAGACCAGCCGGGTGCGCAGCACCGGGTGGCGGCGCAGCAGGCCGCGCAGCAGCCCCCGCAGGGCGGCGGGGCGGGGCGTCTCGGTGCAGTGGAACAGGGCGTGGAAGACGTAGCGGGAGGAGTCCGGGTCGAGCAGCGACTGGTACCAGATCACCCGCTGCTGCCAGGTGAGCGGTGCCCGGTCGGCGAGCGCGGCCTCGGCGGGGCCCGCGGCCGGGTCGGTGCGGGGGCGGTCGGCGAGGTCGTCCAGGAGGTGCCGCACGCTGGAGGCGTTGAGCAGTTCATGGGCCCCGACGTCCAGTCCGTGGGCGCGGCGCATCCGCACGGTGAGCTGGGCGGCGTCCAGGGAGCTGCCGCCCATGGCCGCGAACGAGGTGTCGAGCGGTTCCCCGGGGGCGAGGCCGAGGGCCTGCCGTACGTCGTCGGCCAGGATCTCCACGACGGCGTCGGCCGTGTTCGTTGTCATGCGTCGCTCTCCTTCATGAGTGTCGTTCGACGGCGCCGGTCCGTGCCGGAGGCGGGGGCTCGTCGGGCTGCGGTGGTGGGACGTGGTGCGCGGGGTCCGGTCGCAGGGCCAGCCGGACGGCCAGCAGCAGCACCGGTACGGCGGTGAGGGCGACCAGCACGGCCGCGGAGGCCCAGCGGGCCGCGAGGCCGAGGGTCAGGAAGACGGCGAGGGCGACGGCCTGGGCGCCGAGTCCGGCGACCGAGGTGACCGTGGCCCGCGCGGGTCCGGAGATGGCGTGCTGGAGCCGGGCGTCGGCGACGATCTGGGCCAGCCGCAGCACCCAGTAGAACGCGGCGATGCCGAGGAATCCGGCCGGGCGGCCGGTGAGCGCCCCGGCGGCGAGGGCCGCGCCGCCCGCGCCGAGCAGCACCGCCAGCAGGCGGTCGCCGGTGCCGGCCATGCGTCCGCCGGCGAAGCCGCCCGCCGCCATCGCCGCCCAGGGCAGCAGCAGGAGCAGCGGTACGGCCGCGGCGGGCGTGCCGGCCTCGCGGGCGAGCACCGGCAGGTACTCGTCCACCACGCCGAGGCCGGTGAGGGCCGCGGCCAGCAGGACGGCGGACCGCACCCGCGGGGTGCCGCGGGCCTCGGCGAGCCCGGCGCGCAGCACGGCCGGATAGCTGTGCGGTGCCGGTGCCGGTGCCGGCAAGGGCGCCGGTACCGGGCCGGGTGCCCGGCGGCCCAGGCTCAGGGCGGTGGGCACGGCGAGCAGGGTGAGCAGGACGGACACCCAGCCGGTGGCGGGGTAGCCGCCGAACAGGACCAGCGGGGTGGCGGCCAGGGAGCTGGCCGCCACCGAGCACGCCTGGACGGCGGCCACCCGGCTGCTGACCCGGGCGTACTGCCCGGCCCTGCCCTCGGCGGCGAGGCCGTCGTAGAGCAGGGACTGGAGCGTCCCGGAGGTGAGGGCGGTGCCCGCACCCCACAGGACGAAGCCGGCCGCGAACGAGCCGAAGGAGGGCAGCGCGGTCCACAGGGCGAACCCGGTGCACTGCGCGAGCGCCGCGGCGGCCAGCACGCGGTGGCGGGGGAAGCGGTCGGCCAGGGCCCCGGAGGGCACCTCGCAGACGAAGGTGGTCACCGTCCACACCGCGAAGAGAACCGACAGTTCTCCCGTGGAGACCCCGTAGGAGGTCATCAGCAGGGCGTAGACGGCGTGCAGCGGGAGGAGTTCGGTCAGGCCGGTGTACAGGTACACCAGGCCGACGCGGAAGGGGCCGGAGGACGGCGGCTGGGGCATGCGGACCTAATAAGGCATGGAAGGACGCTAGCACGGAGGCGTCCGGCGGACAGGGCGGTCGGGCGTGCGCGGCGCCGGGGGTTCAGTCGGTGCGGCGGATCAGGAACGGGCCGAGGGCCAGCGCGTCCAGCGGGCTGCGGGCGAAGGTGGCGAGGGCGTCGGAGGGGGTCCACACGACCGGCTCGTCGCGGCCGTTGAACGAGGTGTTGAGCACGACGGCGTGTCCGGTGTGCTCGGCGACCCGGCCCAGCAGCCGGTGGTAGAGCGGGTCGTCCTCGGCGGTGACGGTCTGCGGGCGGGTGGTGCCGTCGACGTGGATCACGGCGGGCATCGCGGCCCGTCCGGCGTCGGGCACGGGGGTGGTGACGATCATGTAGGGCAGCGGTGTGCCGTCGCCGAGCAGCGTGGGGGCCTCCTCCAGCCGCATGCTGGGGGCGAACGGCCGCCACCACTCGCGGTCCTTGACCGTGAGGTTGATGCGGTCGCGTTTGGCCACCGGGAACGGCGCGGTCACGATGGAGCGGTGGCCCAGGGCCCGGGGACCGCCCTCGCCGCGTCCCTGGTGCCAGCCGACGATCTGGCCGCGGCCCAGCAGCCCCGCCACCGCGTCGGCTATGTCCTCGTGCTCGGTGTGGCGCACGCCCTGCCTGTGCAGCACGCGGCGGACGGCGTCGGCGTCCCACTGCTCGCCCCAGGCGAGGGTGCCGGTCATCGGTGTCATGGTCTCGCCGTGCTGGGCGGCCACCCAGCCGGCCGCGCCGAGGCTGACGCCCTGGTCACCGGCGAGCGGCTGCACGAACAGGTCGCGCACCTCGGGCAGCCGGGCGAGCTTGCCGTTGAGGGTGGCGTTGAAGCCGACACCGCCGGCCACCAGCAGGGTGTCCTGGCCGGTCTCGCGCAGCAGCCGGCGGGCCATGGCGAGGACCGAGCGTTCCAGGGCCTCCTGGGCGGTGGCCGCGAGGTCCCGGTAGTCGTAGGGGTCGCGTTCGGTGCGCCGGACGTAGCGGCCGCGTTCCCGGTGGTAGTGGCGGCCGGTGCGGTTGGGCGGCAGCGCGCTGGTCTTCTCCAGGTGGGCGAGCCACAGCCGCAGGGTGTCCGTCTCCTCGTCGGTGCTGCCGGTGGACAGCAGGGTGCGCGGCACCGGCCCGACGGCGTAGCCGTCGTCGAGGAAGCTGAGGCCGCCCCCGAAGGTCAGGTCGCCGGGGGTGCCGTAGGGGGCGAGGCCCATGGCCTTGCCCGCGGCGTCGGCGCCGAGACCCGCGTACGCGCAGACGGCGGCGTAGAAGTAGCCGAGGGACCAGCCGGGCGGGACGGACTCGAGGACCTTCAGCTCGCCGCCGACGGCCGAGGCGAGCGTGGCGCTCTCGCACTCGCCCTGGCCGTCCAGGACCAGGACGGCGCCCTGGTCGCGGCCTGAGAAGTAGTAGGCGCTGGCCGCGTGGGCGGTGTGGTGCGGGACGAAGACCAGCTCGGGGTCGCGGCCGCGGGGGAAGTACTCGCGCGGGAACAGGAAGTCCAGGGCCCGCGCGCTGTCCGGGAACCAGTCCAGGCCGCGCCGGGTGAGCAGCGAGGGCATGTCCCAGCCGTGGGCGACGACGTCGATGTCCTCCAGGGCGAGGCCGCCCTCCTGGAGGCAGAAGGCGGCGGCGTGCAGCGGGGCCTCGCCGTAGCCGTGCTTGTGCCGGGTGAAGCGTTCCTCCTCGGCGAACGCCACCACCTTCCCGTCGACCAGGAGGCAGGCGGACCCGTCGTGGCTCGCGCCCGGCCAGCCATTCACACCGAGAATTCGCATGGCAAGTCATTCCCTTCGAACGGGCCGTGGGCCCGGTAATTGACGGACGACGACCGGTGCGCTAGAAATTAGCAGCGATACCGCGCCGAAGAAATAGGCGCCGGACTCTTTCCTTCGCCGAGACCGCACCGGGCGTAAAACCGCCGGTCAGCCCGGTCGACTCATCACCGTCTCCCGTTTTTCTGCATGCCTCGAAAACCGCTGGACACTTTCCGATTTCCACGCGCGAGAAACCAGAAGAAAGGGCACGCCGTGCTTCGTCTGATCATGCATCCGGAAAGCACCGCCGACATTCCCGACGAGGCGGACGTCCCGGCCGAGGACTTCCACCAGAGCGCCGGCCGGTTCCGGCTGCTGTCGGGGCGCGGCGATCCCGTCCGCCTGCTGCGCGCGGGCCGTACCGGCGGCCGGTGGGCCGCGGCGCTGCTGGAGGACGGCGGTCAGGACGGCTGGTTCATGTGGAAGGGACCCGCCGGACACCCGGACCCAGAACTGCTGTCCGCCCTGCTCACGGGGGTCTCCGAACTGGGCCCCGCCACCTTGGTGCTGCTTCCGGAGTGGGACTTCCCCGAGGTGCTGGCGGCGGCCGGGTACCGGCCCGCCCCGCGCTACGCCACCGGTCTCGTGCCCACCGGCGGCGGGGACGAGGCGATCCTCGCCCGGATGCGCCCGAGCACCCGCAGCCGGGTGCGCCGGGCCCTGCGCAGCGGTCTGGAATTCGCCGACGACCCCGGCCGAACAGACGAGTTCTACGACTTCTACGCGGCGGCGATGATCCGCGCGGACTCACCCGACCTCGCTCCCCTCGATCTGCTGCACGATCTGCTGGAGCATCCGTCGGTCCACCTTTTCACCGCACTGCACGAGGGCCGGGTGGCGGCCGGTTCCATATGCTTCCGGAACCGGAATTCGCTGGAGGCACGTTTTGTGGCCACACATCCGGAGCACCGCGTCGACGGCTCGATGAACTTCGTGCATTTCGAGACCATCAGGCGGGCGGCGGCCGAGGGTCTTGAGCATTTCGACCTGAGCGGCATATCCACCGGTGAGGTGGACGGGAAGACGGCCGGGATCAACCGGTTCAAGCTCGGGTTCGGCGGCGAGGTCCTGCACTACCCCACCTACGCCCGGTTTGCGGACTGAGAGGAGACGCCCGTGCGACTCGTGATCGACCGGGACGTGCCCGTGCCCATGAGCGACGGCGTGGTGCTGCGGGCGGACGTGTACCGCCCGGACACCACCCGCCCGCTGCCGGCCCTCCTCCAGCGGACCCCCTACGGCAAGGGGTCCTCGGCGGGGGGCCGTTCCCTGGACTGGATGCGGCTGGTGGAGGCCGGGTACTGCCTCGTGGTGCAGGACGTGCGCGGCCGGTACGCGTCCGGCGGTGTCTTCCGGCCGTTCGCCGACGACGCCGCGGACGGCCGGGACACCGTGGGCTGGGCCGCGGGCCAGGACTGGTGCGACGGGACCGTCGGCATGATCGGGCGGTCCTACGAGGGCGCCGCGCAGTGGCACGCGGCGGCCGCCGCGCCGCCCGCGCTGCGGGCCCTCGCCCCGCACGTCGCCGCCGCCGACCCCTACGAGGGCTGGACGTACCTGGGCGGCGCCTTCCAGCTCGGGTTCTGTCTGCACTGGGTGCTCGGCGACCTGCTGCACGGGCAGGTGGAGCGGGCCGGCGGCACCGCCGCCGACGTCCGTGCCGTGGCCGAGGCGCTGGACGGCATCGACGCGCTCTACCGGGCGCCCTGGCGGGCGCTGCCCCTGCTGGACCGGCTCGCCCCCTACTACCGCGAGTGGCTGGAGCACCCCGGGCCCGACGCGCACTGGCGCGGGCTGGCCGCCGCCCCGGACGGGCGACGGCCCCCGGCGCTGGTGGTCGGCGGCTGGTACGACATCTTCCTGCCGGGCACCCTGCGGACACCGTCGCCCCGGCCGGACGACCGGCTGCTGATCGGCCCCTGGTCGCACTGCGTGACCGGCGGCGTCTTCCCCGAGCGGCGCTACGGACTGGCCGCCGACGAGGCCGAGTTCGACATGACGGCGACTCATCTCGCCTTCTTCGACCGGCATCTGAAGGGCGGGGCGGAGCAAGCGGGGCCGCCGGTGGAGGTGTTCGCGAGCGGGGCGGACCGCTGGGCCACCCTCACCGGGCCGCCCGGCGCGGACAGCGTCCCGCTCGCGCTGCACCTGGACAGCGACGGCGACGCCCGTACCCGGCACGGCTCGGGCGTGCTGCACCACGCCCCGCCCCGCCGCGAGGTCGCGGACGTCTACCGCTACGACCCCCGCGACCCCGTCCCGACCGCCGGCGGAGCCACCTGCATGACCGGCATGCTCGTCGGCGCCGACTGCGGCCCCCTGGACCAGCGCGCGGTGGAGGACCGCCCGGACGTGCTCTGCTACACCGGCCCCCGGCTGGACGCGCCGCTGACGGTGTCCGGGCAGGTGGTCGCCGAGCTGTACGTCTCCTCGTCCGCGCCGGACACCGACTTCACCGCCAAGCTGGTCGACGTGCATCCGGACGGCCGCGCGGAGATCCTCTGCGACGGCGTCGTCCGGACCGGGCACCGGGCCCGGCTGGACGGGGTGCGTCCGCCGGTCCCGGACACGGTCCACGCGCTGCCGGTGGCGGCGGGGACCGTCGTGCACGTCTTCCGGCCCGGCCACCGGGTCCGGCTGGAGGTCTCCAGCAGCAACTTCCCGCGCTTCGACCCCAATCCGAACACCGGAGGCACCCCGCTGACGCTGGCGGACGCCCCGGTGGCCACGGCCGTCAACCGGGTCCACCACGGGCCGGGCCGGCCGTCGCGGCTGCTGCTCCCGGTCCGTCCCGGTCCGCCGGACGCTCACGACGCGGCCTGAGGCGACGGCTCGGGCCTGGGATCGCCGTCGCGCCGAAGCACGGTGAGGTCGGCGAGCGGGACGATCCGCCGGCCGGCCCGCAGATGCGCCCGGCGCAGCCGCTCGCGCTGGGCGGGCGTCAGCTCGGTGCAGTGCTGCGGGATCGCGCGCAGCATCCTGGCGCGAGCGGCGGCCGCCGGGTAGCGGGGCCGCACGCCGTAGGGGTCGCGAACCAGGTGGTAGAGGGTGCCGGTGTGGAAGGCCGCCTTCAGGAGGGCGTAGTAGGCGGCGGCCCCGATCCCCTTGTGGCGGGCGCACCCGGCGAGCGTCCGGGACGCCTCGTACAGCCGCCACAGCACGGGCACGGCGGGGGTGGTGAAGACACCGGTCTCCTGGGCGATGCCCTCGCCGACGCCGTAGCGGAAGTAGCTGCGCATGTTCTGGAGGCCGACCTGGGCGTCGTGGAAGATGCGGGCCTCGGGGACGTGCCGGACGGGGATGCCGGCCAGCTGGAGACGGAAGTCGAACTCCCGGTCCTCGCACCAGTGGATCAGGCCGTCGAAGTGGTAGCCGCCGATGTGCTCGACGATCGCCCGGTCGTAGATGAGCGGCGGGGACAGGGCGCTGACGTACTCGCCCTCGTCGTACTCGCGCACCCGGGCGGTGAGCCGGCTCATCAGGCTGCCGGACTCGCCGTACACCACCTGGCCCTTGACCACCGGGTCGGTGGCGACGGCCGCGGCCATCATGCGGACCACGCCGGGGGCGAAGGTGCAGTCGGAGTCCATCAGCAGCAGATAGCGCCCGCTCGCCGCCTCGGCGCCCGCGTTGTAGGCGGCGCCGAGGTTGCCGGCGTCGGGTATCTCGGTGACGGTCAGCGGCCTCGGGTGCTCGCGCAGCACCCGGCGGATCTCGTCGGTGGCGCCGTTCAGCGCCAGCACGATCTCCACGTCCTCGTCGACCGAGTCGATGCAGTCCAGGATGCGCAGGTCGTCGCGGAGCGCGATGACCACGCTGGTGCTCGCCAGCACCCGTTCGGTGCGCTCCTCCTCCGGGGCGGCCTCGGCGGCGGTCACGCCTGCTCCCCGGTGTTCGGGGCGGCGCCCTGCTCGTCCTTGCGCAGCACGTAGACGTGCGTGGTGTGGCCGGGGGTGAAGCCGTCGCCGTCGATGTCGCGGACCCGGACCGTGCGCAGGCCGGCCGTCCGGCCGAGTTCCTCCATGGTGAACGGGTCGACGACGTACTGCACATGGGTCTCGCGCCAGAGCAGGCCGTCCGCCCCGTACAGGGAGAGCACCGACCGGCTGCGGGCCAGCACGGGGTCCCAGCGGTGGGTGCGGTGCAGCCGGACGCCGTCGCGGGTCTCCTCGTGCTCCAGGTTCCGCCAGTCCTCCTGGAGGACCTTGCGGGAGGAGTAGTCGAAGACGAGGTGGCCGCCGGGGCGCAGGGCCGCGGCCGCGTTGCCCAGGCACTCGCCGAGGTCGGCGGCGGTCAGGTAGTTGAGGGCGTCGAAGCCGGAGACCACGAAGTCGTAGCTGTCGGGCTCGGCGGTGAAGCGTGCCATGTCGCCGACGATGCGCAGCTCGGGCGGTATGCCGCCGTGCTCCAGCATGGCCGCCGAGCAGTCCAGCGAGGTGACCTCGCCCTGCGGGACCAGGTCGGCCAGCACCCGGCTGCCCATGCCGGTGCCGGCGCCGAGGTCGAGGATGCGGACGGGGCCGGGGGCGGCCAGCTTGGCCAGTTCGGCCCCGATGCCCAGGCGCCAGGTGTCCTCGGCCATGGCGCCCTCGAACAGTTCGTAGGTGTCGGACCAGTGGTCGTACGCGGTGGTGGTCATCGGCGTTCCCTTGTCGGAGGGTTGAGCGCGGTCAGGGTGTGCGGGCGGGGGCGGCGGGACGGTCGGTGAGGCGCAGCGGGAGGCGGGACAGCACCTGGGCGGCGAGGGCTTCGGCGGCGGCGGTGTCCGGGCCGCTGGTGATCACACCGGCCAGCACCTCGTCGCCGCCGCGGTAGGGCGGCAGGACGGTGCCGGGGGCGAGGTCCAGGCCCCAGAAGACGTCGTGGACGCCGGGGGTGCGGGCGAGTTCGGCCAGGTCGCCGACCCGTTCGACGGTGCCGCCGTCCGCGGGCAGGTAGCGCTGGACGACCGCGCGGTCGCGGGTGGGGCGCAGTTCCTCCTCGGCGAGCGGGCGGCCCAGGGCGAGACGGACGGCGTTGGGCAGCGGGTCGACCCCGGTGGCCAGCGGCATGATCTCGGTGGCGATGCGGGCGCCGGTCAGCCGGCAGGTGATCTCCAGCAGGTACACCCGCCCGTCGGGGGTGCGCAGGATGTCGGTGTTGACGACGGCGGTGGTCAGTCCGAGCGCGTCGACGCCCCGCTGGACGGTGCGCACCACCTCGGCGCGCTGTGCCTCGTCCAGGACGGAGGGCAGGGTGTCGCCGCCCTCGAAGAAGTGCGGGAAGAAGCGCTCCTTCTCGCCGTACTCGCGGTCGGCGAACCCTGTGACGCTGAGCCTGCCGTCGACGGCGAACCCGGCCACGGTGTGCTCGGTGCCGGTCAGGTACTCCTCGACGACGATCTGTCCGGTCGGGCTCAGGGCGAGGGCCCGCTCGACGGGTTCCCGCGCGGTGCCGAGAGCGGTCAGCTTGGCGACGCCCAGGGAGCCGGTGCGGTCACTGGGCTTGACGACGGCGGGCAGCCCGATCCGGTCCAGCGCGGCGAGGGCCGCGTCCGCGGTGGTGGCGACGGCGAACCGGGGCACGGGCAGACCGGCCCGGTCCAGGGCGGCGATCCGGCGGTCCTTCAGGGTGCACAGGTCGGCCACCTCGACGGGCACCCCGGGGCAGCCCAGCTCGGCGGCGAGCCGGGCCACGACCGGTGGATTGTCGTATCCGAGGGTCATGACGCCGGATATTCTTCCCGGCCGTTCCGCGCGAATTACCGACAGAACAGCGGTGAAATCGTCGGGGTCCGCCTCCAGGTATATGTCCGCGCTTTTCCCGACGCGTTCGGTGATGCGGTCCGTGACGACCAGGACGCGCACTCCCATTTCTTTCACACGGGCCAGCGACCTGTCCATTCCGGAGCCGATCCCGCATATCAGGAGGGTGTCGGTCACCTGGCCACGTACCAGACGCGCCGGGTGTCCTCGCGCACCGGCTCGCGGTCGAGCCCGGCGTACGTGTCCACGCTGGTGAAGCCGGCCGCGAGCAGGGCGCCGGTCACCGCGGCCGGGTCGTGACCGCGCTGCGGATGGGTCTCGTGGACGCGGTGCCAGCCGCCCTCGGGGGTCCGGCGCACGACGGTGACCGTGGTGTCCACCCGGCCGGTCGCGGCGTCGTAGGGGTTCTCCCAGACCTCCAGGACGTCCTCGGTGTTCTGCTCCACGAACACCTGTCCTGCCCAGGCCTGTTCGACGAACCAGACGGGGTGCGCGTCGAGCACGGCGAGGCCGCCGTCCTCGGTGGCGGCCCGCAGGGTGCGGGCGGCCCGCTCCAGGTCGCCCTCGCCGACCAGGTAGTTGAGGGTGTTGTAGGTGCAGGTGACCACGGAGTGGCGCCGCTCGCCGCGGTGGTCGCGCAGGTCGCCGCGGACCAGGTCGACGTCCACCCCGGCCCGGCGGGCGGCCTCGCCTGCGTGCCGCAGCATGTCGGGCGACTGGTCGACGCCGGTGAGCGGGCCGAAGGAGCCGGCCAGCGCGATCAGCAGCGTGCCGGTGCCGCAGCCCAGGTCGAGCAGTGATCCGCCGCCCGCCCGGTAATGGGAAATCAGGTCGGGGAGTTTTTTCGACACTTCCTCCGTGAAATCACTGTAGGGTGCCCCGGCATAAACATCGGCATACTCGCCGAAGAAATCTCCGCGTGATTCATATTGCGTCACGACCGCCCCATTCAGTAGTCTCGATTTCCGTGCCGGGCGCTTCCAGGCCCGCCATTTCCTTTTCGTTTCCGGAGGGAGAATTCGCATGCGCACCGCGAACGAGGGAAGCCGTCCCGAAGGGCTTCCGCTGCTGTCCGACCAGATAGACCGCCTGGCGATCCAGGAGTGGGTCGAGAAGCATGACCTCGGGGTGGAGGTCCGCATGTTCGGCCGGGGCTTCCGGCTGACCGGCCCCCTCGACACGGACGCCCTGGACGCGGCGCTGACGGCGCTCGTCGCCCGCCACGAGGCGCTGCGCGCGGCCTTCCCCGACCGGGGCAGGGCCGGACGGCAGGAGATCCGCCAGGCCCGCCCCTTCACGCCCGAGCGCGTGGACCTGACCGCGCTGCCCGAGGACGAGCGGGCGGACGAGGCGCTGCGCCTGGCCGGCGCCTTCCTGAGCCGGAACCTGGACCTGGACGGCGGGCTGCTCATGAGCGGCGTCGTCTACCGCCTGGGCGAGCAGGACCACCTGCTGGGCCTCGCCGTCGACCATCTGGTGGTGGACGGACAGTCGTTCGAGATCCTGGTGAACGAACTGTGGGAGCTGTACGCCGCGGCCGTCGAGGGCCGCGAGGCCAAGCTGCCCGAACAGCGCTTCACGTACGCGGACTTCGTCCGCTGGGAGGCGGAGTGGCTGGGCCGCGACCCGAGCCCCCGGCAGATGATCGCCCGCTTCGCGGAGCTGCTGGACGGCATCGGCACCAACGCGCCGGTGTACCTGCCCGGCATGCTGCGCGAGACCAACGACCGTTACGCGGTCGGCACGTTCGACGGCTCGCTGACGCCGGAGACCTGCGCGCTGCTCACGGAGTACTGCCGGTCGGCCCGCACCACCCCGTTCGTGGTGCTGTTCACCGCCTACCTCTGCGCGCTGCACGCCCGCAGCGGGCGCAGCGACCTCGCGGCGCTGATCCCGGTGACCCGGCGCACCGAGGAGCACCTGCTGGACCTGGTGGCCTTCCTGTCCACCTACGCGACGGTGCGGGTCCGGATCAACCCGTCCCTGACCTTCAAGGAGCTGAGCCGCACGGTCCGTTCGGCGGTGCTGGAGACGCAGCGGCTGGGCCAGGTGCCGGCGCCCGAGGTGACCTCCTCCCTCGCCCCGAACCACCTGGGCCGGCTGCTGGAGCGGCCGTGCACCTTCTTCGACGTGGCGCCCGGCGGCTGGAGCGGCGGCGACCGCGAGGCCGCAGGGCTGTCGGTGGAGCCGACCGAGGTGCCCGGCGACCAGCACCAGATCGAGAGCCTGGAGGTGTTCGCCTCGGTCGACGACAGCGGAGTCGACTTCACGGTGCTCTTCCCGGCGGACGTCTTCGGCGAGGAGAGCGTTCGGGAGCTCGCTCATGAGTTCACCTCCTTGGTGCACAGGTTCCTGACTGCTCCGGACACGGCGATCGGGGACGTGCTGCGGGCGGACTGAGCCGCCTGGCGGGAGGGGACCGGGGGCCGCACGGCCGGCCCCCGGTCCCGCTCGTTCAGGGCCGGGCACCGGCCATGCGGATCACCTCGAAGGCCTCGCTGTGGCCGTGGCCCGCGCTGGTGACGGCCCGGTAGGACGCCAGCCCGCGCACCGCCTCGTCCCAGGCCGCGTGCCGCAGCTGGGAGCGGTAGCAGCGCATGGCCTCGACCTTCAGCTCGATCTGGTCGGTGACGTCCTCGGTGTACTGGGCCTCGCCGAGCGGGGCCCACACCTCGTAGCCGAGCACCAGGGACGGCGGCGGCGCGGGCGGCCCGGCCTCCTCGAAGAAGTCGGACTCCGCCATCCACAGCGACTCCAGGCCGAGCCGGTGCACGGCCCGGTGCTCCACGTCCCCGTCGTCACGGTGCGGCAGGTACACCCGGTCCGGGCGGACCTCGCGCAGCACCTTGACGACGGCGAGGTGCAGCCGCCGGTCGGCGGCGAAGTCACGGGACGGCTCGTCCAGCGTGATGCACCGCTTGACGCCGAGCACCCGGCAGGCGTCGGTGGTCTCCGCCGCGAACTCCTCGTCCCCGACGTCCCGGTCGGCGAGCCCGCGTTCGCGGCGGATGACGATGATCACGGTGACCTCGGCGCCGGACTGGGCCAGCTTGGCGATGGAGCCGCCGCAGCCGATGACCTCGTCGTCGGGGTGCGGGGCGATCACCAGGACCCGGGTCACCGGCCGGCTCCGCCCGGTGCCCCGTAGCCGGCCCAGCGCGCCCATTCCGCCGTGCGCGTCATGCCCTCGTCCAGGGTGGTCCGGGGCGCGGCCAGGAGGCGGGCGGCGAGCGCGGCGTCCACGCGGGCGGGGCTGGCGTAGAGCGCCTGCTCCCAGTCGGGCACGGCCCCGCCGGCCGGAGTGCCGGCCGGGGCGGGCAGGCCGCGGATGCCGCGCAGCCGGTCGAAGAACTCGCCCCAGCCGGGCTCGTCGGGGCCGCCCACGAGGAACTTCCGCCCCACGGCGGCGGGTTCGGCGAGCGCCGCCAGCACGGCGTCCACGACGTCGTCCACGTACACCGCGTTGCAGGCGCCGCCCGCACCGGTCACCGGCAGTTCCTCGAACTCCTCGGCCGGACGGGTCAGCTGGGCGACGGTCCACTGTCCGCCCCAGGGGCCGTAGACCACGCCGGGCTGGAGCACGACGGTCTCGGGGCCGTCGCCGTGCGCGGCGAGCACCAGCCGCTCGGCGGCGGCCTTCTGCTGCTCGTACTCGCGGTCACCGGCGTCCTCGCCGAGCGCCGGGGCGGTCTCGTCGAAGCGCGTCCGGCCGGAGGTGTCGTACACGTCGACGGTGCTGAGGTGCACCAGCCGCTCGACACCGGCGAGTTTGGCCGCGTCGAGCAGGTTCGCGGTCCCGTCGACGGTGGTGCGCCAGCGGTCCTCGACCTCGCCCTGCGACCCGAACGCGCAGTGCACGACGAGATCGCAGCCGTCCAGGGCCTTGCGCAGGCTCTGCGGGGCGTCCAGGTCGACGGCCTGGAAGGTGAGCCGCTCCTGCGGCAGCACGGAGAGCCGGGCGGCCCGGCCGTAGCCGCGCACCAGGGCACGGACCTCGGCCCCGGTGCCGAGCACCAGCCGCTCCACCACCCGTCCGCCGACGAACCCGCTGGCGCCGGTCACCGCGACGCGCCTGCCCGCGAAGTCGTTCATGCCATGCTCCTCGACGTCGTCCCGGTCAGCCAGGGCTGGGCCAGCGGGCGTCGCGCCGGCCCCGTGTAGCACTGCTCGATCAGCCGGGCGACCCGCAGGCCGTCCTCGGCGGTGGCGTGCGGCGCCACGTCCGCGCCGGAGCAGACCTCGGCGAAGTTGCGGAGCTGCTCGACGAAGAGGTCGTCCCACTCGTCCTGGGCAGGCGGCACGGCGCTCACGTCGCCGCGGTGCAGTTCCTCGCCGGAGGCGGTGATCAGGGTGCACTCGCCGGCCGGGAAGTCGGTGCCGACGCTCACCTCGGCGGCGGTACCGGTGACGACGCAGCTGATGCCGAGGGCGCGGACCCGGCTGAACTCCAGCACGGCCTCCACTCCCCCGATGCGCAGGGTGGCGACGGCGTCGGCCTCGACCCCGCCGAGGCTGTCGTCGACGTAGTCGACCACCTCGACGTCCGGGCCGAGCCACCACAGCAGGACGTCGAAGACGTGGGAGGCCGTGTCGGTGAGGACGCCGCCGCCGGCGAGAGCGCGGTCGAACATCGACCAGGAGACCGGCTCCCAGCTGTAGGGGTGGCCCTCGGTCCAGTGGACCCGGGTGACGGTGCCCAGGTCGCCGTTGCGGATGAGGTCGCGCACCCAGGCGTTGGCGGGGAACAGCCGCCGGGGGTGGGCCATCAGCAGGCGGGTGTCCGGGGTGGCGGCCGCGGCGGCGGCGAGGGCCTCGGCGTCCGCGGCGGAGGTCGCCATCGGCTTCTCCAGCAGCACGTGCCTGCCCCGGGCGAGCAGGTCGCCGGCGACGGCGGCGTGCGCGGTGTGCGGTACGGCGACGACGGCGGCGTCGAAGGCGTCGGCGGCCTCCTCCACCGTGCGGGCGATCAGCACGTCCTCGGCGGTGCCGCCCTGGTCCGCGTACCACGTGAGGGCGGCACGGGCCTGCTCCAGGTCCGGGTCGATCAGGGCGGTGAGCCGGATCTGCGGGACGTGCGGCAGCGCGGTCAGGTGACAGGACCGGGCGGCGGCTCCGCAGCCGACGACGGCCAGTCGCAGCGGTGGCATGGGCGGACTCCTCGGGTGTGGTCGTGGGTGGTGGGGCGGGTCAGGTGGCCGGGTGGAACACCCAGAAGTTGGGCTCCGCGTAGACGCCCTCGCCGTCGGCGGAGACCTCCAGCGGGGCGAGGGCGCCCGGTACGACGTGGCGGGCGGGGCCGGGCAGCGGGTGTCCGGCGATCTCCTCCCAGCGGGCGGCGGGCTGGCTGATCACCAGCGAGCGGTCGCAGGGGGCGAGCAGTTCGGCGCCGAGCGCGGCGTGGGTGGCCAGCCAGGGATCGAACGGTGTGCCGTCCGGCCGCCGCCAGCGGGCGTAGTCGGCCATCGGGACGAGCGGGTAGCGGGCTTTGCGGGTGGGGCGGACCGGGATGACGACGCCGCGCAGGCCCGCGGCCCGTGCCTCGTCCCGGGCCCGGGTCAGCAGCCGCTCGGCGAGGCCGCTGCCGCGCAGCCGGGCGCAGACGCTCACCGAGAGCATGCACAGCGCGTCCGGGCGGGCGGCGGGTCCGTCGAACGCGGAGACCAGGACGTCGTCGGAGCCCCCCGGGAGCCCGTCGACCGTGCCGTCCCAGGGGACCGGCAGGCCGTTGGCGGCGGCCACCAGCCGGCCGTCCTCGTCCAGGACGCAGAGCTGATGGGCGGGGTAGGTGTCGTAGAGCCGGTGCCAGCGCCAGTTGCCGGGCGACTCCCAGCTCATGAACGCGGGCATGTTGCCGGTGATCAGCCGGTCGACGTCCGGCTCCAGCTCCGGTGCCCCCTCCAGGCTGGTGACCGTGAGGGCCGGCAGGTCCGCCACGGCCGCCTCAGCCGATCAGGCGGTTGCCGGCGCTCGCCCGCATGGTGCGGGAGCGGCGCAGGTCATGGGTGACGTTGATGCGCTTGAGCCAGCGGTCGGTGCCGTCGTAGCGAGCGGTGAAGGGCACCCGTCCGTGGACCACGCGGTGGTTGTTGACGACCAGGCAGTCGCCCTGCTCCAGAGCGACCTCGCGCAGCCCGGAGTCGACGACCGCGATCAGGTTGTCGAGGGCGCGGCGGGCCTCCGGGTCGTCCTCGGGGACCTCCATGAAGTACGGGTCCAGCCGCAGGTACGGCTCCTGGCGCGGGCCGAACAGGGCGGCCACCGGGCGGCGTTCGTGGATCAGCCGCTCGATGGTGGCGAACCGCTCGACGTCGCCGCCGGAGGAGGCGGAGTTGTTCTTGGGCAGGTGCGACTCGTCGGGGGCGATGTGGAAGCGTTCCTCGAACAGCACCTCCACGTCGTCGTCGGACAGCACTCCGCCGGCGTAGGAGCCCACGGTGGTGGCGACCTGGTCGGGGTTGCGCAGGGAGGCCAGCACCAGATAGTCGCCGCGGTGCGGGTGGAAGGCGTCCTCGGTGTGCCAGGTCAGCAGCTCCTTGCTGCCGAGGCCGAGCTGGTCGTTCTCGTGGCTGCGGACGGGGAAGATGTCGTGCACCAGTCGGCCGTCCTGCTGGGTGGTCCAGCCGAACGGCTCGCCGAGCAGCGCCGCGTACAGCAGGACGAGCACCTCTTCGGGGAACTCCCGGTTGGGGCGGGGGCGGCCCCGCCAGTGTTCCGGGGTGGGGCCGATGCGGTCCTGGTCGAAGAGGTGCCCGCTGACCACGCAGTAGCCGGTGGGCTCGTCGATGGCGAAGGTGCGCAGGAAGCGCTGGGTGCGCACCGGGAGGTCCGCGGCGATCCGGGGCAGGTCGAGCAAAAGGGCCGGGTCGTCGTCGCCGGTGTAGCGCTCCGCGACGCGGATCGTGAGCTCGGCCGTCCGCCGGGCCTCGTCCGGGGTCAGCGGCAGGACGTGATCCACGGGAGGTGTGTCCATGACAGTTCAGTCCTTACGTACGGCCGGTGGAAACGGTGCCGGCACCGCGCGGGAGCGGGTCCGTGCCGAGGAGAGCCACTCGGCGAGCCGGCGCGGTGTCGGATGGTCGAAGACGGTCGTGGCCCGCAGCCCGGCGGTCCCGGGGAAGGCGGCGCGGAGTTCGGTGACCAGGCGCATGGCGAGGATCGACTGGCCGCCGCTGGCGAAGAAGTCGGCGTCGGGCTCCAGCGCGGGGTCGGCCAGCAGCACCCGGAAGTGCCGCAGCACGGCGTCGAGCGTGTCCGGCCCGCCCGGGTCCGGGCCGGGGGCGCCGGCGCCGCCGTCCGGCAGGCCGGTCGTGAGGTCCGGGTCCGGGTCCGCGGGCGCGGCCGCCCCGGCCGCGGCGGTCCCCTGCGCGGCGTTCGTCGCCTGCCCGGCGTTCGTCGCCTGCCCGGCGTTCGTCGCCTGCCCGGCGTTCGTCGCCTGCCCGGCGTTCGTCGCCTGCCCGGCGTTCGTCGCCTGCGCGGCGATCGTGGCCTGTGCGGTCAGGAGGGTCGCGGCGAGTGCGCGGCGGTCCACCTTGCCGTGGTCGTTCTTCGGCAGGGCCCCGGTCCAGAACAACTGCTGGGGCGCGGCCCAGCCGGGCAGTTCGGCGGTGACCCTGGCGAGCAGCCGGGCGCGCTGCCCCGCGGTGACCGGCAGCACGCCGTCCGCGGGCGCGGCCGGGCCCGCCGGGACCAGGCAGGCCAGCAGGGAACCACGGGTCCGGGCGTCCAGCAGGACGACGGCCTGGGCGACCGCGGGGTCGGCGGTCAGCAGCCGTTCCACCGAGGCCGGTTCGAGCCGGTGACCACGGATCTTGATCTGGTCGTCCGCCCGGCCGTGGAACTCCACGGCGCCGTCAGGCAGGATCCGCCCGAGGTCGCCGGTGGCGTACAGCCGCCCGCCGCCCGGCTCCGGGCCGGTGACGAACCGCCGTGCGGTCTGCTCCGGATCGCCGAGGTAGCCGGGGGCCAGTGAGGGCCCGCCGATGTGGATCTCCCCGACGGTGCCGGGCGTTACCGGTCGCCGGGCGGAGTCGCGCACGCTGACCTCGGCGTTGGCGAGGGGGGTGCCGATCGGCACCTCGGGGGCGTCGTCCGGCAGCGGCCCCTCGTACATGGTGGAGGTGACCGTGCACTCGGTCAGCCCGTAGACGTGCACGAGCGCGGCGCGCCCGGCGCGCTCCCAGCGCCGCCAGTCGTCGGGGTCCATGCGTTCGCCGCCGACCAGCACCCGGCGCAGCGAGGCGGGGGTGGTTCCGCCCCGGACGTCGAGCCAGTGCGCGTACTCGCGCCAGTACTGGGTGGAGAGCTCCACGGTGGTCACGCCGAGGGCGCCGAGGATGCCGTGCAGGTCCTCCGGGTCCGGTACGCCGGTGCCGGGACGGCAGACGACGGTCCCGCCGCGGGCGAGGACGGGGAACACCTCCTCCACGACCACGTCGAAGCCGAGGGAGGCCAGTTGGAGCCACCGGTCCTCTGGGCCGAGGCCCAGCCGGCCGGCGGCCGCCAGCGCGAAGCCGTGCAGCGCCTCCCGCCCGATGCCGACGGCCTTCGGCTCACCGGTGGACCCGGAGGTGAACATGGCGTAGGCGGGCCGGTCGCAGGCCGCCCCGCCGTCGTGGGCCGCGGAGGGCAGGCCGGCGGTCGGGGCGCTGTCGTCGTCGGGCGCCGACGCCGACTCGTGTGCCGAGGCGTCCAGTTGAGAGCCGAGATCGCACCAGGGCGGGGTGACGGTCCCGTGGGGCGCGGAGCCGCGGCCGGCGAGGAGGACGGCGTCGACGCGGGCGCAGCGGGCGGCGCGGGCCGCGTCGGGAAGGCCCTCCTCCAGGACGGCGAAGGCGGCGCCCGCGGCCAGCGTCCCCAGCATGGCCACGACGGCGTCCATCGGGGCGAGCCCGTGGAGCATCACGTACCGGCCAGGACCCGCCCCGGCGGCGGTCAGCCGGCCGGCCACGGCCCGCGCGGCCGCGTCGAGCTGACGGTACGTCATGGTGCGGTGCCCGTCGGTGAGCGCCGGGCGGCCGCCGTGCGCGGCCCGCACCTCGCGCCAGAGCCGGGACAGGGCATCGGGCCCGCCCGCCGTGCCGGACGCCGCCATCACCGGCCGCCCCGGGCGTGCAGGAAGGCGGAGAGCGTGTCCAGGCCGTCGGTGAACTCGCCCTGGTCACCGCCGAATCCCAGCCGTACCGCGCCCTCGCGGCCGAAGGCGGTGCCCGGGACCAGCAAGGTGCCGTACTCCTCCAGGAGTTCGCCGCAGAACCGCTCGGAGTCGGTGACGCCGGGCAGCTCCAGCAGGCAGCAGACCCCGCCGCTCGGCGGCGTCCAGTCGACCAGGCCCCGGTGGTCGGCGACCCACTTCCCCAGCACGGTCAGATTGGCGCGGGCCTCGGCCCGGCGGGGGGCGATCAGCGCGTCCGCGGAGCGCATCGCGGCGGTGGCCACCGCCTCCACCAGCGGCGAGAGGAAGAGAGTGGTGCGGTCGCGCACGGTGAAACTGCGTTCGATCAGTTCCTCGGGCGCCGCGCACCACCCGACGCGCAGGCCGGGCAGGCCGAACGCCTTGGAGAAGGTGCCGTAGCTGACCGTCAGCGGATGCCGGGTGCCGGGGTCGGGCAGCGGCGGCCCGTCCCAGCTCATCTCGGCCGTCGCCGCGTCCCAGACCAGGACCGCGCCGATCTCCTCGACCCGGTCGAGCAGCCTGCGGTAGGCGGTGTCGGTGAGGGTGACGCCCGTGGGGTTGTGCGGGAAATTGACGATCACCGCCCGGGTGTCCACGGGGAGCGCCCGCTCCAGGGCCCGCGGATCGGTGTCGGCGGCGGTGAACACGTCCAGCGGCACGGGGTGCAGGACGCAGCCGGCCGCCCGCGGGTAGTGGGCGAGCGAGTGGTAGAGCATGTCGGGCAGTACCACCCGGTCGCCGGGCCCGAGCAGCGTCTCCAGGGTCAGGGCGATCGCCTCGCTGGAGCCGTGGGTGACCATGACCCGGTCGGCTCCGCCGGGGAGGTAGCGGTCGGCGATGGCCCGGCGCAGGTCGGGCGAGCCCTGCGAGGTGCTGTCGTCGACGAGGATGCCGTCGAGGTCGGTCGCCTGGAGTCCGGTCAGCCGACGCAGCTCGGCGTAGGTGTAGGGGTGCACTCCGCTGGAGCTGATGTCCCGCTCGGCCCGGTCGAGCCTGCGCCGGTACCACTCCTCCAGTACCGGAGGCTCCACCTGGCGCGATGCGTTGAATTCAATTCGAGTCCGTGACACGAAGAAAACCTCATGGGATAAGGGCTCGTGGAAATCGGTGAACGGCGAGTCCGGGCACCGACAATGCGCCTCGGATCGGCGGGGAGGAAATCGGTGACGACTGCGCCAATTACATCAACAAGTACGTGGCAGTCACAAGTAACGCGAGTACGTGACAGGAGTGCCGCCGCCTCCGGCCACCGGCGCTCGCCGACCAAGTCACGAATTTCTGCACGTGGTTGGGGTGCCCTCGGTCGGCCGGTGGGCTGCCGGGACCGCCGGAGGCCGGCCGGGCCACCCGACGGCGGCCGCTTTCGTGCTCCCCGCGCCGAGGCACTAGTGACCTGTCGAGTTTCCCATGGCACTATTACCGCCATGCGCCCAAAAATTCCGGCCGACAGCATTCTGCGGCTGGGCGATTTCCGTCAGATCTTTCTCGCGGACAGCATCAGTCAATTCGGCACGCAGATCCTGACGCTGGCCCTGCCGCTGGTGGCGGTGGTCAGTCTGGACGCCTCCCCGCTGGAGGTGGGGGCCCTGTCGGCCGCCGAGTCGCTGCCCTACCTGCTGGCGAGCGTCCCGGCCGGCGTGTGGGCGGACCGGGTGCGCAAGCGCCCGCTGCTGCTGGCCACGGACGTCGCCCGCGCCGCACTGCTGCTGTGGATCCCGATCGCCTGGTGGACCGGCCTGCTCACGGCCGCCCAGCTCATCGCCGTGGCCTTCGCGTTCGGCCTGCTCACCGTCTTCTTCGAGGTGGGGTACGCGAGTTACGTGCCCTCGCTGGTGCCCCGGGAGCGGCTGATCGACGCGAACACGCGGCTCCAGGTGGTCCAGTCGGTGGCCCAGGCCGCGGGGCCGGGGCTCGGCGGCGCCCTGGTGCAGGCGCTGGCGGCGCCGGTGGCCGTCCTGGTGTCCGTCGGCGGCTATCTGTGGTCGGCGGTCTGCGTGCTGCTGGTGCGGGGGCGCGAGCCGCTGCCCGGCCACGCCGACGGGAAGCCCGTCTCGTGGCGGAAGGACGCCGCCGAGGGACTGCGCGCGGTCCTGGACGACGTCCTGTTGCGGCGCACCTCCCTCAGCACCGCCTGCTTCAACCTCTTCTGGGCCGTGGGCACTCCGATGATCCCCGTCCTGCTCGCCCGTGACCTGGGCCTGAGCGCGGGCGTCATCGGTCTGCTGCTGACCTTCGAGGGCATCGGCGGCCTCCTCGGCGGGGTGCTCGCGGCCAGGGCCGCGCGCCGGCTGGGACACGGGCCGGCGATCTGGACGGCCACCCTGGTGGCGGGCGCGGGCTTCACCATGGTGCCGCTGGTGGACACCGGGTGGCGGCTCTCCCTGGTCAGCGTGGGCCTGTTCGTCTCCTCGGCGGGCATGGTCGTCTACAACGTCATCGTCGTCACCTTCCGCCAGTCCATCACCCCGGACCGGCTGCTCGGCCGGGTCAGCGCCTTCAACCGGCTGCTGGTGTGGAGCACCCTGCCGCTGGGCGCGGTCCTCGGCGGACTCCTCGGCCAACTCCTGGGCGCCCGGACCACCTTGTGGATCGCGGGCCTCGCGACGACCCTGTCGTTCCTGTGGATCTACTGCTCGCCGCTGCGCACCCTGCGCGACATCCCCGAGGACTACGTCCTGGGCGGCTCGCTGACCGGCACCGCGCGGCGGGACGCGGACGGCCCCGGCGAGAGCGACAGCGTGTCCGTCCCGGGAGCCGGTGACCCCGGCGGGAGCGCGTCCGTCCCGGGAACCGGTGGTGCGGGCGACGACCGGACGGCCTCCGCGTGACGGCCGCCGAGGCGCGCGAGGTGCTCGCCGCCGCCCTGGAGTCGGCCGCCTCCCGCGGACTGTCCCTGCGTCCGGGGACGGCGGTCCTCAACGACGCGGGCTGGGACTTCCGGGTGGTCGAGGTCGAGGACACCGAGGGCGCGGACTGGATCCTGCGGCTGCCCCGCCGCAGCCGCAGCGCCGACCGGATCGCCGTGGAGGCGGCCGTCCTCGCGGCGGTCGGGCCCGCGCTGCCGGTGGCCGTGCCGCGCTGGGAGCACGCCGACCGCGCGTTCATCGCGTACCGCCGCCTCGGGGGCGCCCCCGCCGGGTACGAGGACCCGGCCGGCCTGCGCTACGAGTGGCACCCCGCGGCGGGCGGCGGGCGGCCCGGCACCGGGTACGTGACCTCGCTCGCGGCGACCCTCGCCGCCCTGCACCGGGTGCCGGTGGAGGAGGCCGTGGACGCGGGCGTCCCGCCGCGCGAACCGCACCTGGCGCGGGAGGATCTGGCCCGGACGCTCACGGACGCCCGGACCGCGGTGCCGCTTCCCGAACGCTGGTACGCGCACTGGCGGTCCTGGCTGGACGACGACCGGCACTGGACCCACCAGGCGCGGCTCACGCACGGCGACATGCATCCGGGGCACACCCTCGTCGGCCCCGGCTCGGACGCGGTGACCGGGGTCCTGGACTGGACGAACGCCGCCTTCGACGATCCGGCGGCGGACTTCGTCGACCCGTACCTGGCGGGCGGCCGCCCGTTGCTCGACCGGCTGCTGTCGGCGTACCGGCGCGGCGGCGGCACCGTCCAGCCGGGCCTGCGCGAACGTGTGTTTCTGCGGGCGTCGTTCCGCTGGGCCCACGTGGGGCTGCTGGGCGTGCGGACCGGCCGTCCCGCGTTCACTACCGTGGCCCGGGAACGGCTCGCCGCCCCGCCCCCGGAGTCCGGCACCCCGCCGGACCCGGCGATCCACCCCGCCCCGGACACCCCCGCCCTGCCCTGAGCGCCCCGTACCCCGGTTCCACCCGACCGAGAAGGAGAACGAAGCGATGACCCCGACGGACGACGTGCACGCCCAGGCCCTGAAGCTGGCCCGCACCTACCTTGGCCAGGAGGACCTGGACGGCGGCTGGTTCGAGCTGGGCGGATCCTCACTGGACGCGGCCCGCCTGGTCAGCTCCCTGGAGCACGACCACGGCTGGGAGATCGCCCTCCAGGACCTGCTGACCGCCCCGTCGGTCGCCGGCCTGCTCGCCGCCCCGGCCGCGGCCGACGCCCCCGAGGCTCCCGACGCGGCGGACGCCCCTTCGCCGTCGCCGGTCGCCGCGGCGGCCGGCGCCCCGTCCACGGGCGGCGCGGACGTGCTGTGGCCGGCGCTGGCGCGGCTGTCCTCGAGCGAGCGGCTGGCCCTGGCCCACCGGCTGCTCGGGGACGTGCTGCGCGAGTCCGGCGAACCGCGCTGACCGGTACGGCCCCGGTCAGGGCGCGCCGGTGAGGAAATCCAGCAGCGCGCCGTTCACCTCGGCGGGCCGCTCCAGGTACCCGTAGTGCCCGCAGTCCGCGATCTCGGCGTAGCGCGCCGCGGGCAGGGCCGCGGCGACCTCGCGGCACAGCCACGGGGGCACGATCAGATCGTGCTCGAAGCCGAGCACGAGGACCGGGACGGCCACCCGGCCGAGCGCGGCGAGCCGGTCCGCAGGCTCGCCGTCGGCCGGGACCGGCACCGGGGCCGTCCCGGCGCGCTCGGCCGCCTCGAACAGGTCGAGCCAGTCGAGCAGTTCGTCCTCGCGCCGCCAGGTGGCGGGTGACAGGTTGAGCACGGCGCGCTGCCACGCCGCGTAGCGCGGCGGCAGCCGCGTCCCGGCGGCGGCCAGCTCCCGTTCGGCGTCGGCCATCGCCCTGCCGGACAGGTCCCCGCGGCCCCGCGCGGCCATCAGCACCGCCCCGGTCACCAGGCCGGGCCGGGCGAGCAGCAGTTCCTGCACCACCTCGGCCCCGGAGGAGACGCCGACGGCCCGGCATCGAGGGAGGTCCAACTCCGCCAGGACATCGAGCAGTTCGACGGCGGCCGCGTGCGGGTCCGGCGCCGTCGGCGGATTCCCGAGCGGCCTCCGGTCGAAGGTGAGCACCCGGAAACCGGCCGCGCGCAGCGCGGGCACCTGGTGCAGGTCCCAGACCCGCCCGGAGGCCCCGCCGCCCGCCACGAGCAGCACGGGGTCCCCCTCGCCCTCGTCCCGTACGTCGAACTCGGCGCCCGCCACCCGCACTGTGCGCACATGCCCTCCTCGCAGTCGGTCCCGGCGCGGACGGCAGGAGCACTCCGGCCGCCGCACGGCCGCCATGCTAGGGCGGCGCAGGTCAGCGGTCGGGTGGTGTGGTCCGCATGGGTCACCGCTTGGCACGTTTGTCCCGGTCTGCTCAGTCCTCCTCTTCTTGCACGACAGCTTGATGACCCGGCTTCGCACCCCGCCGGCCCCCGCTCCCGAGCAAGGATTTCCTCCCGGAGGGCCTGGCCCGGCGGGTACGGCTCTCCGGGCATCGCTCGGGATCCCCTCTCCCGACCCGCCCCGCACCGGACCGCGCACCACCACCGCGCGATCCGGCGATATCGGAGTCGGCTACCCGCCTCACGACCAGGAGGGCTGCAAGCGAATGGACCACGCTGTCACCGCCCCGGCCGCGCCACTGAGCCGACGGGAGCGACAGGTGCTGGTGCACATGGCGGACGGGCTGACGTACGACGCGATAGCCCAGCGCATGGCACTCAGCCGCCACACCGTGGACACCTACATCCGCCGCATCCGGGCGAAGACCGGCGCGCGCAACCGCATGCAGTTGCTGCTGTGTGCCCTGCCCCTGATGACAGGCTCGCTCACTGCGGAAACCGAGCCGGCCCACCGCGACTGAACAGCGCACGAAGCACGACGTACGGGCAACGAAGCACGATTACAGGAGATTCGGTGATGAAGCGTCTGATCTGCGCACGGCGTGTCCGGTTCTGTGCGGCGGTCACCGCCCTTGCGGCCTTCGGGTTCATGGGGGTCGCCCAGTACACGGGGCCCGCGCGGGCGTCGTCCGTGACGACGGCCGACTGCGTGCCGCAGTTCCGCTGCGACGACACGTCCTGGGGCGGCTGAGCCCCGCCACCACGGCCCACCGGCCCGGTCACGCCGCGGACTCCCCCGCCGCGGCGCGACCGGGCCTTCGCCGTTCCCGCACCGGATCGGACCGGACGGAGCAGGGGCCTGCGGACACTCCCGACGTCCGGGCCGCCCCTCACGGGCTGACGCAAGCCGACCCCGCAGCGCACATGACCTTCAGTGCCCCAAGGTCGATACTGAGGGACAGGACGCCCGCCCCTACGTCAGAGAGACCTCACGCCCACTGATGGATCGTCAACCAGGTCGGCAATGGGTCGGCATCAGCACCGCCGGAGCCCGCCTTCCAGCGCCTGCGACCGCCAAGATCGAAAACCTGCCCTATCCAGTCTGAGCAGGAAAAATGCCAGTCAGGGACCTAACTGCTAGCCTGTGAGGGAGAGAGCCGTGAAGATGTTGATCAACGTCCCGGAAACCGTGGTGGCGGATGCGCTGCGGGGTATGGCGGCCGCCCATCCGGACCTCGCCGTCGATGTGGAGAACCGGCTGATCGTACGGCGGGACGCTCCCGTCGCCGGGCAGGTCGGACTCGTCTCGGGCGGCGGTTCCGGGCACGAGCCGCTGCACGGCGGATTCGTCGGCCCCGGCATGCTGTCGGCGGCGTGCCCCGGTGAGGTGTTCACCTCTCCCGTCCCGGACCAGATGGCCCGCGCCGCGGCGGCCGTGGACAGCGGGGCCGGTGTCCTGTTCATCGTGAAGAACTACACGGGCGACGTGCTCAACTTCGACATGGCCGCCGAACTCGCCGAGGACGAGGGCGTCCAGGTCGCCAAGGTGCTCGTCAACGACGACGTGGCCGTCACCGACAGCCTGTACACCGCCGGCCGGCGCGGCACCGGCGCCACCCTGTTCGTGGAGAAGATCGCCGGTGCGGCCGCGGCGGAGGGCCGGCCGCTGGAGCGGGTGGAGGCCATCGGCCGCCAGGTGAACGAGAACTCCCGCAGCTTCGGTGTGGCGCTCAGCGCCTGCACCACCCCGGCCAAGGGCACCCCGACCTTCGATCTTCCGGCGGGCGAACTGGAGTTGGGCATCGGCATCCACGGCGAGCCGGGCCGGGAACGCCGGCCCATGATGACCTCCGGCGAGATCGCGGAGTTCGCGGTCGACGCCGTCCTGGAGGACATGCCGCCGCGCAACCCGGTGCTCGTCCTGGTCAACGGCATGGGCGCGACCCCGCTCCTGGAGCTGTACGGCTTCAACGCCGAGGTCCAGCGCGTGCTCGCCGAGCGCGGCGTCACCGTCGCCCGCACCCTGGTCGGCAACTACGTCACCTCCCTGGACATGGCCGGCGCCTCCATCACCCTCTGCCAGGTCGACGAGGAACTGCTGCGGCTGTGGGACGCCCCGGTCAAGACGCCGGCCCTGCGCTGGGGCATGTGAGCGAGAGACCGCAGGCACCCCCGCCCGTACCGCACAGCAAGGAGATCCCGTGCTAGACGCCGACTTCTTCCGCCGCTGGATGGCGGCGACCGCTTCCTCCGTGGACCGCGAGGCGGAGCGGCTCACCGCCCTCGACTCCCCCATCGGGGACGCCGACCACGGCAGCAACCTCCAACGCGGGTTCAAGGCGGTGGTGGCCGCGCTGGAGAAGGACCCGCCCGACACCCCGGGTGCCGTGCTGACCCTCGCCGGGAGCCGGCTGATATCCACGGTCGGCGGCGCGTCGGGGCCGCTGTACGGCACGCTGCTGCGCAGCACCGGCAAGGCGCTCGGCGACGCGGCCGAGGTCAGCGAGGCCGAGTTCGCCCAGGCGCTGCGGGCAGGCGTGGACAAGGTCATGGCGCTCGGCGGAGCCGCGCCCGGCGACAAGACGATGATCGACGCCCTGGTGCCCGCGGTGGACGCGCTCGGCGACGGTTTCACCGCCGCGCGGGCCGCCGCCGAGGAGGGCGCCCTGGCGACCACCCCGCTGCAGGCCCGCAAGGGCCGGGCCAGCTACCTCGGGGAGCGCAGCATCGGTCACCAGGACCCCGGCGCCACCTCGTCGGCGCTGCTCGTCGCGGCACTGGAGGAGGCGGCCGATGAGTGACGACAAGCTGGTCGGAATCGTGCTGGTGTCGCACAGCGCGGAGGTCGCCGCCTCCGTCGCGGAACTGGCCAGGGGCCTCGCGGGCGGCGGCACCGCGGTACCGCTCGCCGCCGCCGGCGGCACCGAGGGCGGTGGGCTCGGCACCAGCGCCGAACTGATCGCGGGTGCCGCCGCGTCGGTGGACCGGGGCGCGGGCGTCGCCGTCCTCACCGACCTCGGCAGCGCGGTGCTCACGGTGAAGGCGCTGCTCGCCGAGGGCGATGAACTCCCGGCCGGTACGCGCCTGGTGGACGCCCCGTTCGTCGAGGGCGCGGTCGCCGCGGTCGTGACGGCGTCCACCGGAGCGGACCTGGACGCCGTGGCGGCGGCCGCCGCGGACGCGTACTCCTACCGGAAGGTCTAGAAGGTTCCCGGCGCGGTCCGGGCGGCGCGGCCGACTCCCGGCCGCACCGCCCGGCCCGGCCACGGGCCGGGCCTGACTCCCCGCGGCGCGCGGGAGTCCGGCCCGCCGGCCTGGGCCGGACACGCCCTGGGAGAGGCCGTCCGCCACGAGCGTGAGGGACGCGTGCAGGGCCGTGGCGAGTTCGGCCGCGCCGTGGCCAGGTCCGTCGTGTACGGCGACCGGCGGGCCGGGCGGTACCACGGCCGGGATCCGGGTCGACCCGTCCGACCATGCGTACGGGCCGGGCGTGCTCGGCCCGTACTTCGGCGACGTCGGCCAGGTCCTGGGACCCCAGGGCCAGGCGGCCGCGATCGTCCTCCGGGCCTCGGACCCGGCCCGCGGCCGCAACGGCACGGCCCTGCCGGTGGACGACGGCTGGGCGGCCCTGCGGCCCCGGCGCGGCCGGTCAGCCGCCCGCGGTGAACAGCGCGGCCAGCCGCTCCCCTTCCGACTCCGCCGCGTCCTGGTCCTCGATGGGCTTGACAACGGTGTCCTTGAAGACGATGTAGGTGACGCCGGACGGGACCCCGCCGGCGCGCGGGTCGGGGTTCACGCCCAGCCCCTTCGCCGTGGCGTACGAGGCCTCGCCGATGATGTCGCTGGGTCCGGTGTCGCCGACGACGGCGTACTGCACCCGGTCCTTGTAGATCACCGCGGCGACCGCGCCGCCCCGGATGCCGGACGCCCGGTAGTCCCAGCGGCTGCTGGGCCCCGGCACGACGACGTAGGGCAGCTTCTCGGCGTTGAGATGGCGGCCGTCGGACTGCTGGAAGGCGGTGGCGGCGGAGAACGCCGGGTCGGCGGCGCGGTTGCAGTGGGCGGTGACCTGGCCGTCGCAGTCGATGTCCAGGTCGGCCTCCCAGAAGACGGCCTGGTCGGTGCCGCACACGGGGACGGTGGCGGCGGTTCCGGCGTCGGTGCGGTAGCGGCCCTTGGAGATCTCGGTGCAGTCCCGAACCCGGGCCAGCAGGTCGGGGGCGGCGATCCGGTGCCGTGCTCCGGGGGCGGTGAGCGAGGCGGCGGAGGTGGGCAGGGTGGTCGGGGCGAGCAGGGCGGCGCCGGCGGTGGCCAGCGTCAGCGTCTGGAGACGCACGATGAAGGACCCTCTCCGTGGGGGACATGGAGTCAACCGGTCCAATGTGGTGGGGGCGGGGCGGCCGGGCCAGGAAGAGGGGGCCCTACAGGGCCGATCGGAGCAACGAACTGACACTCCGTGAGATTCCGTCAGGGGCCGGGGCGCCCGGCCGGTGCCGGCCCGGTCGCCCCGGCCACCCGCGTCGGCGCGGGATCAGCGACGACAGCGTTCCGCGCCACGGGCGCGAACTGCCCCTGTGACGCGGGCAGTTCGGCCGTAGAGCCCTCAGCATACGTAACTCTCCCCCGCTGTCCGCAATACGGCCCCCTTGATGTCGGCATCCCGGCGGGTCATATTGGTCCGGACCTTTCTCGTGCTGCCGTCACCGGGAGGCGGAACCGTGCGCCGAGTCGTCGTCCTGGTCTGCGCACTGCTGCTCCTGACGTCCTGCGGCTGGGGCGAGGCCGCCGACGGCGACAGCGGCCGGCTGCCCGGCGCCCCGACCGGGGTCACCGCGGCGGCGGGGAGCGCGACGAGCGTGCACGTCATGTGGAACGCGTTGCCCGCCGGCTCCGGGATCCGCGGGTACGAGGTGTATCGCGGCACCACGAAGGTGGGTGACGTGCCGGATTCGCAGCACATGGTGGACGTCACCAGGCTCAGGCCGTCCACCGCGTACGCGTTCACCGTCCGGGCGCGGGGCGACGACGGCAGCCTCGGCCCGCCCAGCCGGGCGGTGCGGGCGACCACTCCGGCGATGGTCGCGGCGGACCGCTCGGCCCCGACCCGGCCGGCGCGTCCGAACGGCCGGGTGGTGGGCAGCCGTGCGGTGCGGCTGTCCTGGGACGCGGCGAAGGACGACCGGGCGGTGGTGTCGTACGACATCTTCCAGGGCGGCGCGAAGATCCACAGCGTGGGCGGCGACCAGACCGCGACCGTCGTCACGGGGCTGCGGCCCGGCACGCGCTACGTGTTCACCGTCCGCGCCCGGGACGCGGCCGACAACCTCTCGCCGGCCGCCGCGCCGGTACGCCTGACCACGCCGGGCAGCGACGACGGGCACGACACCGCGCCGACCGGGTTCACGGCCGGGTGGCACGAGGAGGGCGGGGCGTACTACCTCGACCTGGCCTGGGATCCGCCGCGCACGGACGGGGTGATCACGGAGTACCGGATCCGGCTCGACGGCGGTACGACGACCTCGCTGGTCTGGGGCGGCACCCCGCCGACCGGTCACTCGACCTACAGCTTCTACGTGGGGCGGGACCCCGGTGTGAGGCACCAGGTGCGGCTGCGGGCGCGGCTGCCGGACGGGACGTGGGGCGGCTGGTCGGTCGAGCGGGCGGTCACGACGGGTGAGTGAGCCGCATCCCGGGCTGGGCCGGAAGCGGGATTGCGTCACCTGGACAGCCGCCCCCGGGTGCGGCGCGGCCCGCCGCCGCATTGGCTGAACTCCGAGGCAGCACGGGAGTCTCCCGATCCTCGGCGGCGCAAGGGACGTTCCGCCTACCGTGCCGCCGGAGGGCAGCCACATGCGCAACTCACGACTTCTCCTCCGCTCCGGCCTGACCCTGGCGGCCGCCGCCGCGCTCCCGACCTGGCTCGCCGGCCCGTCCGCTGCGGTCACGGGCATCTCGGTGAGCACCACCGGCACCACGGTCTCGGTGGTCACCAGCGCCTGCACGCAGAGCGGCGGCAGCTGGGGCAACGCCTCGCTGCTCAACAGCGGCCAGACCGCCTTCGCGCAGGGGCGGCAGGCGGCTCTCGCGGGCACCACGGTGAGCCAGTCCGCCGCCTGGTCGGGCGTGTCGCCGGGCACCTACACGGTGGTCGTCGTCTGCTCCAACGGCGGTACGGCGGGAACCCAGTCGGTGATCGTCTCGTCGGCCCCGTCCGTCCCCGCGCCGCCGACCACCTCGACCACGACCAGGACGGCGGCGCCCGCGCGGGGCGTGGCGGGCGGCCTGGGCGGTGCAGCCCGCGACTACGGCCCGCTCACGCTGGGCGTCGGCGCGGCCCTGGTCGGCGCGGGCGTCATCGCCACCGGCTGGTACCTGCGCAAGCGGTCCAAGCCGTACCGGTTCTGAACGCCGTTCAGCGCTCGGGCAGTTCGCCGAACTCCCGCACGGCCTGGTCGAGCCATCGCGTCCAGAAGGACTCCAGGTCGATGCCGGCCCGCAGCACCAGGTGCCGCAGCCGGTCCTCGGGGGCGTCCTTGCCGGGCGGGAAGTCGCGCCGCTCGATCTCCTCGTACTCGGCCAACTGCCGTCGGTGCAGCTCCAGATGGCGGCGCAGATCGGCTTCGAGTCCCGCGGTGCCGACCACCGCGGCCGCCCGCAGCCGCAGCAGCAGCGTGTCCCGCTGCGGCTTGGGGTCCTGTGCGGCGGCCGTCCAGCGGGCCAGTTCGGCGCGGCCCGCGGGCAGCACCTCGTAGCTCTTGCGCTGCCCGCGGGCCGGCTGCTCGGCCGGCAGGGCGCGGATGTGGCCCTCCGCCTCCAGCCTGCCCAGTTCGCGGTAGATCTGCTGGTGCGTGGCCGACCAGAAGTAGCCGATCGACCGGTCGAACCTGCGGGTCAGCTCCAGCCCCGACGACGGCTTTTCCAGCAGGGCGGTGAGGATCGCGTGCGGGAGTGACATGCGCTCATCCTAGGGACGGTCCTACAGGGCGGCCGCCAGCTCGGTGCCCTGCTTGACGGCCCGCTTGGCGTCCAGTTCGGCGGCGACGTCGGCGCCCCCGATCACGTGCGCGCTGCGGCCGGCGGCGACCAGCTCCTCGTACAGGCCCCGGCGCGGCTCCTGTCCGGTGCACAGCACCACGGTGTCGACCTCCAGGACGGTGCTCTCCCCGTCGACCGTGACGTGCAGCCCGGCGTCGTCGATCAGGTCGTAGCGCACGCCCGGGACCATGGTGACGCCCCGGTGCTTGAGTTCGGCGCGGTGGATCCAGCCGGTCGTCTTGCCGAGACCCGCGCCGACCTTGCCGGTCCGGCGCTGGAGCAGGTGGACGGTGCGCGGGGGCGCGGGGCGCTCGGGGGCGGCGAGGCCGCCGGGGGTCCGGTAGTCCGTGTCGACGCCCCAGTGCCTGAAGTACGTCGCCGGGTCCTCGCTCGCCTTGTCGCCGCCGTCGGTGAGGAACTCGGCGACGTCGAAGCCGATGCCTCCGGCACCGAGGATGGCGACGCGGTCGCCGACGGGGGCCTCGTCGCGCAGCACGTCGAGGTAGCCGAGGACGCGCGGGTGGTCGACGCCGGGGATGTCGGGGGTGCGCGGGGTGACGCCGGTGGCGACCACGACCTCGTCGTAGTCGGTGACGTCGTCGGCCCCGACGGTCGTGTTCAGGCGTACGTCCACGCCGTGGGCGTCGAGCTGGTGGCGGAAGTAGCGCAGGGTCTCGTCGAACTCCTGCTTGCCGGGGATCTTGCGGGCCACGTTGAGCTGGCCGCCGATCTCGGCCGCGGCGTCGAACAGGGTGACCTGGTGGCCGCGTTCGGCGGCGGAGACGGCGCAGGCGAGGCCGGCCGGTCCCGCGCCGACGACCGCGACGCGCTTGCGCAGCCGGGTCGGGGTGAGGACCAGTTCGGTCTCGTGGCAGGCGCGCGGGTTGACCAGGCAGGAGGTGATCCTGCCGCTGAAGGTGTGGTCGAGGCAGGCCTGGTTGCAGCCGATGCAGGTGTTGATGGCCTCCGGTGTGCCGGCCGCGGCCTTCGCGACGAAGTCGGGGTCGGCGAGCATCGGGCGGGCCACGGAGACCATGTCGGCGGTGCCGTCGGCGAGCAGTTCCTCGGCCAGTTCCGGGGTGTTGATGCGGTTGGTGGTGACCAGCGGGACGGAGACCTCGCCCATCAGCCGCTTGGTGACCCAGGTGTAGGCGCCGCGCGGGACCGAGGTGGCGATGGTGGGGATGCGGGCCTCGTGCCAGCCGATGCCGGTGTTGATGAGGGTCGCACCGGCGGCCTCGACGGCCTTGGCGAGGGTGATCACCTCGTCCAGGGAGGAACCGCCGGGGACCAGGTCCAGCATGGAGAGCCGGTAGACGATGATGAAGTCCGTGCCGACGGTCTCACGCACCCGCCGGACGATCTCGACGGGGAACCGCATGCGGTTCTCGTACGTCCCGCCCCAGCGGTCGGTGCGGTGGTTGGTCCGGGCCGCGACGAACTCGTTGACGAGGTAGCCCTCGGAGCCCATGATCTCGACGCCGTCGTAGCCGGCCCGGTGGGCCAGGCGGGCGGTGCGGACGTAGTCGTCGATGGTCCGCTCGACGTCCTGGTCGGAGAGTTCCCGGGGCGCGTAGGGGCTGATCGGGGCCTGGAGCGGGCTGGGGGCGACGAGGTCCTGGTGGTAGGCGTAGCGGCCGAAGTGCAGGATCTGCAGCGCGATCCGGCCTCCCTCGCGGTGCACGGCGTCGGTGACGGTGCGGTGCTGGGCGGCCTCGTCCTCCGTGGTGAGCTTGGCGCCGCCCTCGTAGGGCCGGCCCTCCTCGTTGGGTGCGATGCCGCCGGTGACGATGAGGCCGACCCCGCCGCGGGCCCGGGCCGCGTAGAACTCCGCCATCCGCTCGAAGCCGCGCTCGACCTCCTCCAGGCCCACGTGCATGGAGCCCATGAGCACGCGGTTGGGAAGGGTGGTGAAGCCCAGGTCGAGGGGTTTCAGCAGATGCGGGTAACGGCTCATCGGAACCTCCGTGCGCGGTGTCTTCAGAGCAGTTCTAGAGGACCGCGCACGGATTGTGCAACTAGTTGCACAAAGGCTCCGGGGGAACGTGTCTCAGATCACCGGTCCCCGGCTTTCGAGCAGGACGTGCAGTTCCTTCTCCTGGTCGCCGGAGGCGGAGGAGAGGTTGCGCACCGCGAACAGGGAGTCGAGGGTCGTACGGAGCCGGTCGATGGCCCAGTAGCCGCCCTGCGCGTCGGCCTCGACGGAGGCCGTGAGCCGCGGCGGCGGCGTGCACTCGCGGGCGTCGGTGACCTCGAACGTGCCCAGCCACACCATGGGGCGGCTCTCGTGGAGCTGCTGGGGCACGTCCTCGGCCTCGCGGTCGGACTCGAAGCACTGGGACAGCGCGTCGAACACGATCCGGGCGTCTTCCTTGCTGCATCCGCTGATCTCGAGCGAGACGGGTTCCTCGTGCAGTCGCTCAGGGCCCATGGCGATCGCTCCTCTCATGGTGACGGCGCGATCACCCGGGTTCCCCCGCGAACCGCGCCATGCCAACAGAAAAGCACCGATTTCCGGGTGGTGCATCACCCGGCGCACCGCCGGTGCGCCGGGTGGCCGGAGCGTCGGCCGCGCGTGGTCCCGGGCGTCAGCCGCGCGTGAACTTGTACGTCTTGCTGTCCGTGAGGACGCAGAAGCCGGGCGACATCACGATGACGCGCAGGGTGCCGGTGCGCCGGTCGTAGTCGATGCCCTCGGCCTCGAAGGTGCCCGAGCAGGAGCTGCGCAGCGGCAGCTGGCGCAGCGCGGTGACGTGACCGCTGACGTCGGCCGTGCCGGGCCGCGCGGACAGGTCGACCTGCAGGAGCGGCTTGGTGAGGCCGAAGAGGCTGCCGTCCGGGTCGTCCGAGGAGCACAGGAGCGTGGTCGGGCCGGAGAAGTCGCAGCCCTGGACGTCGCGCACGGCGTGATCGAGGGTGACGACGGAGGCCAGCGGGAGGTTCGCGGACGGCGAGGTGGACTTGTTGACGCCCGGCGTGGGGAGAACCAGGAACCGGGTCATCGTGCCGTACTCGCCCGAGAGCATGTACTGGCCGTCGGGCGAGATCGCGTCCCAGGAGTTGTTGAGGGCCTCGCCCGCGGCGAGCGTGTGCACGTACTCGGACCAGGCACCGCCGGGGGCCTGCACGCGGTACATCTTGGTGGTGCCGGAGTCGGCCTGGTACGGCTCGACGTAGTAGCCGTCGTAAGACTCGTCGGGGTCGCCGACGTGGTTCCAGCCACGGCTGGAGACGCCCAGGGGGATGGTGCCGATGCCGGTGTAGCGGTTGGCGCTGCCCGCGGGCACCTCGACGGAGGTCAGGCCCTGGCTCTCGGTGAGCGGGTCGGCGCGGTCGGAGCCGGTCTCGGTCCAGGTGTCGGCGGCGGCCGCCGGGCCTGCCGAGAGGGCGAGGGCCGCGGCGAGGGCGGTCAGGACGGTCAGGCCTGCGTGACAACGTTGCCGGGGGGACGCGGGCATGGGGCCTACTCCTCGGTCGGGGGGGTGGGTGGCTGCTGCGGCGGCCAGTCTGGCGTGCACCTGACAGGCCTGTACAGACCGGCGACGGAACGCGAAGGTGAACTCACGCCCCTCCGCTCCGGCGGACCCCTCGCCGTACGGATACCGCCGCGGTGCGAGATGGTGGAGAGGTCGGCGGCGTCGGAGAGTCGGGTGTGAGCGCGAAAGAGCAAGGGGAGTCGGCACAGGGGCCGGCGTACCGTGCGCGGGTTCGGAGGCGGTGCGTGGGATGAGTCCACCCGAGACGTCGGAGGCCGGCGGCGTGGAGCCGGTGCGCGGGCCGGTGCGGCCGGGCGGCCTGCTCGACGTGCTCGGCATGGCCTCGGTCGTCCTGGACGCCAAGGGACGCATCGTGCTGTGGAGCCCCCAGGCCGAGGAGCTGTTCGGCTACTCGGCCCCCGAGGCGCTCGGGCAGTACGCGGCACGGCTGATGGTGGACGAACGCCACATCGAACTGGTCGGCAAGCTGTTCGCGGACGTCATGCGCACCGGGCGGAGCTGGGCGGGCGGTTTCCCGATCCTCCACAAGGACGGCACCACCCATGTGGTGGAGTTCCGCAACATGCGGCTCACTGACGACAACGGCGACGTGTTCGCGCTCGGCCTGGCCGCCGACCAGTCGACGGTGCGCCGGCTGGAGCAGGACGTGGCGCTGTCCGAGCGGATCGTGAAGCAGTCGCCGATCGGGCTGGCCGTCCTCGACACGCGGCTGCGGTTCGTCTCGGTCAACCCGGCGCTGGAGCGGCTCAACGGGGTTCCGGCCGAGGAGCACCTGGGACGGACGCTCCGCGAGGTCCTGCCGCACCTGGACACGGACGCCCTGGAGTCGGCGTACCTGCGGGTGCTGCGGACCGGCGAGCCGGTGATCGACCGGTCCGTGGTGAGCAGGACGCCGGCCGCCCCCGACGAGGAGCACATCTGGTCCCTGTCGGTCTACCGGCTGGAGGACGCGCTGGACAACGTCCTCGGCGTGGCGACCTCGGTCGTGGACATCACCGAGCCCTACCGGGCCGGCGTCGAGGCCGAGAACGCCCGCCGGCGCCTGGCCGTGATCGCGGACGCCTCGGTCCGGATCGGCACCACCCTCGACCTGGAGCGGACCGCCGCGGAGCTGGCCGACGTGGCCGTGCCGGACCTGGCCGACGTGGCGGCCGTGGACCTGCTGGACACGGTGGTCGAGGGCCGGCGCAGCACACTCGGCCCGGCCGAACCGGCCGTCCTGCGGGCGCTGGCCGTGCGCGCGGAGCAGGAGGCCTACGCGGTGCAGGCGGCCGACATGCCGGGCACGGTCACCCGGTACGCCCCGGACCGGCTGGTCACCGAGTGCGTACGCACCGGCGAGGCGGTCCTCGTGCGGCAGGTCGGGGAGGCGGACCTCCCGCGCATCGCCCGCTCCCCCGAGGCCGCCGCGCTGCTGCGCCGGGCCGGGCTGCACTCGTACCTGGCCGTGCCGCTGATCGCGCGCGGCGAGGTCCTGGGCGCCCTCGACCTCAAGCGGACCCGCAATCCGGCGCCCTTCGACGACGACGATCTGCTGCTGGCCCGGGAACTGGCCTCCCGCGCCGCCGTGCAGATCGACAACGCCCGCTGGTACCAGAACGCCCGCACCAACGCGCTGACCCTGCAGCGCAGCATGCTGCCTGCGCACGACCGCGTCACCAACGGCCTGGAGGTGGCCTCCCGCTACCAGCCGGCCGGCGCCACCGTCGAGGTGGGCGGCGACTGGTTCGACGTGATCCCGCTGGACGGCGGACGCACCGCCCTGGTGGTCGGCGACGTGATGGGCAGCGGCATCAACGCGGCGGCGACGATGGGGCGGCTGCGCACCGCGACCAACACGCTGGCCTCCCTCGGTCTGGACCCGGCCGTCCTCCTCGACCACCTGGAGAAGACCACCTCGGGTCTCGACCAGTCCATCGCGACCTGCGTGTACGCCGTGCACGACCCGCGGCGGGGGCAGTTCCGGATCGCCAACGCCGGCCATCTGCCGCCGGTCCGGGTCCGGCCCGGCAGGCCGCCTGAACTGCTCGACCTGCCCACCGGGGTCCCGCTGGGCGTGGGCGGGATCCCGTTCTCCACCACGACCGTCGGCTTCGAGCCCGGCGACGAGCTGGTGCTCTACACCGACGGCCTGGTGGAGACCCGCAGCCACTCGCTGGACGAACGGCTGGACGCGCTGCTGGCCCTCCTGGACGGCCCCGCCCGCCCACTGGAGGAGGTCTGCGACCTGCTGCTGCGGGAGCTGCACCACCCCGACAACCACGACGACGTGGCCGTGCTCATCGCCCGGGCCCAGGAACCCTCGCGGTAGCGCGTACCGGCTCAGCGGTGCCGCGCACCGGTTCACAGGAACCAGTTACCGGCTCCTTAACCATCAAATCGGACAATTCACTCAAAGAGGCATGCCGACGAGGCCGCGTGCCGTCCGCCGATGGGAGCGAGCCGTGACGCACGAACCCGAGCAGGAAAACCGCCGTCACTCCGACGGGACCGAGCCGCCGGTCCCGCCGATGCCGGACCGCGGCCGGAAGGGGCCCGCGCGCGGCATGTGGCGCCGGCAGCCGGCCCGCGTCCGTGCCGTGACCGTCGCCCTCCTGGCGGGCGCGCTGGCCCTGGGCGGGACGGCGGCGTTCGCCGCCGGGTCCGGCCAGGACGGCTCCGGCTCGCCCTCCGGCTCCGCCACGCCGTCGGCGTGCCCGAGCCCGGACGGGCGCGGCCACGGGCACGGCTGGTTCGGCAGAGGCGGCCTGGGGGTGCACGGCGAGGCGACCGTGAAGGACCCGGACACCGGCAAGTACGTGGTGCGGGTCTGGCAGCGGGGCACGGTCGACAAGACAAACGGCGACCACGTCACGGTGAAGAGCGACGACGGTACGTCGTGGACGTGGACCGTGGGCTCCGACGTCACCGTGCGCGGCGACTCCGGCTCGCTCAAGAAGGACGCGAAGGCGTTCCTGGTCGGCACCCGCGCCGACGACGGCAAGCTGACCGCCGCGGCCGCCTTCTCGGGCGACTTCAAGGGCATGGGCCGGGGCGGTGGGCACGACCACGGCGGCCCGTGGCACCACCACGGCGACCGTTCGCCGTCCCCGAGCCCCTCGGGCAGCGGGGCGACCACCTAGGGCCGGTCACGCCGGTCGCCGGCCGGGCCCGCGGCGCAGGAGCACGGCGCGCAGGTCGTCGTCGGTGATCCGGTCGGTGGGGCCGCTCAGTGTCCAGCGTTCGGTGCCGCCGTCCATGGACAGCACCGCGACGACGGTCTCCAGCCGGGGACGTCCGGCCACGGTGCGCAGCAGCTGGCGGACGACGACGGCCGTGTCGTCGTCCAGGCCGAGCAGGGTGCGTACGGCGTCCCGCAGAGCGGGCAGGTGCCGAGGGCTCGATCCGGTGACGTCCGGGCGCGGGGTCCGGTGCATGGTGAGGCTCCTTGGTGCTCGGAGGCGAGAGGTGCGAGGTGGAGGTGGGGGGTGGGACGGTCGGGGCGGGAGACCGCCGGCGGCGCGTGCGCCCGCGCCGCCGGCGGCTCGCCGCCGGTGGTTCAGCGCCGGTGGTTCAGCGCCGGTGGTTCAGCGCGGCGGGGTGCCCGCCCGGTTCCAGGCGGGGGCGCCCCGTGGCGGCGTGATCGCGCGGCCTCGTCCGGGCGCGGTGATCTGCCAGAGCGCGAGGAGCACCAGCGTGCCGGTTTCCGCGACGAGGCTGAGAGCGGCCTGCGGCGCGGGCCGCAGACCGTGCTCGGTGAACCCGAAGACGCCCACCGTGCGGGAGGCGGCGAACCCGGCGAGGGCGCCCGCCGCGACCCCGGCGACGGCGACCCTCAGCAGGAGGGGCGGTGTGCCGACCAGCAGGAGGGCGGCGAGGGCGAAGGAGGCGCTCGCCTGGAGCAGGAACAGCGGGCCGATGACGTGGACGAAGCGGTACTCGTCGACGTAGAGCACGGCGTGGATGTATCCGGCGGCGGCGAGAGTGGCGGCGGTCGCCGACCGCAGGACGAGGGACAGGAGTCGTCGGGTTCTCATGCCAGCCTCTCGTCCTTGACGGCCAGTTCGCGGTCGCCCTGGCGGAAGCCGACGGTGCGGATGCCGAGCGCGTCCTTGAGCTGCCGGGCGGGGACGACCTGCGGGGTGGGGGCCGGGGCGCGGCCCGGTCTGGGCAGCGGGTAGGCGGTGGTGGTGGCGGAGTGGAAGGTGATGTTGCCCTCCCGCTTGCTGAACAGCTGATGGACGTGCCCGTTGAGACAGGTGACGGAGGAGAAGCGGCGCAGCAGGGCGATGACCTTCAGCGCGTCGTCCGTGCTCCAGCCCCACTGCGGGTACATGGCGAACAGCGGGATGTGGCTGAAGACCACGACGGGGGTGTCCGACGGCAGTCCCGCGAGGTCCTTGCGGACGAAGTCGATCTGCTCGGTGCCCAGGTGGCCGAGTTTCTCCAGGCTCAGGGTGTTGACCAGCGCGATGAAGTGGACGCCGTGGGTGTCGAAGCTGTACCAGCCGTCCCCGAGCGTGCCCCTGCCGAAGGTCTTCCGGTAGGTGCGGCCCGCGTCGCCTATGGAGTCGTGCTCGCCGGGCACGGTGAAGACGCGGTCCGTCCGCATCCCCGTCATCATCTGCTTGACCTGGTCGAACTGCCCGGCCGTCGACAGGTGGGTCAAATCGCCGCTGTGCATCACGAAGTCGGGCCGGAAACCGAGCGAGTTGACCTGGTCGATGGCCTCGGTGAAGGAGCCGGCCACGTCCGTGTTGGCCGGGCCCTGGAACCCGATGTGGCTGTCGGAGACCTGGACGAACCGCAGTGCGCCGCGTTCCGTCGCGGCGGCGTCCACGGCCCCGGCGGCGGCCCCGGCCGAGGCCCCGGCGGAGGTGTCCCGGGAGTCGGCGACGTGGCTGACCACCTCTCCGGCGGCCACGGTGAGCACCACGGCTCCTCCGAACCACCCCGCGTGACGCAGGAGTTGACGTCGGCTCATGCCGTGCTCCGGGTCGGAGCCGGACCGGACGGCGTCGTCGTCATCGGCCGGTGCACCGTCGAAGCGGTCGCGGTACGCGGTCATGGGGTCACCTCCACGGTGGCGGTCATGAACGGGTGGATGGTGCAGAGGTAGGCGTAGGTGCCGGGCTTGGTGAACGTGTAGCGGTAGGTGGCGCGGGTGTTGAGGGCGGCGGAGCGCAGCGGGCCGCCCGATCCCGAGCTGGTGACGGTGTGGGCGTCGGTGTCCTGGTTGGTCCAGGTCACCGTCGTGCCCGCCTTGACCTTGAGCGCGGCCGGGGCGAACGCGAAGTTCTTGATGGCCACGGCGGTCCCGGCCACCGGCGCCGTCGGCGCGGCCGGGGCGCTCTTGGGCATGCTCATGTTCGGCATGCTCATGCTGGGCATGGGCGAGGCGCCGTGCGCCGGGTCCGAGGTCGCCGTCCCGGTGCCGCCCGGCATGCCGGGCAGCCGCTGCTCGCCCGGTCCTGGCGCGATGGCGCCGACGACGGCGGACGAGGCGTGCGGCGGGTGGCCGCACGCGCTGAGCAGGCCCAGCGCTGCGGCGGCCGCGACGGCCAGTCCGGCCGTGACGCGTGATCGCCGGCAAGGCCCGCGAAGATTCAGGTCCATGGTGTCCGTTCCTCACGATCAGGTGGAGACGGGGGCGGCGGAGCCCGTGCTCGCGTCCGGGCGCGTTCGGGATTCCGGACCCGGCGGGGCCCCAGAGGGCCGCCCGGCAGGTCGTGGCCCGCACAGCGCGTCGGCGTCCGGGCCGCGAAACGGCGGACCGCGCGGGGCGGTTCCGGCTCGCAGGGGTTCTTGCCGGGCTTCACGGACGGCAGGGGTCCCGCGGTTCGGCGGACGAGGAATTTTTGTGAGTTTTCTCTTCAACCGTCTGAAATCCGCCGTATCAGGACCAAGTACCTCACAGGCCGCCACTCGCACCGGACTGTGCGTTGCAGGACAAAGCCGTCCGTCTGCGCCATGATCGGCTCATGCCCTGGAGTTCCCGAAAACGTGGCACCCGGACCGATCCGGATCGGTCCGCGCACCGTGTCTCTGGTAAAGGGACCCTTTCGACCGCGGACGAGGAACTGCTGCGCACCCTGTACGCGGAGCACGCGAAGCCCCTGTTCCACTACGTGCTGCGACTGACCTCAGGAGACTGGCAATGGGCGGAGGACGTCGTACAGGAGACCCTGCTGCGGGCCTGGCAGCACCCCGAGGCGTTCGAGCCGTCCCGCGGCCCGGCCAGGGCGTGGCTGTGCACGGTCGCCCGGCGCCTGGTCATCGATGCCCACCGGGCCCGGCAGGCCAGGCCCGCCGAGGCGGGCGGCGAGGCGCTGGAGCGGGCCGCCGAGCGGACGCCGGGCGGGGACGAGATCGAGCAGGCGCTGCAGAGCTGGGCGGTCGCCGACGCCATCCGGACGCTCTCCCCGGACCACCGGGCGGTCCTGCTGGAGACCTACTATCGGGGCCGGACCATGACGGAGGCCGCCCAGGTGCTGGGCATTCCGTTGGGCACGGTGAAGTCCCGGACGTACTACGCGCTGCACGCCCTGCGGCTCGCACTGCAGGAACGGGGAATCGAGCCATGACCGCGGCACGCAGGAGGTGGCGACCATGACCACGGAGCACGATCCGCTCCGGACGGCCCTGGGAGGGTACGTCCTCGGCACGCTGCCCGAGGCCGAGCGGGAACAGGTCCGCGCACATCTCGCGGAGTGCGCGGAGTGCCGGGCCGAACACGCCCGGCTGGCGGGACTGCCCGCCCTGATGGCGACCGTCACCGCGGCCGAGGCCGCCGGCGAGACGGTGCCGACGGGCGACGCCGAACTGGCCGACCGGCTGGTGGCGCGCGCGGCCGAGAGCGTCCCGGTCGCCGCGCCCGCCCGCGCGCCCGAGCCCGTGCCGCGGCAGGCGCCGCGCACGGGCGTGCTGGACCGGCTGCTCCAGCAGGCCGCGGCCCGGCGCCGCAGGACCTGGCGGCTCCAGCTGGCCGGCGCCGCCGCCTCGCTGATGTTCCTCGCGGCGGCGGTCGGCGGCACCTGGCTCGCGGCCGTGGGCACGGTGGGCAGCACCGCGGCACAGCCCGCGCCGACCGTGCCCACCGCCTCACGCACCTTCGCCGGCAGCGACTCGGCCACCGGCGTCACCGCCTCGGTGAAGGTCTCCCCCTCCGACTGGGGCAGCGTGCTGCAGGTCTCCGCCCGGGGCGCGCCCGCCGGAATCACCTGCCGGCTGCAGGCGGTCGGACCGAACGGGACCAGGGTGGACGGCGCCAGCTGGCGGGCGGGCAGCTACCCGGCGGGGAGCACGGTCCAGGGGACGGTCGCGATGTCCCCGGAGGCCATCGACCACTTCGAGATCCTCGCGGGCAGCGGGCAGAAGCTGGTCACGATCCGGGCCTGAGACATGCCGAGGCCGCCCGGCGCGATGCCGGGCGGCCTCGGTATGTCCGGTCACCGGCAGGAGCCCTTCTCCGAAAAGAAGTTGGGTGAAAGGTGCGAACGACTCGAACCGTTCGGCATGCCCCGTCCGTGGAACTGGGTGAGCGCGTCCACGCGGAGGATCCGGCCAGTCGCCCGGTCCTCGAAACCCTGGACGGCCCCCCATCTTCCAGCTTCCGCACCTCCACAGAAGAGCCAGAAGACCATGTCTGTGACCGATTCTTCCCAGCCGAGGGCACTCCTGCGCGGGCCTTACCGCCACGAGGCGCTGCTCACCCTGCCCGCGCAGGAGGCGCACGTCTCCGCCGCCCGGCACTTCGCGGCCGATCTGCTGGAGACCTGGAGCGTGCCCGCGAGCGAGCGGGACTCCGCCGTCCTCATCGTGGACGAACTCGCCTCCAACGCCGCCCAGTACGGCCGTGAGCGCATGACCGTGCTGCTCGTCCTCGACCACAGCACTCTGCACATCGTGGTCAGCGACTCCGGCATGGCGGTGGACCGCCGCCGCCCCGACGTCGCTCCCGACGAGCACGGCCGCGGTACCGGCATCGTCCAGTGCCTGGCCCAGTCGACCGAGGTCCGCCAGTCGCACGGCGGCCGCGAGGTCCGCGCCTGTCTGAGGTGTTCGGCATGACCGGCCCGGGCGTTCCGTGGCGACGGCCGTGCCCGCGCGGTCCTCTGGAGGGGGCGGTGGCCTCGCACAAGCCGTGTCCCGTCGGCGACTGCCCCGGCAGGCCCCGGCAGCCAGCGCGGTCCGTGGCAGCCCCGGCGGCCTTCGGCCACGGCGGCACCGGACCCGGCAGCGACACCGTGCCGTGCACCCGCTGCGGTGCCGGCCCCTGCGCACCGGCGGAGGCATGACCGTGGACACCAGCACCCGCGGCGTCGAGGACATCGGCGCCCCGGCCCCCCACGAGGCGTACGCCGACGCCCCCGGCCTGCACCGCGAGATGCACCGGATCCTCGCGCTCGGAGCCGAGCGCGAGGGCCGCCAGGCCGGTCCTGCCGCCCCGCCGCCCGCCGACCCGGTGGCGGCCGAGCGCGCCTGGCTGCTGCGGCGCGCCGCGCTCATGGACCGGATGGCGCTGGACGAACCGGACCCCGGCCCGGTCGGTGCCGCCGCGCGGACCGCCGAACAGCTCCTGCGGTACGACCGCCGCCATCCGGGTCTCGCGGCCGGTCCGCACCACCCCGGCGCGGAGACGCCCGCCGACATCCGCCGCCGCTACGTCCGCCAGGAGTACACCGCCTGGACGGCCGCCGGACGCCCCGGCGCCTGAGCCGCCGCGGGTGCGGGTCGAAGGACCGGGCGGGTGCCGGCGTCGGCTACCCGCGCGGGGAGCCGGCCGGATCCTCGCCGAGCACGCCGATCACGACGTTCGCGTACAGCTCCTCCGAGACGGCGAGCCGGGCGGTCAGGCCCGCGGCGGTGAAGGCCCGCACGGCCGCCTCGGCCTGGCGTTCACTGGTCTCGACGAGGACGCAGCCGCCGGGCGCGAGCCATTCGGGCGCCCCGGCGGCGACCCTGCGCAGCACGTCCAGGCCGTCGCCGCCGCCGTCCAGCGCGACCAGCGGCTCGTGGTCGCGGGCCTCGGCGGGCAGCAGGCCCACCTCGCCGCTCGGGACGTACGGCACGTTGGCCGCGAGGATGCCGACCCGGCCGCGCAGCGCGGCGGGCAGCGCGTCGAAGAGGTCACCGAGGTGGGCGCTGCCGCCGTAGGGGGCGAGGTTGCGCCGGGCGCAGTCGACCGCGGCCGGTTCGATGTCGGCGGCGTGCAGTTCGGCGTTCCGGAGTGCGGCGGCGAGGGCCGCGCCCACCGCGCCGGAGCCGCAGCACAGGTCCACGACGACGGTCGCGTCCGGAGCCTGGGCCAGGGCCTGGTCGACGAGGAACTCGGTACGGCGGCGTGGCACGAACACACCCGGTTCCACGAGGACCCGCAACCCGTGGAAGCCGGCCCAGCCGAGGACGTGTTCGAGGGGGTGGCCGGCGGATCGCCGGTCCACCATCCCGGCCAGTTCGCCCGGGGTCCTGGCGGTGGCGAGGATCAGGTCCGCCTCGTCCTCGGCGAAGACGCAGCCCGCGGCGCGCAGGGCCAGCACGACGGCGGCGGTGTCGGGGAGTGGGAGCATCCCGGAGAGCCTATCCGGCCGCCGGTGGCGCGGTCACACGCCGACCGTCTCCTCGGTCTCGGCCTCCGCCTCCGTCTCGGCGGCCGGTGACTGTGCCGCGTGAGCGGCGGGCGGGGCGGACGCGGTCGTCCGGCCGGCCCGCTCGTACCCCGCGGCCAGCGCGGTGAGCGCGAGACCGGCCAGCAGCCACGCGGCGAGGGTCCACACGTCGCGGTGCACTCCGTCACCGCCGAAGTACAGCAGGCTGCGGACGCCCTCGACGAAGCCCGCGCCGTTCCAGAAGGCGTGCAGGGTGCCGAAGAAGCCGTTCTGCAGGTCGGGGCGGAACAGGCCCCCGGAGCTGGTGAAGTTGAGCATCACGAACAGCACCATCATGGCCAGCGTGGTCCACCGCTTCAGGAAGGGGTGCAGGCCGACGCCGACGAACAGGATGCCCGCCGAGTAGAGCCAGGCCATGCCCCAGACGCCGGCCAGATCGTGCCGGGCCAGGTGGAACACCGGCCCGGCGAGGAGGGCGCCGATGCCGCTGACGACGGCGGAGACGCCGACCGCGAGCAGGGCGCGGATCCGCAGGGGCAGCGCGCCGCCGGTCGCGCCGAGGGCGGCGACCGAGGCGTAGGAGCCGATGCTCACGGCGATGAGCAGGAAGAACAGCCCCTGGCCCGTGGGGTCGTCGGGGACCGGCCTGGCCACGTCGGTGACCTTGAGCGGAGCGCCCTCGTCGGCGGCGACCGGCGTGAAGATCTTCTCGACGACGGTGGCGTCCGTGTCCGAGGCGGCGCTCGCCACGATCAGCTCGGGCGCCTTGGCGCTCGGCACGTAGACGCCGGTGACGGCGCGGGACGTCAGCAGGTGGATGCCCGCGCCGCGGGTCGGGACGGTACGGACGTCGAGCCGGTCACCCGCGGTGTCCTTGACGGTCTGCGCGAACACCTTCGCCCTCGGCCCGGCGCCGACCACCGCGACGGGCATGTGGTGGGGTTCCGGGTGGACGAACGCACCCATGTACGCCAGACCCATGCCCAGGCACATCAGCAGCGGGGTGATCAGGTGCGTGAGCACGTGGCGCAGCGCCGGTGACCTCATCGGGGACGACCTCCAGACCTTCCGGCCAAACTGGTTGGCTTATGCAACTCATGATGAAGTTGTACTATACAACTAGAGCGTCGGAGGAGGAATTCCCGTGAGGATGCGGCTGGTGCAGGTGCCGCCGTCGAGGGTTCGGCCATGACGGCGGCCGAGGTGGCCGTGGAGACCATCCAGCGCGAGATGACGGCCTTCGCGCGCCGGGCCCGCGCGTCCGCCGGACGCATGCACCCGGAGCTGTCGCTGGTGTCGTACACGCTCCTCGGGCATCTGGAGGAGCGCGGCGGCTGCCGGTCGACCGACCTGGCGGCGCACTACGCGCTGGACAAGTCCACCGTCAGCCGGCAGGTCGGGACGCTGGAACGGGCGGGGCTGATCGAGCGCTGCCTGGACCCGGCGGACCACCGGGTCCAGGTACTGCGCCTCACCGAGGCCGGGCGGGAGATCCTGGCCCAGGTCACCCGCAGCCGCCGCGCCGCGTTCCGGGAGCGGCTGGCCGACTGGCCGGAGCAGGACCTGGTCAGGTTCGCCGCGTACCTGGAGCGCTACAACGCCGGCACGTCGGCGGGGACCGGCGAGGACTGACCGAGCGGCTGCGGCACCCGGGCGGCGAGGAAGGCGGTACGGCGGCGCAGCCGGAAGCCCAGGGACTCGTACAGCCGGATCGCGGTGGTGTTCCCGGCGCCGGTGTGCAGGAACGGAATCTCGCCGCGGGCCCGGATGCCGTGTCCGACCGCCCGGATCAGCCGGGTCGCCAGGCCCTCGCCCCGGTACGCGGGATCGGTGCAGACCGCGCTGATCTCGGTCCAGCCCGGCGGGTGCAGCCGCTCCCCCGCCATCGCGATCAGCCTGCCGTCCCGGCGGATGCCGAGGTAGGTGCCGAGTTCGACGGTGCGCGGCAGGAAGGGGCCCGGCCGGGTCCGCTCGACGAGGTCGAGGATCTCGGGCACGTCGGCGGGCCCGAGCCGGACCGCCTCCGGTTCCGGGGCGACGTCCATGCCGTCGTCGACCAGCTGCACGCCCGGGACGTTCATGGTGAGTTCCCAGCCGTCCGGGAGGTCGCCGCGGTAGCCGGGCAGCCCGACCTCCGTGCCCGGCCCGGACAGCGCGGCGAGGTCGGCCCAGTCGTCGGCGCCGACGTCGTCCGGCAGCGCCAGCCACGGGGAGACGTCGACCGGGTAGCGCAGGATGCGGCCGCGCCGTTCGGCGAAGCGGGCGTGCGGGCCGGTGAGCGAGGCGAGGGCGGGGTTGTCCAGGATGTGCGGCGCGCCCTCGCGGGGGCCCGGGACGCTCATGCGGAGACCTCGATCACGATCTTGCCGCGGGCGTGCCCGTCCTCGACGGCGCGCAGCGCCAGGCCCGCCTCGTCGAGCGGGAAGGTCCGCGACACGAACGGGTCCAGCTCACCGCCCACCACCAGTTCGGCCACCTCGTCGAGGACGGCCGCGGTACGGGCCCGTTCGACCCGGCTGCCGCCCAGCGCGGCCACGGTGTCCGGCGCCGCCCCCGCCGTGATCAGCCTGGTGCGGTCCGCGAGCAGGTCCGCGGCCTCGGCGAGCACCTCGCCGCCGACCAGGTCGTACACCGCGTCCACGCCCTCGGGCGCGGCGGCCCGCAGCCGCTCCGCGAGGCCCGGTCCCGACGGCACGTGCACGGCGCCGAGCGACTCCACGAAGTCCTTCTTCGCCTCGCTCGCCACGCCGACCACCCGCAGCCCCCAGGCGCGGGCGATCTGCAGGGCGGCCGCGCCGACCCCGCCGCCCGCACCGGTCACCAGCAGGGTCGCGCCCTCGGGCAGGCCGAGCTGGCGCACCCCGTCGTAGGCGGTGGCCGCGGCGACCGGGAGGGTGGCCGCGTCGGTGAAGGACAGGGCGGCCGGCTTGTGCGCGGTGACGGATGCGGTGAGCAGGGCGTACTGCGCGAACGCGCCGCCGGCGGTGTTGCCGAAGACCTCGTCGCCGGCCGCGAACCCGCTCACGCCCTCGCCGACCTCCACGACGACTCCGGCGGCCTCGCTGCCGAGCACCTCCGGGAACCGTGCCTCGCCCTCGCCGGGGCGGCGGAAACCGCCGCGCAGTTTCCAGTCGACGGGGTTGACCCCCGCCGCCCGTACCGCGATCAGCAGCTCACCAGGGCCGGGAACGGGCCGGTCCACGTCGGCGAACGCCTCGGTCTCCGGTCCGCCGTGCCTGGTGTAGACGTACGCCTTGGGCATCGTTCTTCCTCGCTCTCGGATGCTGTCTCCGGTCTCCCGGAACCGGCACTCTGGGCCAAGGACGATCGCCCGGACGCTATTCCCCCACCCGTGAATCGTTCATACGGCCGCAATGATCGGTGGCCTGACCTGGGCCGGAACACCCCGCGCGCGGTCCGGGCGGCGTCCCGGCGGCGAGTCGTCAGCCGTCCGCGCCGTCCGCGCCCCCGGCACCGGTCACGGCCGCGCCAGCTTCGCGACGACGTCCTCGGCCGGGACGATCGCGCTCGCGTACGCGGGCAGGGTGAACCGCAACGACGCCTCCAGCTCGGGGAACCCGAAGCTGCCGATGGCGTCCTTCACCACCGTGACCTCGTAGCCGAGCTCCGCCGCGAAGCGGACGGTGGACTCGATGCAGGTGTTGGCCCGCATCCCGATCAGGACGACCTTGCGCAGGCCGTGCTTGGTGAGCTGGAGGTCGAGGTCCGTGTTGGCGAACCCGCTCGACAGCCAGTGTTCCTGGGCGACGATCTCGCCGGGACGCGGTTCGAAATCGGGGTGGAAGCCGCCGCCCCAGGTTCCGTCGGCGAACGTCCGCCCCCGCGCCGCGGCCGCCTGCACGGGCGGCATGGTCTTCCAGTGGCCGTACGGATCGCTCTCCCGCCAGCGGTGGTGCGGGGTGACGAAGACCTGGACACCGGCCGACCGTGCGGCGTCGAGGACCTGCCGCATGTGCGCGACGACGTCCAGCCCCTCCAGGGTGGAGCGGGCGCGTTCGTGGAGCAGGCCGCCCTCGGAGAGGAAGTCGTTGTAGGGGTCGACGACCAGCAGACCGGTCAGGCCGGGCTCGTAGGTCGGTTCCGGTGTCGCCATGCCCAGTCCTTCCTCGGCCCGTCCCGGCGCGGATCCCGCCCGTGGTCCCCGGACCCGCGCCCGCGGCTCGCCCTCTTCCTGTTGGGGCGGGGCGGCCCGGGCCGGCCTCGGGGCGGGGACGGCCCTGCCCCTGACGTCCGGAGCGGCGGGCCCGCCGCTCCGGACGGGGTGACGGACCTGTGTGGACGCCCGCGTGCGAGGGGAGCACGCTGGAGCTGCGGACCGGCTGTCCGGCCCTACGGCTCCCGTGGCGGCGAGGAGGTCGACATGCGTACCCGAGTGCGTGGCTGGCGCTGGCGGCACAACCCGCTGCGGCGCAGGTCCGACCTGGTGGAGGCATGGATCGCGCTGGCCGTCGCGGTCCTGCTCTGCCTGGGCGCGCCCCTGGTGGGAGCGGTGGCGGGACTGTGGGCCCACGAGCGGGCGCGGTCGGTGGCGGCCGTCCAGCGGGCCGAGCGGCACATGGTTCGGGCGGTGGTCCTCGGGGACGCGCCGGAGCAGCTGCCGTCGGTGGAGGGCGCCGACCAGGAGCACGCGTACCGGACGGACGTCCGCTGGACCGAACCCGGCAGGGGGACGCGGACCGCGCCGGCCCGGGTGCCGGCCGGCACCCGGGCCGGCGACCGGGTCGACGTCTGGTTCGACCGGCACGGACGCAGCGTGCCGCCGCCGCCCGACGAGGTCGCCGTCTGGCAGCACACGGTCACCGTGGGACTGTGCGGGGCGGCCGGTGCGGCAGGAGCCGTGCTGCTCTGCCACGGCGTCGTGCGCCGGGTCGCGCTGCGGCACCGGCTGGCCGAGTGGGAACAGGAGTGGGCCCGCACCGGACCCGACTGGACCCGCGGCCGTGCCTGACACGTCCCGCGGCTCCCCCGGCCCTGGTGGCAGGGCCCGCGGTGGCGGCGCACCGGGGCCTGGCGACGCGTCGGCCCGTCCGCGTACGGTGTGATCATCCGCAGATTTCCTTCGTCGGAGGCGGTTGCCGATGGCCCTGTTCGACCTTCCCGTCGACGAACTCCGTGAGCACCGCAGCGCGTCGGTGGCACCCGAGGACTTCGACGCCTTCTGGTCCAAGACGCTCCAGGAGGCCCGCGGACACGACCTCGACGCCCGCTTCGAGCCGGTCGACACCGGGCTGTCGACGGTCGACGTGTACGACGTGACGTTCGCCGGGTTCGGCGGCCACCCGGTGAAGGGCTGGCTGCGGCTGCCGGCCGGAGCCGGCGAACCGCTGCCGCTCGTCGTGGAGTTCATCGGCTACGGAGGCGGGCGCGGACTGGCGCACGAGAACCTGCTGTGGGCGTCGACCGGGCGGGCGCACTTCGTGATGGACACCCGCGGGCAGGGCAGCGCCTGGGGCGGCGGGGGCGGCACCGCCGACCCGGTGGGCGGCGCGCCGTCCTTCCCCGGGTTCATGACGCGGGGCGTGGACGCGCCCGAGAACTACTACTACCGCCGGGTCTACACGGACGCGGTCCGGGCGGTCGAGGCGGCGCGCTCGCATCCGCTCACCGACGCGGCGCGGACCGTGGCGCTGGGCGCCAGCCAGGGCGGCGGGATCACGATCGCGGTCGGCGGCCTGGTCCCCGACCTGGCCGCGGTCGCCCCCGACGTGCCGTTCCTGTGCGACTTCCCGCGTGCCGTCACCCTGACCGACCGCCACCCCTACCGTGAGATCGCCCTGTTCCTGAAGACGCACCGCGGCCGTTCGGCGGAGGTCCAGCGCACCCTGTCCTACTTCGACGGCGTGCACTTCGCGGCGCGCGGCCGGGCCCCGGCGCTGTTCTCGGCGGCGCTGGAGGACCAGACCTGCCCGCCGTCCACGGTGTTCGCGGCCTTCAACGCCTGGGCCCACGAGGACAAGGAGATCGAGGTCTACGACTTCAACGACCACGAGGGCGGCGGCCCGTACCACGAGGCGGCGAAGGTGCGCTGGCTGCGCGACCGCGCGTGAGCCGGGCGGGGCGCCCGCGGTCGCGCTGACCGGCGCGGAGGAGGGCCGGCACGCTGTTCCCTGGCGCGAACCCGGCCGGTCTTCCCGGTCGCGGGCGCGAGGTGGTCGTTCCGTTACGGCCCCCTCGGGGCGGCCGATCGTCACCGCGGCACGGCGCGCCCCTCCCGTTCGGGCTCCGGACGGTGGCCGAGCGGGACGGGCCGGTCCGTGTCCAGGCGGACCGTCACGGCGCAGGCGGGCCAGGTCCGGCGTACGGCGACGCGGAGCCCGACAGGTTCGCACGCGGGGATGTTGGTCGCGCCGCGCCGCGCCACAGCGTCAGCTCCGTGCGACGGTCCAGGTCCTGCCCCGCCAGGGCGCCCGCACGGACCTGGGCGACCAGGGCTGACAACCACTCTTTCGGTTGAGCGGAAAAGCGCTGACGAATGCTTAATGTGTGGAGGAATCAGCGGCCGGCCGGAACAGGGTGATTCCCCCTGCTCACGCGCCGGTGAATCCAGGCTGCGGCCGTCACCATCGGAGCCATCCATGAATGAGGAAAAGAAGCCGACCGAGATGCCCCGGCGTCAATTCGTCAGGTTCTCGGGCGTCATGGGCGCCGCCACGTTCCTGGCCGGTACGGCGGCCGCCGGGAGCGCCGCCGCGGCGACGGGCCCGGTACCCACCGATCCCGACTACGGTTCGTGCGCCACACCGCCGCCGGGAGGCGCCGCGCCCTGCCCGCCCGCCCAGATGCAGTCGCTGTGCGGCAGCCCCGCCGACAAGGACCCGCTGTGGCAGGACGTCCAGTACTGCGCGAACGGAACGGTCCCGCCGCCTCCGCAGCCCAAGCCCGAATGCCTCAGGACGACCGCGAACTACGTCGTGCTGCACGGGAAGCCGGAGAACCACCACAACTACCTGCTGCTGCCGACCTGCCGGATCACGGGCATCGAGTGTCCGTTCATCGAGAATCCCGCGGCACCGAACTACTGGAACGAGGCGTGGCAGACCGCGCGAAGCGGCGGCAGCGTCCCGGTGCAGTACACCGATATCGGACTGGGCATCAACTCTCAGGGCGCCCGGCAATACAACCAGCTGCACATTCACATGGCCGGTGTCCGGCCGAGCACGCAGCGGCGACTGCAGGAACTCGAATCCATGGGCCGCATGGCCACCCAGCCCTCGCACTGGGCGGATCCGGCGAACCAGGCGGCCGTCTCGGGCCCTCCCGGTACCGGTGACCGCACGTACCGCATCCTCAGACTGCCGAACCTCTCGCAGAACCTCTTCACGCTGCTGTACCAGAACGTGGTGCGGCCGCAGGGGCTGACCATGGCGAACCAGACGCTGATCGTGGTTCCGAAGATGACCGCCGCCGGTTTCGCCCAGGAGTTCTACATCCTCAACAGCGACACGTCGCTGCACGACGGGACGAGCACCTGCGACTACCTGCTCGTCTACACCTGACCCTCCGGAATTCCGGCCCGAAATCCACACATGCCCCTTTTACGCCATCTGATGACAATTGCCCTCAGATGGCGTAATCTGGTCTTCGATCAAGTCCTTGATCCGTGACGCCACCGGATCGAGCCGGGTCGGCCGCCGCGCGCCATGCCGGCGCGCACACCGACCGGCGGCCGCTCGCCGAGACCCGGACCAGAGAGATGGACCTGCCATGGACGTGAATCACCTGTTCATCGGGGGCGCGTGGACACCGCCGGCCGGGACCGGCACCCTCACGGTGACGTCCGCCAGCACCGGCGAACGGCTGGGGACGGTGCCGGAGGCGGTCGACGCGGACGTCGACGCCGCCGTGCGCGCGGCCCGTACCGCGTTCGACGCACCCGGCGGCTGGCCGGAGTGGGAGCCCGAGCGCCGCGCCTCGGCCATGACGCGGCTCGCCGACGAACTCGACTCCCTCAGCGGCAAGATCGCGGCGGTCTCCAGCGCCCAGAGCGGCTGCCCGATCTCCGTCAACCAGTTCTTCGACGGCATGGCACCGGCCGCGCTGCTGCGCTACTACGCCGCCCTGGCGGGCGGCGCCGCCGCGGAGGAGCGCCGCGCGGGAGTCCCCGGCGGCAGCACGCTCGTGAGGCGGGTCCCCCTCGGCGTCGTCGCCGCCGTGGTGCCCTGGAACTTCCCGCAGACCATCGCCTTCTTCACGATCGCCCCGGCGCTGGCCGCCGGTTGCACGATCGTCCTGAAACCGGCCCCGCAGACCGTGCTGGACTCGGCCCTTCTCGCCGAGGCGCTGCAGACGGCGGACTTCCCGCCCGGGGTGATCAACATCGTGCCCGGCGGCTCCGGGCCGGGCGCCCGCCTGGTCGCCCACCCGGGCGTGGACGGGGTGTCCTTCACCGGGTCGACCGCCGCGGGCCGGGCCGTCGCCGCGGCCTGCGCGCGACTGTTGCGGCCCGTGACGCTGGAGCTGGGCGGCAAGTCGGCGGCCGTCGTCCTCGACGACGCCGACCTCGCCGCCCACGCCGAGCAGCTCTTCCTGTCCTGCCTGGTGAACAACGGGCAGGCCTGTTACGCGAGCACCAGGATCCTGGCCCCGGCCCGCAGGTACGCCGAAGTGGTGGACTTCTTCTCGCAGATGGCGAGGACCGCCGTGATCGGTGACGCCCTCTGCGCCTCCACCCGGATCGGACCGCTGGTCAGCGCCCGGCAGCGGGACCGTGTCGAGGGCTTCATCGCCGGGGCCCGCGCCGAGGGAGCCCGGCTCACCGCAGGAGGCGGACGGCCGCCGGGACTCGACCGGGGCTGGTTCGTCGAGCCGACGGTCTTCGCCGATGTGGAACCGTGGCACACCATCTGGCGGGAGGAGATCTTCGGGCCGGTCCTGTCCGTGACGCCCTACGACGGCGAGGACGAGGCGGTGGCCCTGGCCGACGACTCCCCGTACGGGCTGGCGGGCACCGTGTGGACCGCGGACACGGACCGCGGCGAGCGGATCGCGCGCCGGATGCGGACCGGAACGGTGGGCGTCAACGGCTACCAGCCGGACGCGGCCTCCCCGTTCGGAGGCTGGAAGGCGAGCGGCCTCGGCACCGCACTGGGACCCGAGGCGATCGGACACCACCAGCGGTTCCAGTCGGTCTACCACCCCTGAACCCGGCCGGTACGGCCCCGGGTTCCCCGACGGCCGCCGCCCCGCGCGCTCCGGGCCCCGTCCCCCCGTACGCCGGGGGTCAGCGCGGTTCGGCCTCGATGAGGTCGGCCGCCCGTTCCGCGATCATGACGGTGGCCGCGTTGATGTTCCCGCTGGGGATCGCGGGCATCACGGAGGCGTCCACGACCCGGAGTCCGGCCACCCCGTGCACGCGAAGGCGAGGATCGACGACGGCACCGATCGCGCAGGTGCCGACCCCGTGGTACGACGACTGCGCCCGCTGCCGGGCGTGCGCGCGCAGCGCCTTCTCGTCCGTGGAACCGGCGGGCAGGGCGAGGCCCTTCACGTAGCGGGCGAACGGCTCCCGCGCGGCGATCTCCAGGGACGCCCGCAGCCCGGCCACGGTCATGTCCAGGTCCGACCGTTCCGTGAAGTACCCGGGATCGAGATGCGGCGGGGCCGCCGGGTCGGCCGAACGCAGCCACAGCCGGCCACGGGCGGCCGGCCGGGTGACGGCGGTCTGCATGCTGAAGTTCGGCAACGGCAGGGCGAACCGGCCGTGGTCGACGAAGGCGGTGGGGCCGCCCATGAACTGCACGTCCGCCGTCCCGCCCCCGGTGACGGAGAGGAACCCGCCGACCTCGGCGCCGTTGGAGGCGAACGGTCCGCCCAGGCCCCGCCGCCACCGCTCCATGTTCCGCGGACCGGCCAGCTCCAGAAGGTCGGTGGAGCCGCGCGTGGCCCACACCAGCGGCACCATCACGTGGTCGTGCAGGTTCTCCCCGACGCCCGGCAGGTCGGCGACGACACCGATGCCGAGGTCACGCAGGTGCTCGCCCGGTCCGACGCCGGAGAGCATCAGCAACTGCGGCGAGTTGACCACGCCGGCGCTGAGCAGGACCTCCCGCTCGGCGCGGACCGTGTGCGGGACTCCGTCCACGCGGAACTCGACGCCGACGGCACGGCCGTTCCCGACGAGGACGCGGGTGGCCTCGGCGTCCGTCCGCACGGTGAGCCCCGGCCGGTCCAGGGCGGGCCGCAGGTAGGCGTCGGCCGCCGACCAGCGTACGCCGCGGCGGCAGGTCACCTGGTACCTGCCCGACCCCAGCTGGGAGGCGCCGTTGAAGTCGTCGGTGGGCGCCAGCCCCCAGTCCGCCGCGGCCTCGGTCCAGGCCTGCGACAGCTCGTGGGTGAACAGGCGGTCCTCGACGTGCAGCGGACCGGCCGTGCCGTGCAGCGGACCGGTGAACCGGCTGTTGCGCTCGGCTCTGACGAAGTACGGGAGGACGGAGTCGAAGTCCCATCCCGCTGCCCCGCCCGCCGCCCAGCCGTCGAAGTCCTCGCGGCTCCCCCGGATGTAGATCATGAGGTTGACGGCCGAGGACCCGCCGAGGGTGCGCCCGCGGGGGAAATACGCCGAACCCTGGTGGTCCGGCTGCGGATCCAGCTCGTATCCCCAGTCCACGTCCGATCCGAACAACGTGCTGAACAGGGCGGGCACCCGGATGGCGTCCGCGTCGTCGGCCGGTCCCGCCTCCAGAAGGAGCACCCGCGCCTCGGGATCCTCGGTCAGCCGGTGGGCGAGCGTGCAGCCGGCACTTCCCGCACCGACGATCACATAGTGGTACGACATCATGTGACGGTCCTTTCGGCGGCGGTCACTTCCGGCCGGCGGCCCCTGGGGTGATGTGGTTGGCGACCGCCTCGAAGAGGAAGGCGCCCTCGTCGACCAGTGCTTCCTGGGTCAGGTCGAGCGTGCCGTCGATGGTGGTGCGCAGCAGTTGGCTCACGCCGCCCACCACGGCGACGGACTTCGCCAGGACGTCGGTCCGCGGGTCGACCGGCCCCTCGTGCAGCAGCGCCCGCACGATCTCGTCCATCCGTCGCAGGCCCCGCTGGCGGGCGCGGGCGGTGGCGGGGCCCGCCACCAGTGCCTCGATCAGCTGGAGTCTGCCCTTGCGCGGGTCCGACATCATGTTGTCGACGAGGACCCGCAGCACGTCCCTGGCCTGCTCCTCGCGCGGACGGCCGGTGCCGACGCAGGCCGCGATCCGGGGCAGCTGCTCGTCCCAGACGGCCTCGACGACGGCCGCCATCAGCTCGTCCAGCGAGGCGAAACTCTCGGCGAAGTACCGGTCCTGGAGCCCGGAACGGCGCAGCACCGCCCTGATGCTCGTGCGGGCGAAGCCCTGGGTGGAGAACAGCTCGAAGGCGCTGTCCATGAGGAGCTGCCGCCGCCGCGCGACCCGCTCCTGCGCGGTCAGACCGCCGTAGGTCCTCATGACAGGCACCCTTCCGGGAGGGAACACCGTCGGCCGCCGACAGGCCGGCCATCTTGCCCCTTTTGCTCATATATTACCCATGTGATGGCACATGCCACCACATGCGGGGCGAGGCCCGCGGGCCCGGTACCGCGCCGCACTTCCCTCCAGTCCGACCAGTCGGTACGTTCGGGAGGCCAGGACCGCAGTGCCGCGGTCCGGGTTTCCGGCGTACGACGGAGGGCGCATGTCCGAGCACGAGCCGCGGGTCCACGGTCACTGCGAGCCGCGTTTCACGGCGGTACGGGAAGCCTTCGAGGAGAACTTCCGGGACCGGGGAGAGCTGGGCGCCGCCGTGGCGGTGACGGTCGGCGGCGAGACGGTCGTGGACCTGTGGGGCGGCTGGGCCGACCCGGATCACAGCCGGCCGTGGGAGCGGGACACCCTGGTGAACGTCTGGTCCACGACCAAGGGCCCGGTGGCCCTGTGCGCGCACATCCTGGCCGACCGGCACCTGCTGGACCTCGACGCCCCGGTGGCCGACTACTGGCCCGGGTTCGCGGCGGCCGGCAAGGAGCGGGTCCTGGTCCGCCATCTGCTGTCGCACCGTGCCGGACTGCCCGGTCTGCGCGAGCCGCACTCCCTCGAGCAGCTCTACGACTGGGAGTTGACGACCGGGCGGCTGGCGGCGACGGAGCCCTGGTGGGAGCCGGGCACCCGGTCCGGGTACCACGCCCTCACCTACGGGTTCCTGGTCGGCGAGGTGGTACGACGGGTCTCGGGACTGCTGCCGGGCGCGTTCCTGGAGCGGGAGGTGACCGGTCCGCTCGGCATCGACTTCACCGTCGGACTGCCCGAGAAGGAGGCCGGCCGGGCGGCCGTCCTGGATCATCCACGGGTCACGTCGGCGAGCGAACAGGCCGCGATCTTCAGCCAGTTGGCGCCGGCGGCGGTGGCGGCCCTGGCCAACCCCGGAGTGGGCGCCGCGGCGGCGAACACGGCCGAGTGGCGGGCGGCGGAGATCCCGGCGGCCAACGGTCACGGCACGGCCAGGGCGGTCGCGGCGCTGTACGGCGTGTTCGCGGGGCGCGGCGAGTTCGGCGGCCTGCGGCTGCTGTCGCCCGAGGCCGCCGAGCGGGTGCGCGAGGGCCAGGGCAGCTGCCGTGACCTGGTGCTGGGGGCCGGTTTCGCGCACGAGACCGAGGTGGCGCTCGGCGTGTGGCTCAGCGGCAGGAACGGCTCCTACGGGCCGAACCCGCGCGCCTTCGGGCACGACGGGTTCGGCGGCTCCTGCGGGCTGGCCGACCCGGAGGCGGGGGTTTCGCTGGGGTACGTGATGAACCGGATGGGGCCGGCGATCGCGGACGACCCGCGGAAGACGGCCCTGGTGACCGCCCTCTACGCGTGCCTGTGAGGCCGGTCCGGTTTCGGCCGAACCTGCCGACCGCCCTTCCCTGATGGTTTAGACCAATGCTAGATCTGGTCGCGCAATGAGCCCGCACGGCTACGTCTTGTCACCAACAGGAGGCGCGGCATGGCCCGCACCACCCACCACGACCACCGCGAGAACGAAGAGCAGCCCCTGTACGGGCGGATCGCGACACAGCTGCTCGGCGAGCTGCGCGCCGGCACCATCCCGCCGGGTGAACGGCTGCCCGGGGAGAGACAGTTGGCCCAGCACTTCGGTGTCAGCCGGGAGACCGTCCGGCAGGCGCTGGACGTGCTGCGGCACAGCGGCCTGGTCGCCACCGACCGGCGGGGCAGTCACGCCACCCTGCACGGCCGGCCGGTGGAGAGCCCGGTCTCCCTGGCGTTCCCGGTGGGCGCCGGCAGTACGGAGCACGGCGCGGTCGACCGCGCCACGGTGACCTGGGAGGAGCCGCCACCGGAACACGCGGCGGCCCTGGGGCTCGCCCCGCACCGGCCGACCCTGGTCCACCGCTACGAGTCCGCCGCTCCCGACGGCCGTGCCCTGCGCACGGCGGTGACCTCCTTCTCGGCCGTCGCCCTGACCGAGGTGGAGGAGCTGGGCCGCTACCGGGACCGGGCCGACGGCGCGGCCGCCGCCCAGCTGCGCCGGGCCTACGACTGGATGCGCAAGGCCGGCCTCACCCTGCACCACCGGGACTCGATCAGCCACGTCGCGGACGCGGCCTCGGTTCTGGTGACGCGCCGGGTGCACGACCAGTACGCCCGCCCGCTGGAGATCACCGACCTCGTGGTCGACGCCCAGCAGGACACGCTGGTCTACGAGTTCACGGTCCCGGCGGCGGGCTGACCCGCACCGGCCCTCCTGGCCACGACGAGCCGGGCGCGCGGGCTGCCGTCGGCCCGCCGCCCGAACCCGGGCAGCGCGCGCAGCTCCACCGCGAACCCGGCCCGCTCCAGCTCCCGCAGCACGGTGGGGAGGCGGAGGGCCCGGTAGTACATGACGAACGGCGGCCGCCACAGGGCGTTGCGCACCCGCATCACGGCGTCGAAACCGAGCAGGGCCCAGAACCCGGGGCCGGTGGGCCGGGGCGGTGCCGGCACCGGGAAGGCGAAGGCGCCGTCCGGCCGCAGCACCGAGTGGACCTGCCGGAAGAGGCCGGGCAGTTCACCGGGCAGGAAGTGCCCGAACGCCCCGAAGCTGACGACCAGGTCGAAGGCGGCCCCGAACGGCAGGGCCCGGGCGTCCGCGCGCACCCAGCGGACGTCCGGCCCGTCGGGCGGGGGCAGCCGCCGGGCGACGTCGAGCATGCCCGCGCTGAAGTCGACGCCGGTGACGCTGTTCCCGCACACCTGGGCCAGCACGTCCAGTCCCGCGCCCGTGCCGCAGCACAGGTCCAGGCCGTCCTCGAACGGGCCGAGCGGGGCGAGCGCCTCGGCGACCGACTCCAGGATCCGGTCCGGGGTCCGGAAGGGCGTGTGGTCGAACTTCGGGGCCAGCAGGTCGTAGCCGCGCTCGACCGAGGACAGGGCCTGCACGGTGAGCTCGCGAAGACTCGGGCCATCGGGGCTGAACATCGCGCCAGCCTACGGGAGCCGCCCGCGCCCGGCACAAAGAAGGCGCGGGCCCGGCGTCAGTTCCTCAGCTGCTCCAGGGTGGACTTGGTGTCCGTCTTCAGCCAGCCGGTCACCTCGTCGAGGGTCGGCGGGTCGGTGTCGCTGCCGTACGACGTGAAGTAGGCGCTGTAGCTCATCGTGTACGTCATCCAGCCGTCCCGCACCGCGAGCGTGGCGTAGCGCGAACCGCTGGTGGTGGAGCCGCTGCTGGTGTCCTCGGTGACCAGGTACGCCTCGTCGCCGACGCCCTGCACCGGGCTCACGTCGTAGTCGGTGTGGCTGTCGCCGTAGTTCTTCCAGGCGGCCGTGAACTCCGGTCCCGGATCGGTCTTCTTGTGCAGGTCCACCTGGAGGGTGAGGTAGGCGTCCGTGTAACTGGATCCGGTCTTCTTGAGGCTGACGCTGCAGGAGCTCTCGTCCAGGGCCGGGTCCTTCAGCGCGTTCTTCGTGGGCGCCGAGTCGCCGTCGGGGTACTCGTCCTTGAACGAGGAGTAGTCCGCGCCGGAGCAGAGGTTCGCCGGGGCGCGGTAGCCGCGCAGGTCGGCGTCGTCGCCGAGACCGCCGGTGAGGAAGAGGGCGGCCGCCCAGCCCGCGGAGGCCACCACCGCGCCGACGACCGCCCACAGCACCGCTCTGCCGGCCGCGTTCCCGCCGCCCGGCGGTGGCGCGACCGGCGGCGGATAGCCGTAACCGGGCGGTACGGCGTAGGGGTTGTCCTGCTGCGGGGGCGGCGCGGGCTGGTTGACCGGGGTCGGCTGGGCGTAGGGGTTCTGCGGCGGCGACTGCGGGTTCGGGTACGGGTAGGCGGTCGGCCGGGGCGGCTGCGCCGCCGGCTGGTCCGGCGGCTGCGGAGGCGGCGAGGGCTGCTCGGGAGTCGACGGCGGCTGCTGCGGAGAGGACGGCGGCTGCGGTGGCGTGGACATGTCGTGAAGATAAGGCATTACCCGACATCGCGTCCCCGTCCCTGGCGCGACCGTTATCGATTGCGGACATCCGATGCCGCGCCAGCACCCGCCGTTGGTACCAGAGTTGACAGTGTGTCAGGCGGACAGCGAGGTCCCCAGGCGCACCGGGAGGGTGTGGACGCTGTTGCCGACGAAGCTGGCTTCGCGGGCTAGACCGTCCTCGGACACGGCCAGGTCGAGGTCGGGGAAGCGGCCGAAGAGCCGCTCCAGGGCCACCGTGGCCTCCAGCCGGGCCAGCGGGGCGCCCAGGCAGTAGTGGGCGCCGTGCCCGAGGGAGAGGCTGCGCACGGCGTCGGGGCGGGCGGGCCGGGTGACGTCGAACCGGTCGGCGTCCGGGCCGTGCGCGGCCGGGTCGCGGCCGGCGGCGGAGTAGCCGGCCAGGACCGGGGTGCCGGCCGGGATGACCGTGCCGCCGAGGTCCAGGTCGCGCACGGGGTAGCGGAACGGGAAGTAGCTGACCGGCGCGTCCCAGCGCAGCGTCTCCTCCACCACGTCCGCCCAGCTCGCGGCGCCCCCGCGGACCAGGTCGAGCTGGTCGCGGTGGCCGCACAGGGCGCGCACGGCGTTGGTGATCAGGTTGAGGGTGGTCTCGTGCCCGGCGATGATCATGAGCACCAGGGTGCCGATCAGCTCCTCCTGGCCGAGCCGGTCGCCCCCCTCGTCGCGGGCGGCGATCAGGGCGCTGGTGAGGTCGTCGCCGGGCCGTTCGGTACGGGACGCGGCGACGGCGGCGAGGACGGCCACCAGTTCCCGGTTGGCGGCGACGGCCTGGGCCGGTTCGATGCCGGTGGCCACCACCTGGCTGCTCAGCTGGTGCAGCCGGGCACGGAACTCGTCGTCGACGCCCAGGAGTTCACTGATCACGCCCATCGGCAGCGGCAGCGCGAAGTGCTGCCGCAGGTCGGCCACGCCGTCCACCGCGGCCCGCTCCAGGCCGTCGAGCAGCGAGGCCGTCAACTCCTCGACCCGGGGCCGCAGTTCCTCGACCCGGCGGGGCGTGAAGGCCCGGCTGACCAGTCCGCGCAGCCTGCGGTGGTCCTCGCCGTCCGCGGTGGTCATGCCCCGCACGGTCGCGAAGGTCAGCAGCGGCCAGCCGGCCGGGATGCGGCCCTCCCGCAGCTCGGTGAAGTGCCGTGCGTCCTTGGCGACTTCGGGATGCTGCAGGAATTCCCGGAGTGCGTCGTGCCCGAGGACGGCCATGCCCTCGACACCGCCGGGCAGGACGACCGGCGTCACGGCGCCGCGCGCCAGCAGCCTGGCGTTGTCGGCGTGCGGGCAGCCGCCCGCGGGGTCCGGACGGTGCGGCTCGGGCGAGGTCTCCACCGGGACTCCTGACGGGGCGCGGGACGCGGGCACCGCCGATCGTAGGCGCACCCGGGCCGCCGTGACCCGGGGTTCCCGGCCACGCGGGTCCGGGAACCGGCCGGGAATACCGGCGCCCCCTGCCATGTTGACCGACGTGGAACTCCGGGTATAGTGCGAGCAGCACCTGTGATCGCCCCCTTGCCGGGCGCCGGTGCCGGTTTCCTCCCCTCCAGCCGCTTCGGCCCGCTCTCGATCGGCCCGTCGGCTTCTTGGCACCACCTCGTGACCAGGGCTTTCCCTGCCGTCCCCGAGGCGCCGTTCCCGCCGCACGGAGGCCTGTGCGCACGCCTCCCCCTCGCGGCCCCTCCCCCTCTCTCGCTCGTCTCCCGTCCTCGAAAGGACCACCTCCCATGACCACCACACTCGAACCTCCCGTACGGCAGCGGGACCGCGACGCCGTCCGGCCCGTCTCCGGTGTCCTCGACATCGACGCGGCCGGAAAGGGGCACCTGCGGGCCCCGAGCTGCCTGCCCTCCCCGGCCGACCCGCAGGTCCCCGCCGCGCTGATCCGCCGCCACGGCCTGCGCCCGGGCGATCTCGTCGACGGCGTCCGGGGCGGCCAGCGCGCCCTGACCGAGGTCTCCCGCGTCAACGGCCGTGCGCCCGAGGCGCTGCGCGGCCGCCGTCACTTCCGCGAGCTGACCCCGCTGCACCCGCACGAGCGGATCCGTCTCGAACACCCTGCCTCCGGGCTCGCCGGACGGATCACCGACCTGTTCGCCCCCGTCGGCAAGGGCCAGCGCGGGCTGATCGTGGCCCCGCCGAAGACCGGCAAGACCGTGCTGATCCAGCAGTACGCGGCCGCCGTCGCCGGCAACCACCCGGAATGCCACCTCATGGTGCTGCTGCTCGACGAGCGCCCTGAGGAAGTCACCGACATGCGGCGCTCGGTCCGCGGCGAGGTGTACGCCTCCACCTTCGACCGGCCCGCGAAGGAACACGTCGCCCTCGCCGAACTCGTCGTCGAACGGGCCAAGCGGCTCGTCGAGGACGGCCGGGACGTCGTCATCCTGCTCGACTCCCTGACCCGGCTGTGCCGGGCCCACAACAACGCGGCCGCCACGAACGGCCGCACCCTCAGCGGCGGCGTCGACGCCGGCGCGCTGATCGGGCCCAAGCGGTTCTTCGGGGCCGCCCGCAAGGCCGAGGAGGGCGGCTCGCTCACCATCCTCGCCACCGCCCTGGTGGACACCGGCTCCCGCGCCGACGGCTACTTCTTCGAGGAGCTGAAGGGCACCGGCAACATGGAGCTGCGGCTGGACCGCGAAGCGGCCTCCCGCCGGGTCTTCCCGGCCGTGGACATCGGCCCCTCCGGCACCCGCCGCGAGGAACTCCTGCTCACTCCGTCCGAGTTGACCGCCGTACGCGGACTGCGCCGGGCCCTGCAGAGCCGGGAGGGCGGCCCCCTCGGCCTGGAGACGCTTTTCGAGCGGATGCGCGAGACGCCGGACAACGCCGCCTTCCTGCGCCGCGTGCGGCCGACCCTGCCGGCGGGCTGACGGCGGAGCCGGACGTCAGTCGTCCGGGTTGCTCGACGCGTCCGTCCGGCCCAGGCTGCGCGCCGGAGACGGACTCCCTTCCTACGTTGGCCGTATGACGATCGGATTCTCTGCCCGTGGTGCCCGCCGAGTCGCGGTGTCGACCTGCGCCCTGTGTGTGACGGGCCTGCTGGCACTGGCGTCCGGCACGGCGGCGGCCGGCCCCGCGGCACTCGACCCGGTGCCCTCCCCGAAGGCGTCGGTGCCCGGCCCGTCCCTGCTCTACCACTCCGGCGTCCAGGTACGGCCGCACTCCGGGGTGCCCGAGGTCCCGGACGTCTCCGCGCTCTCCTGGGTGATCGCCGACGCGACCAGCGGCCAGGTCCTCGCGGCGAACGAGGCGCACCGCGCGCTGCCCCCGGCCAGCACGCTCAAGACGCTGTTCGCGCTCACCGTGCTGCCGGTCCTGCCGGCCGGTCTGCAGCACCGGGTGACACCGCAGGAGCTGGCGGACGTCGAGGAGGGCAGCAGCCTGGTCGGTGTCCAGGAGGGCCACACCTACCGGGTGGCCGACCTGTGGCGCGGTGTCTTCCTCAGCTCCGGCAACGACGCCGTGCACGTCCTGGCCGCGCTCGACGGAGGCTGGGACCGCACGGTCTCCCTGATGCAGGCCAAGGCACGCTCCCTCGGCGCCCTCGACACCCACGTCGAGTCACCCGACGGCTACGACGCGCCGGGACAGGTCTCCTCCGCGTTCGACCTGGCGGTGTTCGGCCGGGCCGGGCTGCGCAACGCCGACTTCGCCCGGTACTGCTCGACCGCCTCCGCCCAGTTCCCGACCGGCGACGGCTGGACGTTCGGCATCCAGAACACCAACCGGCTGCTGACCGGCGAGGACGGCGTGCCCCGCTACCCCGGGATGATCGGGATCAAGAACGGCTACACCACCAACGCCGGCAACACGCTGGTCGCCGCCGCCCGGCGGGACGGACGCACCCTGATCGTGACGCTGATGAACCCGCAGGACGGCGGCGTGTACGACGAGGCCCGTCAGCTGCTCGACTGGGGTTTCGCGGCGGCCGGGCGGGTCGACCCGGTCGGGTCGCTGGACGCACTGCTGGCCAAGCCCCGGCCCCGGCCGGGGCCGAGCACCGTACCGGTGGCGGCCGCGGCCACTCCGGACGACGGCTCCGACTGGTCAGGCACCGCCATCGCCGCGGGCGCCGCGGTGCTCGGCGCGGGCGCGGTGAGCCTCGCGATCCGGCTCAGGGGCGCGCGCTCCGCGCGGGACTGACCGGTCGGCAGGCCCAGCAGCAGCCCCAGCGTGATCCACGTGTAGAGGTTGCTGCCGAGGAAGCCGTCGACGCCCGAGGCGTCGTCGAACCACAGCCAGACCACGCTGGTGCACATCACCGCGTAGAGGGCGCCCGCGATCCGCGGGTGTCCCGCACGGGCCAGCAGCACGAACGCGGGCAGCGTCCACACCAGGTGGTGCACCCAGGTGATCGGGCTGACCAGGCAGGCGGCGAGCCCGGTGAGCGCGAAGGCGGCCGTCCAGTCCCCGGCCGCCACCGCCCTGCGGGTCCGCCACGCCCACACGGCGAGGGTGATCAGCACGGCGGACGCCCACAGCGGCTTGTCGGGGTGGCCGAGCCGGGCCACAACGCCCTGCAGCGACTGGTTCGACACGTAGTCGAGGCGCCCGACGCGGCCGGTGTCCCACAGGGCCCGCGTCCAGTAGAAGCGGGACGCCCTCGGGTCGGCCCAGGCGGCGAGTCCGGTGGCGGCGAGCGCCACCGCCGTCGCGGTCGCCGCCGCCCGCCACCTGCGGGCGAGCAGCAGCATGCCGATGAAGAGCGCCGGCGTGAGCTTGACGGCGGCGGCGAGTCCGATCCCGGCACCCGCCCAGCGCCCGCGTCCGCTGCGCAGCAGACAGCAGTCGCCGAGGACCAGGGCGAGCAGCACGAGGTTCACCTGGCCGAAGCTGAAGGTGTCCCGCAGCGGCTCGAACAGCGCCAGCGCGCACAGGGCCAGCGCCCAGCGGTACCAGCCCCAGCGCCGCCAGCCGGGCCCGGCCAGGATGCGCAGCACGAAGACCAGCGCGGCCAGGTTGACCAGCAGCGAGGCCGCTATGGCCAGGGGCAGGCCGACCAGCGCCATGGGCAGCATGCCGACGGCGGCGAACGGCGGATAGGTGAAGCCGTACTCCGTACCGGGCACCCGGTAGTCGTAGATCCGGCCGCCGTGGTGCACCCAGGTGTGCACGGTGCCGTAGTAGACGCGCAGGTCGAACCAGTCGCGCAGCAGCGGCACGGTGGCGGTGAACACGGTCACGGCGGTGACGAGGACCAGGACGAGCAGCAGTCTCCCCCGGTCGGTGCGCGGCCCTCTCATGCCGTACGTCCCACGGCCGGGGCCTGCGCGGCCTGGTGGGCCTGCCACAGCACGACCACGCCGAGCACGCCGCCGCAGACGGCGAGGACAAGCTGGCCGACGTCGGCCGGACCGCCGCTGGGCAGTACCGCGAGCGCGAGCACTCCGGTGACGGCGGCCACCCGGTGCCGTACCGAGGTGCTGGGTGCCGCCGCCGCTATCAGGAACAGGCCCCAGATGGCGTACCAGGGCCGGATCGCCGGTCCGAAGGCGGCGACCGCGGCGAGGCTCAGGCCGAGGGCGTAGACCGGGCGGGGCCGCAGCCGGACCCATATCAGCAGCACGGTGACCGCCGTGAGCACGAGCCCGAGCAGATGCCAGGCCGGGACGGCCAGCGGCGCCAGGTCGCTGCCGAGGTGTTCGAGGAGCGCGCCGGTGGCCCGGCCGAGCAGGCTGCTGAGGGCCCAGTTGTGCGCGGAGACGGGCGTGTCGAGCGCCCCCATCCAGCCGTACCCGGTCCCGGCCACCGCGGTCGCGGCCACCGTCGTGGCGCCGGCCGCGGCGGCCGTCAGCAGGGACGCGGCCACCGGGCTGCGGCCCCTGCGCGCCTGTACGACGACGATCGCCAGCAGGCCCAGCGCGGCCGGTGCCTTCACCAGCGCCGCGAGCGTGACGAGCACGGCGCCGAGGACCGGCCGGCGGCCGAGCGCCGCGACCAGGCCGAGGCCCAGCAGACCGAGCATGATCGCGTCGTTGTGGGCGCCCGCGACCAGGTGCAGCAGCACCAGCGGGTTGAGGGCGCCGAGCCAGAGCGCGGCGGCCGGATCGGCGCCGCTGTGCCGGGCCAGCCGGGGCAGCGCGGCCGCCATCAGGCCGACACCGAGCAGGGCGACCAGCCGCATGCCGAAGAGTCCGGCGGGCAGTTCGCCCCGGGTGAGTCCGGACAGCAGCGAGGCGACGCCCATGAAGGCGGGGCCGTAGGGGGCGGCGGTGTTCTGCCAGACCGGGGCGACCTCGTCGGCCAGCGGGCCGCCGAGCTGCGCGGGTCCCGCCGTGTAGACGTCCATGTGCGCGTCGACCATCGCGCCCTGCGCGAGGTAGCTGTACACGTCCCGGCTGAACAGCGGGGGCGCGAGCAGCAGCGGGGCCGCCCAGACGGCGAGGACCAGCAACAACTGGCGCGGGGTGGGTGGTTCGCCGCCGCGTACCAGGCGGCCCAGCAGCAGCCAGGCCGCGATGAGCAGCACCACGCCGAAGTAGACGCCGACCAGCCCGAACGCCGCCTGCACGGAGCTCGGCGCGAGCAGGTCCTCCACGGGGAGGGCGCCGGCTGTCTCACCTCCCAGGGCGAGGAACGCGGTACCGGCCAGGCCAAGGACCTGGCAGCGGCGGAGATCGACGGGGAAAGCCATGGCCAACACTGGGCCAGCGTGTCAAGGACGGGTGGCCGGAAAGCGACGGGGCGTTTTCCTGGGGGCGGCCTGCTTGTTACCTGTGTGCGGTGCGCCCGGACACCCGTGCGCGGGGCCGCGGGAGCCGGCCGCGACCGGCCGTCGGCGCGGCTCCACGCCCCCTGGGGAGACGCGACCTGGGGAGACGCGACCTGAGGAGACGCGACGGCACCGGCCCGGAACCTAGAACACCGACAGGCCGGTCAGCGTGGTGAACCGGTCCAGCGCCGCCACGCCCGCGACCGAGTTGCCCCGCTCGTCCAGCCCCGGGCTCCACACGCAGATCGCGCAACGGCCGGGCACCACCGCGATGATGCCGCCGCCCACCCCGCTCTTGCCGGGCAGTCCCACCCGGTAGGCGAAGTCCCCGGCCGCGTCGTACGTACCGCAGGTCAGCATGACCGCGTTGACCTGCTTGGCCTGGCTGCGGGTGAGCAGCCGGCTGCCGTCGGCCCGGATGCCGTGGCGGGCCAGGAACGTGGTCGCCAGGGCGAGGTCGGCGCAGGACGCGGCGACGGAGCACTGGCGGAAGTACTGGTCGAGCAGGACCGGCACCTCGTTGTCGATGTTGCCGTAGGAGGCCATGAAGTGGGCCAGGGCGGCGTTGCGGTCGCCGTGCTGGGACTCGGAGGCGGCGACGCCCTTGTCGAAGTCCAGACCGGTGTTGCCGCTCTCGGCGCGCAGGAAGGCGAGGAGTTCGCCGGCCGCGTCCCCGCTGCGGGTCTGCAGGCGGTCGGTGACGACGAGGGCGCCCGCGTTGATGAAGGGGTTGCGCGGGATGCCGTTCTCGTACTCCAGCTGGACCAGGGAGTTGAAGGGGTTGCCCGAGGGTTCGCGCCCGACGTGCTCCCAGAGTTCGTCGCCCTCGCGGCCCAGGTCGAGGGCGAGGGTGAAGACCTTGGTGATGGACTGCGTGGAGAACGGCTGCCGCCAGTCGCCCACGCCGTATACCGTGCCGTCCAGCTCGGCCACGGCCATGCCGAAGCTGCGCGGGTCGCAGGCGGCGAGCGCCGGTATGTAGTCGGCGGGCCGCCCGCGGCCGGGCGTCCGCTCGATCTCGTCCGCGATCCGCTCCAGGACCGGCAGGAAGGCCGGTGACGAGGACATCGACATGATCACCATTGTGCCTCCGTGCCGGTCCCGGCGCGTCCTCGCGGCTCAGACCAGGGGCTGGGCGCTGCCGGCGACGACCTCGGGCCGCAGCAGTGCGGCCAGCCGCTCGGCCGGCAACAGGCCCTTCTCCAGGACGAGTTCCGCCACGCCCCGGCCGGTGGCGAGGGCCTCCTTGGCGATGTCGGTGGCCGCCGTGTACCCGATGTACGGGTTGAGGGCGGTGACCAGGCCGATGGAGTTCTCGACCGTGGCCCGCAGCACCTCGGTGTTGGCGGTGATGCCGTCGACGCAGCGCTCGGCCAGGGTCAGGCAGGCGTTGCGCAGGTGCGTGACGCTCTCCGAGAGGGAGTGCAGGATGATCGGCTCGAACGCGTTGAGCTGGAGCTGGCCGGCCTCGGCGGCCATGGTGATGGCGACGTCGTTGCCGATGACCTCGAAGGCGACCTGGTTGACGACCTCGGGGATCACCGGGTTGACCTTGCCGGGCATGATCGACGAACCGGCCTGTACGGGCGGCAGGTTGATCTCGCCGAGTCCGGCGCGGGGCCCGGAGGACAGCAGCCTCAGGTCGTTGCAGCTCTTGGAGAGCTTGACCGCGATCCGCTTGAGCACGCCGGACATCTGCACGAACGCACCGCAGTCCTGGGTGGCCTCCACGAGGTTGGCGGCGGTGACCAGGGGCAGTCCGGTGATCCCGGCGAGGTGGCGGCGGGCCGACTCGGCGTATCCGGCGGGCGCGTTGAGGCCGGTGCCGATGGCGGTGGCGCCGAGGTTGATCTCATGGATGAGTTCGGCGGCCTCGCCGAGCCGGGAGCGGTCCTCGTCGATCATGACGGCGAAGGTGGAGAACTCCTGGCCGAGCGTCATGGGCACCGCGTCCTGCAGCTGGGTGCGGCCCATCTTCAGCACGTCACGGAACTCGACGGCCTTGCGGCCGAAGGCGTCCTGGAGCACGGCCATCGCCCGGAGCAGCCCGCGGACCGCGAAGACCGTCGCGATCTTTACGGCGGTCGGGTAGACGTCGTTGGTGGACTGGCCGAGGTTGACGTCCTCGTTGGGGTGCAGGTACCGGTACTCCCCCTTGCGGTGTCCCAGCAGTTCCAGCGCGCGGTTGGCGACGACCTCGTTGGCGTTCATGTTCGTCGACGTCCCGGCGCCGCCCTGGATGACGTCGACGACGAACTGGTCGTGCAGCTTGCCGGACCGGATCTCCCGGCAGGCGGCGACGATCGCGGCGGCCTTCTCGGGCGCCAGCAGCCCCAGCTCCTCGTTGGCGAGAGCCGCGGCCTCCTTGACGGCGGCCAGCGCGTCGATCAGATGCGGGTAGGCGGAGATCGGCGTGCCGGTGATGGGGAAGTTCTCGGTGGCGCGCAGGGTGTGCACACCCCAGTAGGCGTCGGCGGGCACGTCACGGTCGCCGAGCAGGTCGTGCTCGCTGCGAAAGATCATGGAAAAACGATTCCTCTTCAGGATTTCGAGGAGAGTGGGGGAAGGACCGCCCGCCCGGGCGGCGGTGGACAGGGCTCAGGCGCAGGCCGGCATCGCGACCGGGTCCAGCGAGCGGACAGGCCGTACGCACCCGACCGCGCGACCGCCGCCGAGCAGCGCCTCGCCCTGGAACCCGCTCAGCAGCTCCGGATCGACCCCGGCCCGCTCCAGCGCCGCGGCCGCCACCGGGATCCGCGCCCGGTTCGCCCCGTCGGCGATCTTCACGGCCACGGCCCGGCCGTCCGGCAGCGCGGCGACCTGGACGCCCTCGAACCCGTCCTTCGCGAGCAGCCCCGGCACGGCCGCCATCAGCGCCGCCACGTCGCGTCCGGCGCCGGACGCCATCTCCGGGTGCTCCCGCATCGCGTCGGCGACCCGGGCCCGCGGCGTACCCGGCGCGCCGGTCACGATCCGCGACACCGCCCGCGCGAGGCCGTGCAGGGAGACCGAGAACAGCGGCGCTCCGCAGCCGTCGACGGTCGTGCGGGCGATGTGCTGGCCGGTGAGGTCCTCGACGGCCTCGGCCACCGCCTGCTGCAGCGGGTGGGCCGGGTCGAGGTAGTCGTCCAGCGTCCAGCCGTTCAGCTTGGCGGTCCACAGCATCGCCGCGTGCTTGCCGGAGCAGTTCTGGGCCAGCCGGGACGGCTCCCTGCCCTCCCGGATCCAGCTGTCGCGGACCTCGGGGCCGTACGGCATGTCGGGCACGTTGCGCAGGTCCGCGTCGGTCAGCCCGGCGAGGCCGAGGATCCGCCGGGCGCCGGCCAGGTGGCGTTCCTCGCCGGAGTGGCTGGCGGCGGCCAGGGAGAGCAGTTCACCCTCCAGCGGCAGCCCGGCCCGCACCATGGCGACGGCCTGGACGGGCTTGAGGGCCGAGCGGGGGTAGAACGCGGCCTCGATGTCGCCGAGCTGGAACTGGACCTCGCCGTCGGCTCCGAGGACGACGACGGAGCCGTAGTGGACGCCCTCGACGACCCCGCCGCGTATGAGGTGGGCGACGGGGGCGTGCAGGGGTTCGCGGACGGCGGGTGCGGGCGCGGGGAAGGTGCTGTACATCACTGCCTGGTCTCGGGTGGGTCGGTACGGACCGGTGGGCGGTTCACGCGCCGGTTCCGGTGGGCGGGTGCATGGGGCGCACGATGCGGGTGAGGGTGGTCCGGACGCGGTCCAGGTGGTGGCTCATGGCGTCCACGGCGTCGGACTCGGAGCCGTCGACCAGCGCCTCCACGATGGCGCGGTGCTCGCGGTTGGACTGCTCGCGCCGGTCGCCGAGTTCGGTGAGGAAGGCCGACTGGCGCGCGAGGGCGTCCCGGATCTCCTCGATGACCCGGCGGAAGACCGGGTTCTGGGCGGCCTCGGCCACGGCGAGGTGGAAGAGGGTGTCCATCGCGACCCACGCGGTGGTGTCCGTCTCCCGCTCCATGCGGTCGAGCAGGTGCGCCAGGTGGTCCAGGTTCTCCGGGGTGCGGCGCAGCGCCGCGTATCCGGCGACCGGGATCTCGATGTGCCGGCGCACCTCCAGCAGGTCGCTGGCCGCGTAGTCGCCGAAGGTCGGGTCCTCGACGGCGCCGGCGACGACGAAGGTGCCCTTGCCGGTCTTGGAGACGGTCAGGCCCATCGTCTGCAGGGCCCGCAGGGCCTCGCGCAGGACGGGCCTGCTGACCTCCAGGGTCCGGCACAGCTCCGCCTCCGAGGGGAGCTTGTCACCGATGGCGTACTCGCCGCGCTCGATCGCGCCGCGCAGGTGTGCCAGGACCGCCTCCATGGCGCTCACGCGCCGCGGGGGCTGTCCGGCTGTCCGGCTGTCTGACAGGTTCACGAGCTAGATGGTCCGGCGGCGGGGCTCGGCTGTCAAGCGGCTCGGGGAGAACGACGCACGGGGTGCGACACCTGTGGGGACAGGTGCCGCACCCCGTGCCGGTGCGCCGAAGGAGTCAGGCGCCGAGCGTGTTGGTGGCGAGCAGGCCGAACAGGGCAAGGCCGACGACGATCCGGTAGATCACGAAGGCGTTGAAGGAGTGCTTGGCGACGAACTTCAGCAGCCACGCGATGGAGCCGTAGGCGACCACGAAGGAGACCACCGTGCCGACGACCAGCGGCGCGGCGCCGACGCCCGCGCCCAGGGCGTCCTTCAGCTCGTAGATGCCGGCGCCGGTCAGGGCCGGGATGCCGAGGAAGAAGGACAGGCGGGTCGCGGCGACGCGGTCGAGGTCCCGGATGAGCGCGGTGGACATGGTGGCGCCGGAGCGGGAGAAGCCGGGGAAGAGCAGGGCGAGGATCTGGGAGGAGCCGACCCACATGGCGTCCGCGAAGGAGGTGTCGTCCTCGCCGCGCTTGTGGCGCCCCATCTGGTCCGCCGCCCACATCACGCCGGAGCCGAGGATCAGAGATCCGGCCACCACCCAGAGCGAGGCGAGCGGGCCGTCGATCAGCGGCTTGGCGGCGAGGCCCACCAGGACGATCGGGACGGTCGCGGCGATCACCCACCAGGCGAACTTGTAGTCGTGGTGGTAGCGCTCCTCCTTGTCGACCAGCCCGCGGCCCCAGGCGGAGACGATCCGGCGGATGTCCTTGAAGAAGTACACCAGCACGGCCGCGATGGCGCCGACCTGGATGACGGCCGAGAACCCGACGACGGACGGGTCGTCGACGGGGATGTTCATGAGCCCCTCGGTGATCTTGAGGTGGCCCGTGGAGGAGACGGGGAGGAACTCCGTCACCCCCTCGACGACACCGAGGACGGCGGCCTGACCGACGGAGATGGCGCTCATGGGATCCAGTTCTGCAGAGTTTGGTCGACAGTGCTGTAGACAGTCTTACAACGCGGGGGTGTGAAGCAAGTCCTAGCCCCACGCCGATCGGGCGATCGCCACCCCGGCGAAGGCCGCACCGAGCCCCGCCGCCACGCTGGCGACGACGTTGGCCGCAGCGTAGAGCCCGGCGCCGGTCTCGGTCAGCCGCAGGGTCTCGTAGGAGAACGTCGAGTACGTCGTCAGGGCCCCGCACAGCCCGGTGCCCAGCAGCAGTTGCAGGTGCTCGCCCGCAGCGCCCGTCGAGGCCGTGCCGGTCAGCAGGCCGAGGATCAGGCAGCCGGTGACGTTGACCACGAAGGTGCCCCAGGGGAAGACGGAGTCGTGTCCGGCCTGGACGGCGCGGTCGGTGAGGTAGCGCAGCGGGGCACCGACGACGGCACCCGCCACGACCAGCAGCCAGTTCACAACGAGTTCTTACCCTTCGCATCCGTTTTGCCGGATTCCTTGTCCCGGCCGACGTACCTGATGACCTCGCAGTCGTCCAGGGTGACGAGCCCTTCGGTCACCAGTTCGTCGAGCTGGGGCAGGAACTCCCGGATCCGCTCCTCCGTGTCCACGAGGACGACCGCCACCGGCAGGTCCTCGCTCAGCGACAGCAGCCGCGCGGTGTGGATGCGGGAGGTGGCGCCGAAGCCCTCGACGCCCTTGAAGACGCTGGCGCCCGCGAGCCCGGACGCGTGCGCGCGGTGCACGATCTCCGTGTACAGGGGCTTGTGGTGCCAGCTGTCGTCCTCGCCGATGTAGACCGTCAGGCGCAGGGCGCGGCCGGTGAGTCTCGTCATCGCTGCCTCCGGGTGAGGACACGGCGGGTCACGGCGGCCGCGCACCACACGGCCGCGAGGGCCGCGCACAGGGTCGCGGAGAGGTAGGCCAGGCCGGTGCCCGGCCGGCCGTGGTCGACCAGTTTCTGGATGTCGACGGTGTAGGTGGAGAAGGTGGTGAAACCGCCGAGGACGCCGGTGCCGAAGAACGGGCGGACCAGGCGGTGCGCGGAGAGTCCTTCGGTGATCAGGACCAGGAAGCAGCCGATCACCGCGCAGCCGATGACGTTCGTCCAGAAGGTCGCCCAGGGGAATCCCCCGGTGGCCGTGGGCAGTGCCAGGGCGAGGGCGTAGCGGGCCACCGCTCCGATCGCGCCTCCGGCGGCGACCACCGCGACGACCGGCGCCTGGCCGCGCCACTCGGACCGGCGCCGCGGGCCCGGCTCGACACGGAGGCTCTCGGCTTCCGGCGCTGTCATGGTCGTACGTCTCCTGTTCGAACACCACCGGCGGGTGCATCAGGGTACCGCCGGGTCCACCGGGTGGTCACTTCGCGGCGGGGGCCGCGCAGACCGCGACGCCGGGCTCCCGGACGCTGCCGAGGACCAGGTGGCGGCCGCTCACGCAGACGCTGGTGGCCATGCGGAAGCCGCAGTGGTGGCGGGCCAGGTGGTGGACGACCCGGCCGTGGTCGTCCAGGGCCACGACGGCGAGGGTGCCGGCCGGCCGGTAGGGGGCGTGCACGGCGGCTCGGGCGGCGGCCCGGCGCACGGCGGGCGGGGTGCGGTGGAAGAGGTCCAGCGGCGGGTTGCGCGGGCCCGCCAGGGCCACCCAGGTCAGCTCGCCGTCGCGCCACATGTTGTCGGGCATGCCGGGGAGTTCGGCGAAGAACTCGGCGCGCCCGGCCCGCGGTCCGGTCAGCCAGAAGCGGGTCAGCCGGTAGGCGCCGGTCTCCGCGACGATCAGGAAGGTGCCGTCGCCGCTCACGGCCAGTCCGTTGGCGAACTGGAGGCCGTCGCAGACCACTTCGGGCGCGCTCGCGCCGGGTGCGAGGCGCAGCAGGCGGCCGGTGGCGCTGTGCTCGACGATGTCGCCGATCCAGTGGTCCAGCGGGAAGCGGCGGCTGGAGGCCGTGAAGTACACGGTGCCGTCGGACAGGGCGACGACGTTGCTCGCGAACCGCAGCGGCTCGCCCTCGGCCGAGTCGGCGAGGACCCGGACGGAGCCGTCGGCGAGACCGACGCGCAGCAGGCCGCGCTCCGCGTCGCACACCAACAGGTCGCCGTCCGGGAGGAGTTCCAGGCCCAGCGGGCGGCCGCCGGTGCGCGCCAGCTCCCGGACCCGGGCGGTGTCCGGGTCGCCGAGCCCGTCCAGGCGCAGGATGCGGCCGTCCTCGACGCCGGTGAGCACGCCGCCGTCCGGGGCCGTCACCACGTCCTCGGGGCCGCGGCCGCCGATGGCGACGTAGTGGAGGGGGACGAGGCGCGCGGGTCGGTCCATGAGACCCATACTGGCAGGGATGACCGCTCTCACCAGCCCTTCTCGAACATCCGGGCCACCTCGGCGATGCGGATCTCGTCGCGCCGGTAGTAGGTGCGGTGCCGGATGCGCCGGGTGCGCAGCAGGCCGAGCCGGGCCAGCACGTCCAGATGGGCGGCGGCGACCCTGCGGGAGACGCCCAGTTTCACGGCGACGGTCCGGACGGTGACGCCGTCCTCGGCGAGGTCGGCGTGCCGCTGGGGCGGGAAGTGGGCCGCCGGATCCTTGAGCCGGTCCAGAATCTCCAGGCGACTCGCGTTCGTGGACTTCCTCAGCATCCGACCGGCCTCCGTCCCCTGCCTGCCCGTGGGGCGTTTTTCCCACTGTCGCGCAGCCGGAGCCGCCTCGGCAGGGAGTCGGCGAGCGTTGACCGAGACCGGACGGCGGGCGGGCCGCCCGGCAGCCGGTCAGTTTTCGAGAAGCCGTGGCGCCCTTCCCGCTCCTAGCGTGGGAACCACCGGACGGACCGCGCCGGGCAGCCAGGTACGAGGAGCGAGAAGACCATGACCGCAGGCATTCAGACGATCGTCTACCCCGTGAAGGACGCGGAGCGGGCCAAGGCCCTGTTCGGTGCGCTGCTCGGCGTCGAGCCGTACGCCGACGAGCCGTACTACATCGGTTTCAAGGCAGCGGGCCAGGACGTCGGCCTCGACCCGAACGGCCACGCCCAGGGCCTGACAGGGCCGACGCCGTTCTGGCACGTCACGGATCTGCGGGAGCGGCTCGCGGCGCTGCTGGCGGCCGGTGCGGAGCTGGTCCAGGACGCCCGGGACGTCGGCAACGGCCGGCTGGTCGCCTCGGTGAAGGACGCCGACGGGAACATGGTGGGCCTGCTCCAGGACCCGGTGGCCTGACAGCCGTACCGCCGGGCCGCACGGCCCGCCGACACCGCTTGCGCCCGCACTAGTTGCACACTCAACGATTGGCCGGATCGGTGCTACGGTGCGGGTATGGCAGTCACAGCATCCGAGTCCCGGCTGGAGGAACGCTGGCGGGACATCCTGTCGGTGCACGCGCGCACGATGTGCGAGATCGACCGGGTGCTGCACCCGCACGGCCTGGGGGCGAGCGACTTCGAGGTGCTCGACCGGCTGGCCGCCGAGACGCCCGCCGAGGGCGACCACTGCCGGGTGCAGAACCTGGTGGGACAGGTCCATCTCAGCCAGAGCGCCCTGTCCCGGCTGATAGGGCGCCTGGAGAAGGACGGCCTGGTGGAGCGGTCCGTGTGCGTCGAGGACCGCCGGGGCGTGTGGGTCGCGCTCACACCCAGGGGCCGCGCCCTGCACGCCGAGGTACGGCCGCTGCAGCGGGCCGCACTGGAGCGGATGCTCGACACCCCGGCCGACTAGAGGGCCGAGCGGACTAGAGAGCCAACTCGATGCCGTCCGGGAGGACTTCGACGCCCTCCTCGGCCACCTGGGCGCGGGCCCGGGACGCCGGGTCGAGCAGGGGGTTCGTGTCGCCGAGGTGGGTGTAGATCCGGCGGGTGCGGGGATGCGCGGCCAGCGCGGCGAGGCTGCCGTGCGGGCCGGAGACCGGGAGGTGCCCGAGGGCGGCCCGGGCGGGGCCGACGGCGGTGCCCCTCTCGTCGGCGGTGAACAGCGTGCCGTCCAGCAGGACGCAGTCGGCCTCCGCGCACAGCTCGTCCAGGGTGTCGCTCCACGCGCCGACGCAGGGGGCGTAGAGCAGGACTCCCCCGGTGGCCAGGTCCTCGACGCGGTACGCCGTGACCCAGCGGCCGTCGGCCGTGGCGAGCGCGGCCGGCACGTACGCCGGAGCCTTGGCGCTCACCGGGTGCGCGGTCACCACCAGGCCGCCGGACAGCACGAACCCGCCGTCGGCCAGGCTGTCGGCCCACTGCCAGGGGGCGTAGCGATCGAGGCCGCCGCGGACCGGGGACAGCACCGTCAGCACGGGCGGCGCCGCGTACACCTTCAGGTCCGGTGCGCCGCGCAGCACGCTCAGCCCGGTGACGTGCTCGGCCTCGGCGTCGGTGAGCAGCACACCGCGCACCGGGGTCTCCCGTGGCCCCGGGCCCGGCCACAGCACCGCGGTGGCGGTGAGCTGGGCGCGGATGTCCGGGGAAGCGTTGAGCAGCCACCAGTCACGGCCGTTGCCGCTCAGGGCGACGCACTCCTCGGTACGGGACGGCAGCTTGCCGTCCCGGGCGGCCGCGCACAGCGCGCAGGCGCAGTTCCACCGCGGGAATCCGCCGTCGGCGGCGGTGCCCAGCAGGACGACCCTCACGACGATCCGCCCCTTCCACTCTCCCCGGTCTTTAGGGGGGATCTTCCCCTCAGGACGGGGGACGCTACCCGCGGCCGGGCGGAACGTCCGGCCCTCGGTCGGTGGGCTGCCGGTCCACCGGGCGCATCGGCGGGATCGGTTGCGAGGGGAAGTCGCGCCCCCCGGTCCACAGCGCCGGCACGGCGTCGCACCGGCGGCACAGCTCGTAGGCCACGGCCTCGTAGTTGACGCGCCAGCCGTGGAAGTGCGGCCACGCCTCCTCGGTGCCGCGTTCGGCGCGGAACCCGGTCTTCTCCAGCATGGCCACGGCCGCCTCGAACTCGCCGTACGTCAGATCGATCGGCGCGTCGGGCGGCGGGTCCTCGTCGAAGGTGGCCCGTACCGAGACGGCGATGTCGCGCAGCGCGGTGAACCCGGCGCGCAGCACCAGGCGGGCCTCCGCCGGAGCGGTGCGCGGCGCGAGCGCGAGCTGGAGGGCGGCGGCGTCCATGACGGCGATCAGGCCCACCAGCCAGCTGCGGTAGGGGCGCGGCGAGCGGAACGCGAGCAGCACCGGGTAGGTGGCGTGGCTCTCGCCCATGTCGGCGGCCAGCCGCTCCCAGTCCCTGTAGAGCTGGGGCAGGGCGACCTCGGTGTCCACCAGCCACTGCCGGGCCAGGATCTCCGGACCCCAGGCGGGTTCGCCGGCCCGCGACTGCAGGAGGGTGACCTCCAGTTCCCGGCGGTTGTAGGCGGCGTACAGCGTGGGGAGGTAGGCGATCTGCAGGGCGATGACGACGGGGCCGGTGGCCGCGGCGACGAAGTCGAGCGCGGACAGCCGCAGCCGGGCGCCGCTGGCGAACCCGAGGGTGAACAGGCTGGAGCCGGCCTCCCGGAACGCGGTGTCCCAGGACAGCGGGGAGAGGGCGTACAGCAGCATGCCGAAACCGAGGAACGCCCCGCCGAGCCAGGCGGCGAGCATGCCGATCAGCATCAGCGGGGCGAGCCAGGTCTCCGCGCGGTCGATCGCCCGGTAGTCGCCGCCGCGCGCGGTGAGGCACAGCAGCTTCCGCAGCGTCGACCAGAGCCGGTACACGAGCACGGAGTACAGGCCCCGGGGCACCACGAGGGTGCGCAGGATGCTGCGCAGGACCAGGATCAGCACCAGTCCCCCGGCCACCCCGGAGATCCATTCCATGGGGCCATTCTGGCCCGCGCCGGGATCTCGCGGTGACCGGGAGAGGCGGCGTCAGCCCGCCGGCCGGGCCAGCAGGGTGCGCACGCCCTCGGAAGTGAGGGTCAGGGCGTGCGTCGAACTGCCGTCGATGGCGAGCGACAGGTTGTCCTCGGGCCACTGCTGGGCCAGCGCGCCGAGCGGCACCAGGCGGTAGCGGGAGACCGTCGGCAGCAGGCCGGTCAGCTCTCCCTCCGAGGTGAACACGGGGACGACGGGATCGCCGTCGGGCCGTTCCAGGACGGGCAGCGCGATCATCGCGGGGTCGGCCGCCTCGGCGGCGTCGTCGGGCACCGGCACCAGCACGTCGCTGTGGGCGAGCGTGTCCAGCGCGTCACGGTCGTCGGCGTTCACGGCCAGCGTGTCGAGTGCCCGCTGGGCCGGCGTCGGAATGTCGTCGTGTGCGGGTGTCTCCATGACAGATCCCCAGGTAGTGGTGGTACTGGCCGCAGGGACCGGTTGAGTACCGGGCGGCCACGGCACGCGTACCCGATCGGGGACGGGGCATGCTTCCGGGGTTCCCCGCACGACGGTCCGCCCGGCCGGACCTGCGAAAGGCCGCGCGGGCGGCCCCGGGGCCGCCCGGCTCGGATTCCGCCTCGGAACCGGCTCCCACTCCGTTTTCGGTTCCGGTTCCGGTCCTGACTCGGGGTTGTGATCCGGTCGCGATTCCGGCTCCGGGCCGTGCTCCGGTTCCGGTTCCGTCTCCCGCGGCGCGGCTCAGCCGGCGACGATCTCCGCGAACCGGTCGGCACCGACGTTCCCGCCGGAGAGGACGACCCCGATCCGGCGCGGCAGCGGTGCCACCCGGCCGGCGAGCAGCACGGCCAGACCGCTGGCGCCGCTCGGCTCCACCACGGTCTTCAACCGCTCGAAGGCGAACCGCATCGCGTCCCGGATCTGGTCGTCGCTCACCAGGGCGATGTCGTCCACCAGGCGCCGGTTGACGGAGAAGGTCAGCTCGCCGGGGATGTCGGCCGCCTGGCCGTCGGCGATGGTCCTCGGCACCGGGACGGAGACTCGGTGCCCGGCCTCCAGGGAGCGCCTGGTGTCGTCCCCGGCCTCGGGCTCGACCCCGACGACCCGGATGCCGGGCAGCACGCCCTTGGCCGCGGTGGCGCTGCCCGCGATCAGCCCGCCGCCGCCGACCGGCACCACCAGGGCGTCCAACTCGCCGACCTCCTCGATGAGTTCGAGGGCGGCGGTGCCCTGCCCCGCGATCACGTGCGGATGCTCGTACGGCGGGACCAGGGCGAGTCCGCGTTCGGCGGCCAGGGCCTCGCCGATGGCGACGCGGTCTCCGGTGTAGCGGTCGTACGTCACGATCTCGGCGCCGTACCCGGCGGTCGCCTCCAGCTTGGCGCGCGGGGTGTCCTCGGGCATCACGATCACGGCGGTGGTGCCGAGTTCGCGGGCGGCGAGGGCGACGGCCTGGGCGTGGTTGCCGGAGGAGTACGCGGCCACGCCCTTGGCCAGCTGTTCGGCGGAGAGCCGGGACACCGCGTTGTAGGCGCCACGGAACTTGAAGGCGCCGATGCGCTGGAGGTTCTCGCACTTGAGGAAGACCTCGGCGCCGACCCGTTCGTCCAGGGTGCGCGAGCGCAGCACCGGGGTGCGGTGGGCCACGCCCCTGATCCGCGCGGCCGCGTCCCGTACGTCCTGGAGGGTCACGGGCGGGGTCTCGGGCATGGTCGTCCTCCGTTCTGGGCGGCGCCGGGAACCGGATGCGCGTCGGGCACATCCGTTCGACGCCGACAGCATGGAATTATTGTCTATCATCTGGACGGGAAGTCCAGACCCGGTCGGGTCGGGGCTCCGGCGGGGACACGGAGGTGGGCGGATGGCACAGGATCCGGCGGGCACGGCGGACGGGCCGGCCGCGCGGGCCGAGCAGGACGCGATCATCGCGGCGCTGGCCCCGGTCGTCGACGGCATCGCGGCGACCTTCGGCGCCTTCTGCGAGGCCGTCGTCCACGACTTCCGCCGCCCGGAGCGCTCCGTGGTGGCCATCGCCGGGTCGGTCACCGGCCGTGGGGTCGGCGGGTCGATGAGCGAGATCGGCATGAAGCTGCTGGCGGCCGGCGACGCGGCGGCCGACGAGCTGAACTACCTCACCCGCACCCGGGACGGAAAGCTGGTCAAGTCCTCCACCATGGTGCTGCGGGACTCGGCCGGCACGGCGTTCGGGGCGCTGTGCGTGAACCTCGACGTCACGGCCGTGGCCCAGGTCCACACGCTGGTCGGCGACCTGGCCGGCGTCGCGGCCCTGCCCGGTCCGCCGCCGACCACGACGTTCGGCGACGACATCACCGCCGTACTGGACTCCCTGGTCGACGCCCGCCAATTGCGGGAGGCCAGGCCCTGGCCGCAGCTCACCCGCGCGGAGCGTCTGGACCTCTTCGGTGACCTCGACCGGCAGGGCGTCTTCGCGGTGCGCGGCGCGGTCCGGCAGGTCGCCGCCCGCCTCGGCATCTCCCGCGCCTCCGCCTACAGCTACCTGGCGGAGACGCGGGCGCGGTAGCGGGCCGGTGCCGTGTCATCCGATGGCCACGACCCGGGCCCAGGCGGGCGGTTCGTCGGGGACGTAGTCCGGGTCGTCCTCGTCGTACGGGCTGCCGGGGTGCGAGCGCGGGAAGAGCCCGACCACCGTCCGGCAGGGCGGCCTGGTCGCGGGCCAGGGAGTCTGGCCGTCGGTCAGGGCCACCACGACGTCCGGGGCGGGCCGGGACCTGAGGGCCCGGTCGAAGCCCTCCCGCAGATCCGTGCCGCCGCCGCCCACCAGCTCGATGCCCTCCGCACGGCACAGCGGGCGCACGGTCCTGGCGGCCGCGTCGCAGGAGACCACGCGGACCAGGTCGCGGCGGCCGCCGACGGCACGGCCGATGGCCGCCACCTCCAGCAGCGCGCTCCCCAGTTCGGCGTCGCTGACCGACCCGGAGGTGTCGATGACGACGCACACCCGGGGCGGGCGGCGGCGCAGCCGGGGAAGCACCACACGGGGCAGGCTCGTCGCACGGCGGGAGGGACGGCCGTAGTCGTGGTCGTCACCCGCGCCCGCGGCGGAGGCCGCCGAGCGGACCGCCGCGCCCAGCAGCTCCCGCCACGGCTGCGGCGGATGGAAGGCCTCCTCCGCCCAGCGCCGCCAGCCCTCCGGGGTGCTGCCCGGACGCCCGGTGATGGCCTCGGCCACCCGGAACCTGACCCCGTCGCGCTCCTGCTCGCTGAGACCGTGGGCGCCGTCCGGGCCCAGGTCCCACGCCCGTTCCCGGCCGTCGGCGCCGCTGCCGCAGTCCAGCCAGCCGAGGTCCTGGGTGAGGGGGCCCAGCCGGAACAGGCGCAGGTAGTCCTCCATCAGCAGGCCTTCGTCCAGCCTCAGGTGGCCCGGCCGGACCGCGCCCCGGGGCTGGACGAGTCCGTCGCCGTAGGCGTCGTCGTTGATCTCCAGGTCCGCCGCGATGTTCATCCGCAGCCGCTCGCCCGCTCCGGTCAGCCCGCGCTGGACGGCGACCCGGTCGCTGCGCGCGTGGTGGTCGCGCAGCAGGTGCGACACCTCGTGCACCCAGACCCCGGCCAGGTCCTGCACCGGCATCCGGTCCACGAACGCCGGCGAGACGTAGCACCGCCAGTGCGGGTCGACGGCCATGGTCGGCACCTGCCGCGACTCGACCACGTGCAGGGCGAACAGGGCACTGGCCAGGTACGGCCGGGCCCGGGCGGCCCGCAGCCGGGCGGCGTACAGCTTCTCCAGGTCCAGCGCGCCGGCCGGTGCGGCGGTCATCGCGCGGCCGTCGCGGCGACGTGCCGGGCGGCCCGGTCGGCCCGGCGGGACACGGAGACGGCCCCGGCGAGCCGTTCCACGGCCTCGGGCACGTCCCAGTCCTCCCGGCGGAGCGCGGCCAGGGTGGCGGCGGGCACCACCACCAGGTCGGGGGCTCCGGTGTCCAGCGCGCGGACCAGGACCGCCCAGGCCGCGTCCCAGCGGGCCCGGTCGGGCCGCTCGCGTACGGCGGCGACCACCCCGTCGAGCACGGCCTGCCGCAGGTCGCCCCGGTCCGGCAGGTCCGCCGCGTCCGGATCGGCGAGCAGGGTCTCGGGGTCCGGGAGTTCCATCCGGTCGACGCTCGCGAGGAGTTCGAGCCCGGGACCGTCCCCCACCGTGCCGCGCACCAGGAGCGAGAGGACGTCCCGGGAGGACCCGGCGGCGTGCGCGAAGGCGACCAGCCGCAGCGTCATCTCCCAGCTGCGCGGCGAGGGCCAGGCGCCGCCCCGGCGCGTCTCACCGCTGGGCAGCCGGTGGACGAGCGTGGGCCGGGTGGCGAGCAGACCGCACACCGCGCGGCGCGCGAAGTCCACGGCCGCGGGGAGCCGTTCCGGGTCGAGCCGGGGCAGGGTCGCCCGCGGCCAGGTGCCGCCGAGGCCGCGGACCACGACCTCGTGCTCGTGGGCCCACTGCAGGTGCACGAACCGGTTGGCCAGCGGCGGGCTCAGTTCCCAGCCGTCGGCGGCCGAGGACCGCGGGTTGGCGGCCGCCACGATCCGCACGCCGGGCGGCAGCCGCAGGGCGCCGACCCGTCGCTCCAGGACGAGCCGCAGCAGCGCGGCCTGCACGGCGGGCGGAGCGGTGGACAGTTCGTCGAGGAAGAGCAGGCCCCGGCCGGCCCTCACCAGCCGCACCGCCCAGTCCGGCGGCGCCATCGGGACGCCCTGGACGGCGGGATCGTCCCCCACGACGGGCAGCCCCGAGAAGTCGGACGGCTCGTGCACGCTGGCGATCACCGTGGTCAGGGGCAGGTCGAGGGAGTGGGCGAGCTGGGTCAGGGCGGCGGTCTTGCCGATGCCGGGCTCGCCCCACAGCAGGACGGGCAGGTCGGCGGCGACGGCGAGGGTGAGCGCCTCCAGCTGGGTGTCGGTACGGGGTTCGGTGGCGGACTCGCCGAGCAGCTTCAGCAGGTCGTCGGCGACGCCGAGTCGAGCGGGAACGCGCAGGGGCATGGGTGATCACCTCGGGGTGTGGGTCGGGCAGGTGGGCGTGGGTCAGCGGCGGGCGGCGGGGCGTGGCCCCTGGCGCGGGTCGCGGGAACGCGGTCGCGACCGTTCCCGGGTGCGGACGGGGCCGGTTCCCGGTCCGGCGAGGCCCGCCCGGTAGAGGCCGTAGGCGATCCGGCCGCGCGCGGCCGCCTCCAGTTCGTCCTTCAACGGGCCGTCGCACAGCACCGCTTGCGGTCCCAGCAGTGCCTCGACGACGGCGAGCGCGTCGGCGACGTCCCCGTGGACGAGGCGTTCCCGTACGCCGGGGAGGCACTCCGGGGTGCGATGGGCCTCGTCGATGATCCGCAGGCAGGGCAGCGGCGGGCCGCCGAGCGCCACCAGCAGTTCCTCGCGGCGCAGTTCGTCCGGTGCGTGGTCCAGAGCGGACAGCACGCCGTCGACCAGGCCGATGCGGTGGCGGGCGCCGCGGCACTCCACCAGGCGTGGCTGCCCGGCCCGTTCGGGCTGCGGGATCCGGGCGGCGGGCTCGTGTCCGGGGACGAGGGCGTCAGCGACCAGCGGATGCAGCTGTCCGGCGCCGATCAGCCCGGCGTCCAGCAGCTCCAGGTCGGGGAGGGTCCAGGTGGCCGCGTCCGGCAGCAGGGGCAGCGCCCCGACGTCCCGGACGGCACGGGTCGTCGCCGTCCCGTCGGCCGCGAGGCGCAGCGCGAGCCGCTGCCGGCCCCGCAGGTGCACGGCGACGGTTCCGCCGTCGCGGCCCCTGGCGCCCAGCACGATCCGGGCCTCGTCCGCCCATCGGTGCGTGGCGCACCACCGCGGTGCCGGACCGGTGCCGCTCAGCGGGTCCGGCGCGTCGGCGTGGCCCGTGGCCGCGCCGCGGGACCGGGTCCGCAGCTCGTCCGCGCGGTCGGCGTCCCACAGATGACGGTGCAGGTCGAAGCGGAACCGGCGGCTGGGACGCGGATGCGGATGGCCGCGGACGGCCTGTTCGCCGAGGCCGCCGCCGCCACAGAGCGCGAGAGCGATCCGCTGCCCAGCGTCCGCCCAGGCCGGCGGGGTCCGCGCCACCAGCCAGGCGGAGTCCGGTCCGGCGCCGTAGCGGGCGAGCGGCATGGTCACGCCGGGGCGCAGCAGCCCGTCGGGCGCGATCCTCGGCAGGTGCCAGCGCAGCAGGTCGGGGGCGAGCCGCCGCAGGTCGGCACGGAGCCCTTCCACGAGGTGCCGGCCGCGGGTCCGGGCCAGGGCGCGCAGGTCGATGTCGACGTCGCAACCTGCGGCGGCACACGCTCCCGCCCAGTCGCCGGCGGCTCGCCGGACGGTCGCGGTTTCGATCATGGCGGGCGGTACGGCGAACTCGCGTACCCGCCGCCACAGGAGGAGCCGGGTGTCCTCGTCCGGAGGGTGAGGGGCCTCGTCCAGGGGGTGAGTGGCCATCAGCACTCACCTTGTGCGGACGGGACCCCCGATCTGTGAGCAGAGCGAGTGGTCATCGCCGGAAGCGTACGGCGGCGCGGCTCCCGGGCGCCACGCAATTACCCGGCGCTCCCGCGCGTGACGGGGATCACCCGGGGCGGGTGCGGCGTTCCGTCGCCTCCAGGGCCAGGTCGCACGCGGCGCGCGGGGTGGCCCGGCTGCGCCGGCTGCTGGCCGACGTCATCGAGCCGGTGGGGTGAGGGAGAAGCCGTGGATCAGTTCGAGCGGCGGCTGACGCGGTTGGCGGTGCCGGTCGTGCACACGGTGCTCACCCTGGCGCTGGTGCTCGGCGGCCAGCAGTACTTCGCGAACGTGTCGCGCCATCTGCTGCCCGCCTTCCCGCTGTTCGTCCCGCTCGCGGTCGCGCTGCGCCGGGTCTCGCTGCTCTGCCGGTGCGTCGTGCTGGGGCTGGCGGTACTGGCGTCCGGCTCGTACGCCGGGTACGCGCTGTTCGAACTCGGGGTGCCCTGAGCGGTGTCCGGCGGGCCGCCGGACACCTCCGGGCGGCTCAGGCCTTCTTGACGCCCACCGCGCCGTAGAAGCCGATCTGCGCGGAACCCTCCGGCGGGGTGCCGTCCGGACGCCAGAACGGCACCTGGACCAGGCCGGGTTCGACGAGCTCGAAGCCGTCGAAGAACCGCTCGATCCGGGCGCGCGGCCGCAGGTTCATGCTGGCGGTCGCGTTGTTGTAGATCGCCTGGGCCGCGCTGCGTTCGGCGAAGTCGTCCGTGGCGTGCGAGAGCACCAGGAAGCTGCCGGCCGGGAGCGCGTCGCGCAGGGTGGCCACGATCCGCTCGGGCTCCTCCGCGTCGCGGATGAAGTGCAGGATGGCGACCAGGAACAGCGCCACGGGCTGGTCGAAGTCGATGATCCGGCGGACCTCGGGGTGCTCCACGACGGACTTCGGGTCGCGCAGGTCGGCCAGCACGATGCTGGTGGTGCCCGCCCGGTTCAGCAGCGCGTCGGCGTGCGCCTTGACGATCGGGTCGTTGTCGACGTAGGCGACGCGGACGTCCGCCCGGGCCTCCTGCGCGATCTCGTGCACGTTCGGCGAGGTGGGCAGCCCGGTGCCGACGTCCAGGATCTGCCGGACGCCGCTGTCGATGACATGGCGCACGGCGCGCTGCAGGAAGCCGCGGTTGGCCCGCACCGAGATCCACACCTCGGGCGCGACGGCGGCGAGCTGGTCGCCGGCCTGGCGGTCCACCTCGTAGTTGTCCTTGCCGCCCAGCAGGTAGTCGTAGATCCGCGCGGGATGCGGCTTGCTGGTGTCGATCTCCACGGGGCGAGTACCGTCCTGCGTCACGTCAGCTCCTCTCGATGACCGCCCCGGCTCCCCTTGGCGCACCGACGGCTGGCGACAGCTTTCCACATCAACTTCGGTGCCCGTGCACCGAGTTCCGGCTGACGGCGGGCCTGCGGCCGGTGCGGAAGGTCGCCCGGCGGGACCCGCCTGACTACCATCTGGCCCAGGTGTCCGGGCAGGTGGCCCGGTGTGGTTGGGGGTTTCTCATGGTCAGCGGTCGTGTGGTGCGCTTCGACAGCACGCGCGGGTACGGTTTCATCGCTCCGGACGGCGGCGGGGAGGACGTCTTCCTGCATGTGAACGACATGCAGATGCCGGAGTCCTACGTCCGCCCGGGTGTCGCCGTGGAGTTCGAGATCGAGAGCGGGGAGCGCGGCCCGAAGGCCTCCGGCGTCCGGCTCGCCCGCGGAGCCGACGTCCGTACCCTCGGCCCGGACGACGACTCGCTCTGCGACCTGCTGAGCGCCGACGAGTTCACCCGCGAGGTCACCGAGACCCTGCTGGCGTCGGCGCCCACCCTGACCGCCGAGCAGATCGTCCGGGTCCGCGGCGCGCTGGCCCAGTTCGCCAAGAACCACGGCTGGATCGAGGGCTGAACCGGCGGCGCGGCCACCGCGTGCGGCCCTGGCCGGCGAGACCGGCGGGCCGCCGTCCGCCCTCGGCGGACCGCGCGGAGACGCACCGCGCGGGGACGCACCGCGGGCCGGGCCGTGTCAGGACGCGAACGGCACCTGGGGCGGCGAGGTCTCACCCGGGCCGGCGGGATGGCGCCACAGCCCCTCGGCGGCCAGCCGGGGCAGCACTCCCTCCCCGAACCAGTACGCCTCCTCCAGATGCGGGTATCCGGACAGCACGAACTCGTCGATCCCGAGCGCCGCGTACTCCTTGACGCGTGCGGCGACCTCCTCGTGCGAGCCGACCAGGGCGGTGCCCGCGCCGCCGCGGACCAGGCCGATGCCCGCCCAGAGGTTGGGATGGATCTCCAGCGCGTCCCGCCGCCCGCCGTGCAGCGCCAGCATCCGCTGCTGTCCCGCGGACTCGCTGCGGGCGAGCCCGGTCTGCACCGACCGCACGGTCTCCGGGTCGAACCCGTCGAGCAGCCGGTTCGCCTCGGCCCAGGCCTGCTCCGAGGTGTCGCGGGTGATGACGTGCAGCCGGATCCCGAACCGCAGGGTGCGTCCCTGCTCCGCCGCGAGCCCGCGGATCCAGGCGATCTTCTCGGCGACCTGCGCGGGCGGCTCGCCCCAGGTGAGGTACACGTCCGCGTACCGGGCCGCGACCTCTCCGGCGGCCGGCGAGGACCCGCCGAAGTACACCTCGGGCACCGGATCGGGCACCCGGGCCAGCCGCGCGTCCTCGACCCTGAGGTGCTCGCCCTCCAGGTCGACGGTCTTCCCGTCCCACAACCGCCGTACGATGTCGAGGAATTCGCCGGTACGACGGTACCGGGCGTCCTTGTCCAGGAAGTCGCCGTAGGCCCGCTGCTCGTGGCTCTCGCCGCCGGTCACCACGTTGAGCAGCAGCCGCCCCCCGGACTGCCGCTGGAACGTGGACGCCATCTGGGCGGCGAGCGTGGGCGAGACGAACCCGGGCCGGAAGGCGACCAGGAACTTCAGCCGTTCGGTGTGCCGGCTCACCATGGCCGTGGTCAGCCAGGCGTCCTCGCACCACGCGCCCGTGGGAGTGAGCGCCCCCACGAAGCCCAGGTCCTCGGCGGCCTTGGCGATCTGGCTCAGGTAGGCGACCGTCGGCGGCCGGTCCCGGCCGGACGCCGTCGCCGGGGTGCCGTGGCCACCGCCGACGACGTGGCGGCTGTCCCCGTTGGTGGGCAGGAACCAGTGAAAGGTGAGGGACACGGGGGGGTTTCTCCGATCGGGAGGAGCCGGGCGTCACAGCAGGCCGTGGCGGGGCGGCGGGGTGCCGTTGAGCACGTACCGGCCGATGTGCTGGATCTTCCAGCGGGTCGGATCGTGCAGGGTGTGGGTGCGGGCGTCCCGCCAGTACCGGTGCAGGTTGAGTGAGTTGAGCGCGGAACGGGTGCCGGAGACCTCGAACAGCGCCCCGGCGACGGCCACGGCCGCCTCGGCGGCGAGCACCTTCGCGGCGGCCACCGCGACGGAGGCCTCGGCGGCCGACTCGTCGGTGAGCCGGGCGCCCGCCGCGTCGACGGCGCGGGCTCCCTCCCGCAGCAGCGCCTCGGCCGCCCGCGTCTGGACGGCGAGTTCACCGAACCGCTGGATCAGCAAGGGGTCCTCGGCGGCGGTCTCCGCGCCGCTCTCGAACCACGGCCGGCTCCTGGTCCGCACGAACACCGCCGCCTCGGCCAGCGCCGCCCCGGCGATCCCCACGTCGATGGCGGCGTGCAGCAGCTGTGCCACCGCTCCGTGCAACTGGGGCCCCCGGAACGTCAGATGGTGGGGCAGCACCCGGTCGGCGGGGACCGGCACGCCGTCCAGCCGGACCGTTCCGCTGGCGGTCGTCCGCTGCCCCATGCCGTCCCAGTCGTCGACGACGGTCAGGCCGGGCGCGTCCGCGGGAACGTAAGCGACGTGCAGCTCGTCGTCCTCGGCGCGGGCGAGGACCGGGATCCAGTCGGCGAAGAGGGCCCCGGTGGAGTAGTGCTTGACACCGCGCAGCACGTACGAGCCGTCCGCCGCGGGTTCGAGGCGGGTGCGGATGTCCTGGACGTGCTGGGTCCCGGCCTCCGACTGGGCGTTGCCGAGCCGGCTGCCGGCGAGCAGTTCGGCGAAGAAGAACTTCCGCTGCTCCTCGGTCCCTTGGCGGCGTATCACGTTGACGTACACGAAGTGGCTCTGCGGGATCTGGGCGAGGCTGCCGTCCGCCGAGCCGAGCAGCCGGAAGATCTCGGCGAGGGTCTCCGCGGTGACGTCGGCTCCTCCGTACCCGGCCGGGACGGTCACGGCCAGCAGGCCCGAGGCCGACAGCCGGTCCAGCTCGGCGCGGGGCAGCCGGCGTTCGGCGTCCCGCTCGGCCGCTCCGGCCCGGAACTCCTCGGCGAGGGCCGCCGCCACCGCGAGCGCCTCCGTGTCGTCCCTGATGACGTGTGCGGTCATCGGATCAGCCCGCCGCGGCGAGGCCGGCCCGCCGGGCGGGACGGGTGGAGGCGGAGGGGCTTTCGGAGGTGGAGAGGACGGTGGCCATGGGTGCTCCTTCCGGGAGCGCGGGCGTCCGTGCGGGACGGGCGCCCGGCCGGGGTCGGTCAGGCGGGGCCGGGGCGGGACGCGCTTGCCGGAGGGCTCGCACGCGGAACCCCTGCCGCTGAATTCCTTTTCGGGCGCGTCGGAGGTCGGGCGGGTGGGATGTCGGGCACGTCGGATTCCGGGCACGTCGAATTCCGCCGGGGCGCATTCCGGCGGATTTCAGACGGACGAGGAACGAGCGCGGCGGATCACGGCCGGGAGGGGCCGGATCAGGCCGCGCGGCGACAGCAGGCGCTGGATACGCGCGCGAGGTCGACGTGGCGTCGCCGCGTGAGGTCCAGTCGCATCGTCATGCCGTCGATGGTGGCAGCCCGCGTCGAGGGCCGTCAAGGAAGGCCCGACCGTTCCCGTATCGCGGACCATTGGATTTCACCAAGGCGTGACAGGCAAACCCTCGAATCCGCACCGAATGGCGGGGCATTCCGCCGGGCCGCCGGATCCGGTGGTCGCGGCGGTCACCCCACGAAGGCGCTGTGGCCGGTGATGGACTTGCCGACGATGAGTGTCTGCATCTGGTGGGTGCCCTCGTAGGAGTACAAGGCCTCCGCGTCGGAGAAGAACCGGGCGACGTCGTAGTCGACGAGGATGCCGTTGCCGCCGAAGATCTCGCGGGCCCAGCCGACCACCTCGCGCATGCGGGCGGCCACGTACTCCTTGGCGAGCGCGGACTGTTCGTCACGGAAGATGCCCTGGTCCTGCAGGCGGGCGAGCTGCACCAGCATGCCCCAGCAGGCGGTGATGTTGCCGACGCTCTTGACCAGGAGGTCCTGGACCAGCTGGAACGTGGCGATCGGCCGGCCGAAGGCGACACGCTCCTTGGCGTAGTCCAGGGCGAGTTCGTAGGCCCCGATCATGACGCCCAGCGCCTGCCAGGCCACTCCGCTGCGGGTCTGGCGCAGGATCTCGGCGACGTCCGGGAACCCCTTCATGTGCTGCAGCCGGTTCGCCTCCGGCACGCGGACGCCGGTCAGCGTGATCTCGGCGTTCTGCACGATCCGCAGCGCGATCTTGCCTTCGATCTTCACCGGTTCAAAGCCGGGGGTGCCCTTCTCGACGACGAACGCCTTCACCTCGTCGTCGTCCACGTCCCGCGCGAAGACCACCACGTAGTCGGCGAAGGTGGCGTTGCCGATCCACTTCTTGGCCCCGTCGAGGATCCAGGTGTCGCCCTCGCGCCGGGCGGTGGTGCGCATGCCGCCGGAGACGTCGGATCCGCCGTCGGGTTCGGTCAGGGCGAACGCGCTGATCTTGTCCATCGTGGCCATGGCGGGCAGGAACCTGTCGCGCTGCTCCTGGTCGCCGCCGTGGTAGACGGAGGAGAAGCCAAGGCCGTTGTGGACCCCGAAGAACGTGGCGCACGAGGCGTCGACGCGGCCCATTTCCAGGGCGAGCATCCCGCTGAGCAGGTGGCTGACGGCCGGCCGGTGCTCGCCGTAGTCCTCGTAGGCGAGCGCGGACAGTCCGCTGGCGCGGAACCTGTCGATCAGTTCGCGGGGCAGTTCGGCCTTGCTCCAGGCGTCGTTGACCAGGGGCCCGACCTCGTCGCGCAGGAAGGTACGGGCCTTGAGGAGTATCTTGCGTTCCTCGTCGGGCAGCAGCGACTCGTACAGGTAGAAGTCGGCGTCGAGCTGGTCGTCCAGGTGGGCGACGGGTGCGGTGGTCATCTCAGAACTCCTTCGCCTTACGGTTCTTGTGCTGGTGCCCGGTACGGCGGATGCGATGACACTCCCTCAGAACGTCATGGCACCCGGCAATTTGAAGCCCCGATATCGCGTCTCGAAAGGTGAAGGCCACACCTTCGCGTCCTTGGAAAGGGGACGACCGGAGACGGCGCGCCGGAGAGCGGGGTTCCCGGCGGCACGGCAGCCGCGCGGAGATGCCCTCAGGGGTGGGTCCATGCGCCTCGGCGCCTGGACCCACCCCTGGTGAGTGCACTGGTCGCGGCTGCCTACCAGCGGTACCAGCGGCCGCGCCTGCCGCCGCTGGTGGGACGGATCACGAACCCCAGGACCCAGACGATCAGCACGATGACCGCGATCCACCACAGGGCCTTGAGTGCGAAACCGGCACCGAAGAGGATCAGGGCAAGCAGAAGAACAAGCAGAACAGGAACCATTGTTATCAACCTCCGAGCCACCGTGTGTCCCGCGGATCGATCTCCACTCCTGCGGATCTCATCTCTTTTTCGTCACTCCGACGGCTGCCACCGCCCGGGTGGCGACCCGGCAGGTTTGGAAATGCCGCCGGGGGTCACTCGGAGGGCGTACGTGAATTCCGAGCGAGGACAGGAGTGAGTGGCTGTGGCTGCGGACGAGAAGGCTCAGGCCAAGGGCGAGCAGGCCGAGGGCAAGGTCAAGAAGCTTGCCGGTGACGCGGTCGGCAACGAGCGCCTGAAGGCCGAGGGCAAGGCCGAGGAGTCCAAGGGCGACCTGCGCGCGGCCAAGGAGAAGGCCAAGGACGCGATCAAGCCCAAGTAGGCCGCACCACTTCGGATCCCGGGCGTCGGTGGACGCCCGGGATCCGTGCTGTCCGCACCTCTCCGGACGCGACCCGCCGCACAACCCGCCCCGGCCCGGAGGGCTTTCGTCCAGGGTCCTTCGAGGGCGGAACTCCTGGCCGATGCCCTCCGCGGGCGGCGAAGAGGCGGTCCCGAGCGGGCCGTCCGATCATTCGCCCCGCCTGCTCCGCGTCTGCCGGGGCACCAGTGCGGTGGGGGCGGATCCGTGCGGTGCGGCCCCACCTGCCGATCACCGACCCAGGGAGTAGCGATGCCGACCGCCGTACCGGAGAGATCTGTGGGCCTGCCCGAGGACAGCCCCCGCCCCGCCACCGCCGGGGCGACCGCCACCGGGCGGGGCCGCCGGACGCCTCGCGGACTGGGGCGGGCCGCCGCGTCCATCGGTGCGGGGGCCGCCTGCCAGGCCGCCCTGATGATCGGGCTCGGCCTGCTGATCACCGGCCCCGCCCGGCATGTCTGGCCGCTCACGGCGGAGGACGGTGTCAACCGGGGCCTGGAGCGGCTGCGTACGTCCACCCTGACCACGCTCTCCTCGATCGGGTCGGAGATGGGCAACACGCTCACCGTCGTCCTGGGGACACTGGCTGTGTGCCTGGCGCTGATCCTGGTGCCCCGTCTGCCGCTGTGGCGGCAGGCCTCGTTCCTCGCGCTCGCGGTCGCGCTGCAGTCGCTGGTCTTCCTGGTCGTGACCATCGCGGTGGAGCGGCAGCGACCCGATGTGCACCGGCTCGACGGCTCCTTGCCGACCTCCAGCTACACCTCGGGGCACACCGGTGCGGCCACCGCCCTCTACGGCGGTCTCGCCGTGCTCGCGCTGACCCGCCTGCGAGGGCCGTGGCGGCGCGTGGTGGCCGCGGTGCTGCTCCTGCTGCCGCTCGTGGTCGGGGTGTGCCGCCTGTACCGGGGCATGCACCATCCGACCGACGTGCTGGGCGGCATGATCAACGGCGGGCTGGCCCTGCTGGTGGTGGGCCAGGCCCTGCTCCGCGACGGCCGCGTGTCGGCGCCCGTCACCCGGCCCGGCACCGCCCGCGCGGGACGCCGGCCCGGCCGGGTCGCCGTGGTCGTCCATCCCCTCGCGGTCGACGAGGGCACGCGCGAGGCGTTGCGCGAGCTCCTCGCCCGGCACGGTCACCGGGAACCGGTGTTCCTGGAGACGACGGCCGCCGATCCCGGCGGCGGCCAGACCGCCCGCGCTCTCGGCGACGGGGCGGACCTGGTCGTGGTCTGCGGCGGTGACGGCACCGTGCGCACGGCCGCCGACCGGCTGGCGGGCAGCGGGGTCCCGCTGGCCGTCGTGCCGTGCGGCACCGGCAACCTCCTCGCCCGCAACCTCGGCCTCCCGCTGGCTCCGGCCGAGGCGCTGGACGCCGCCCTCGGCGGCACGACCCGCGCCATCGACCTCGCCCGCGTCGAGGGCGACGGCCTGCCCGCCACCCACTTCGCGGTCATGTCGGGCGTCGGTCTGGACGCCGCGCTGATGCAGTACGCGCAGGAACACGACCGCGCCAAGGCCGTACTGGGCTGGCCCGCCTACGTCCTGGCCGCCCCGAAGGCGATGCGCGGCCCACGGATGCGGCTGAGCGTCCGGCTGGACGGAGCCGAACCCCTGCGCGGCACCGCCCGCATGGTGCTCGTCGGCAACACCGGCGCCCTCCAGGGCGGCCTGCGCCTGATACCCGACGCCCGCCCGGACGACGGGCTGCTGGACCTGCTGATCCTCGACCCGCGCGGCCCCGGCGGCTGGCTGCGCACCGTGGGCGCGCTGCTGCCGCACCGCGGGCAGAACGGCCGGGAGAGCGGCGGGCAGCCGGAGTTCCACACCTTCCGGCGGGCCGAGTTCACCTTCGAGTCCCCGCAGCCCCGCGAGATCGACGGGGATCCGGTCGGCTCCGGCCGCCGGCTGTCCGTCGAGGTCGTACCGGGCGCGCTGACCGTGCTGGTCCCCGGCCTGGAGGGCTGACGTGGGCAGCGCCACCAAGGTCCCGGAGACCCGGGACATGAGCGGGGACGAACTCTCCGCCGACGAGGCGTGGGTGACCCTGCGCCGCTACGGCGGCTGGCCGCTGCTGCGCGACGCGTTCCTCCGCTTCCGCTACGCCGACGGGTTCAGCCACTCCCGCGCGCTCGCCCTCCAGACGGTGCTGGCGGTGATCCCGCTGGCGCTGGCCTTCGTCGGTCTCTCCACCAGCCTGCACACCGAGGACATCGGCCGGATGGCCGAGATGACGATCCACCGGATCGCCGAGGGACCCAGTGCGCAGGTGGTCGACGACGCGCTCGACCGCAGCAGGCGCAGGGCGGGTGACGACGGCCAACTCGCCCTCTGGCTCGGCGCGATCTTCTCCATCGTCAACGTCACCACGGCGATGTGCCAGATCGAGCGCGGCGCCAACCGCATCTACGGCAACGAACGCGACCGGCCCTTCCACCTCAAGTACACGCGCGGGCTGGTCATGGCGCTGTGCGCGGGCTTCCCGCTCGGCCTGGGCTTCGTCGCCATGGTGGCCGGCGACGACCTGGCCTCGGCCGCCGGTTCGGTCTACGGGTTCGGCTCGACCGCGCAGACGACGTGGAACGTGGTGCGCTGGCCGTTCGGGCTGCTGCTCGCCCTGATCTCCGCCAGCGCCATCTTCCGGCGCTCTCCGCGCCGCAGGCAACCGGGCTACACCTGGCTGGCGTTCGGCGCGGCCCTCTACCTGGTGCTCTGGATGACCCTGACCTGGCTGCTCACCCTGTACCTCGACGTGAGCGGCTCCTTCGACACGGTCTACGGCCCCCTCAGCGCCTTCATGTCCCTGCTGCTGTGGGCCTACCTGACCTCGATCGCCCTGTTCCTCGGGCTCTCCTTCGCCGCGCAGTTGGAGGCGGTGCGGGGGCGCAGGCCCGAACCGATCCAACCCGACCCGGGAGTCTGATGCCGACACAACCCGAGACACCGCGTTCCTCCGGCCGCCGGAGCGGCGCCGACCGCCGGTTGGGTGTCCGGCTGCTGGCGGCGGTCGCCGTCGCCGCGGCCGCCTCGGTGCCGTTCGCCCTGGTGCTGGTCCTCGTGGAGGGCCGGTGGCGGCCGCTGCGCGATCTCGACCGTGACGCGGCCGACGCGCTGCACGGGGTCGCGCTGGACCACCCGGCCTGGACGCACACGCTGCGGGTGCTCTCCGACGACGTCTGGGACCCGTTCACCCTTCGCGTGGGCGTGGCGCTGCTGACCGGCTGGCTGCTGTGGCGCGGTGCCCGGCGGCTGGCCGCGTGGGCGGCGGTGACCGCGGTGGCCGGCGGTCTGATCGGGCTCGGGGTCAAGACGCTGGTCGAACGGGCGCGGCCGGCGCTGGAGGATCCCGTGGCGCACGCGCCGGGCTACTCCTTCCCGTCCGGGCACGCGATGACCGCCACCACCTCGTTCGCGGTGTACCTGCTGGTTCTGCTGCCCATGGTGCCGCGCCGGGCTCGTGTCGCGTGCTGGGCCGTGGCGGTCCTGTCGGTGCTCGGGGTCGGCTTCACCCGGGTCGCGCTCGGCGTGCACTGGTTCAGCGACGTGCTCGGCGGATGGCTGCTCGGGCTCGCCGTCGTGGTCCTGACCGCCCGCGCCTTCGAGGCGTGGCGGGCCGACGCGGGCCGGCGGCCCGCGCCGGTCGGTGAGGGGCTGGAGCCGGAACTCACCGGCCCGAGCCCCGAACCGGACTCCGTCTCCCGCTGAGGGCGGTCCGGCGTCACACGCCGGTCAGGCGGCCGATCTCCTGAGGGTCGAGTCCGGTCAGCCGGGCGATGCGCGGGGCCGGGATGCCCGCGGTCAGCGCCCGGTGCACCAGGGTCTCCCAGCCCTGGGTGGTGTCCCGGAAGTCCAGCAGTTCGCGCTCCATGTCGGTGACCGTCTGGGGCGCGCACTCCTGCTGGACCCGGACCTCCTCCTCAGCGGTCAGCGGGATCGGCAGCCGCTCGGCCTCCTCCGGGATGAGTACCTCGGATCCGGCGGGAAGGATCCTCAACTGCTCGGAGGAGGGCGCCACTCCGTGGGCGGCGATCCAGCCCCGCACGGCCGGGGTCTGGTCGCATTCCAGCGGTGCGACGGCCGCCATGGCGGCGCCGAGGCTCGGGTGACGGTCGGGGAGCAGGAAGAGGTAGGCCTCGTCAGCCATCGGGCGGTTCCGCCTTGTCCGTGGAGATATGAGTGCGGACACAGATGCTACTGCCGCCGCACCGCACCGGGGCGGCGACACCGGACCGGCTCACTCCGTGGCGCGGGGGAACCGGTACCGGTCACCGTGAGCGTCTCCCGTGGGGCAAGGGGACGCCGGTCAGGTGTGGATCGCGTACAGGAATCCGTCCTGGCTGCCGACGTACACGGTCCCGTCCGCCACCACGGGCGTCGCGTGCACCTCCCCGCCGGTCGGCAGCCGCCAGCGTTCCTCACCGGTCGCCGCGTCGACCGCCCAGAGCGACTGGTCCTCGCTGCCGATGTACACCGTCCCGTCCGCCACCGCCGCCGACGACCGATGGGCGGCTCCGGTCTCCTGCTTCCAGCGTTCCTCCCCGGTGGCCGCGTCCACCGCCCACAGGTACCAGCCGTTGCTGCCCATGTAGACGGTCCCGTCGGCGAGCGCGGGTGTGGACCATGTCGGATCTCCGAAGGCGCGCTCCCACCGCTGCCGGCCGCTGACGGCGTCGAGCGCGACCATGCCGTGGTGTCGGCCGGCGTAGACGGTGCCGTCGGCCACCACCGGTGCGGTGTGCGGTGAGGCGTAGGTCTTCACCTGCCAGAGCCGGCTTCCCGTGTCGGCGTCCAACGCCCACAGGGAGTCACGGGGGTGGGTGACGTAGACCCGGCCGTCGGCCACCGCGGGAGAGGTGAACTCCTCGTAAGAGCGGGGGAATCGGGGCCTGAGCCGCTGCTTCCACCGCCTGCGGCCCGTTTCCGCGTCCACGGCCCAGACGCCGTCGCCCACGGCCAGGTACACCGTGCCGTCGGCCACCGCCGCCCGGCTGTCGCCCAGGTGATCGGTCGTCCGCTTCCACCGCGGTCGGCCGGTGCCGGTGTCCACGGCCCAGAGGTGTTTGCCGTTGCGGATGTACGCGGTGGCGTCGACGACCACCGGTGACGAGTGGAACGGGAAGGCGGACGTCACTCGCCAGCGTTCCTGGCCGGTGGCGGCGTCAAGTGCCAGCAGGTCACGGTGGGCGGGCTGGTACACGACGCCGTCGGCGACCGCCACCGTGAAGGCTCCTGCGCGAGGGGCCCGTACCCGCCAGAGCACGGTGCCGCCGGCCGGAGCGGGGCGCGATGTCCCGGGGGCGTTCGTGGTTGCCGGACGGGCGGCCTCGGGGCGGTGGTCCTCGGCGGGTGCCTCGCCCCGCCGATGGGCCCGTACGGCGTAGAGGTGTTCGTCGAGGCTGTCGACGTACACCGTGCCGCCGCGCACCAGTGGAGTCGAGTGCACCGGCTCGGTGGTCCTGACCTTCCAGAGGGTCTCGCCGGTGGCCGCGTCCACCGCCCACAGGCGCCCGTCGTGGCTGCCCGCGTACACCGTGCCGTCGGCGATCGCCGGCGTCTCGTGGATCTCCCCGCGGGTCTTCAGCCGCCACGTCTCGCGGCCGGTCGCGGTGTCCACCGCGATCAGGAACCAGCCGTGGACACCGGTCACGGCGACGCCCTCGGCCACGGCGGGGCTCGCCCACACCGCTCCTCCGGTCCCCAGCCGCCAGCGTGTTCGGCCCGTCGCGGCGTCGAGGGCGACCAGACCTTCGTCGTTGCCCACGTACACGCCCCCGCCGGTCACCGTCGGCGTCCGGCGAACGCCTCCCGAGGGGCGTACGTCCCAACGCACGCTTCCGGTGGCGGTGTCCAGGGCCAGCAGACGCCCTCCCGCGGCCGTGTACAGGATCCCCTGGGACACCGCCGGCGACGGGCTGTCGGACGTGCGACGGTCCGCCACCCCGGCGTTCCACACCGGTTGGCCGGTGAGTCCGTCCACCGCCCACAACCTGCCGTCGTGCGCGACGGAGTACACGACGTGGCCGGCCGCCGACGGCTGTGACATCTTCGCCCGGCCCGCTCTCCACTTCCAGCGCACCTCGCCGGTCGCAGCGTCCACCGCCGTCAGGCAGCCGACGGCGTCGGCGAAGTACACGGCACCGCCGTCGGCCACCGGAGACGTTCCGATCCCGGCGTCGGCCCGCAGTGTCCAGCGGCGCTGTCCGCTCTCCGCGTCGACCGCCGACAGACCGAAGAGGCCGTCCAGGACGTAGACGGCGCCGTCGGCCGTCGCGGGCGTGCGGTGGAGCACGCCCCCGCCCGGCACCCTCCACAGCGTTCTGTCGTTCACCTCGACACCAGTCATCGCTTCCCCTCCCTGCACGGCACCGTCCGCCCACGGGCGCTCGTCCGACGCGGTGCGGGTGACCGCACCGCGGAGGCCGACGGTGCATCGTCCCGTGAACTCCCAAGCGGCGGTACGGACTCCCGGCTGCGATTCGCCTTGCCGGTACCGGCCGGGGTGAGCGCGTTGGCGACCGTGGTCGCGCAGGCCCGTGGTCTGGCGGTCGCCGGTCGCCGGTTGCCGGGACGGCACACTGCACGTGTGGGCTCTCGCCACGGGCGGCCGGCTGGGCAAGGCCCTGTCCGCTCACACGGGCGCCGTGCAGACGCCGCCGACGGCGGTGCTGGAGGGGCGTCCCGTCGCGGTCACCGGCGGCTTCGACCTGACCGTGCGGCTGTGGGACCTGGCGCGGGGAGAACTGGTCGGTGCGTGCGCCGCCGATGACGACTCCTGGGACCGGCCACACCGGGGCGACGGGCATGATCGACGGCCGCCCCGTCGTCGTCGTCGGCGGCGGCGACCGAACCGTGTGGACGTGGGACGTGGGACGCGGGCACGGGGCGGCAGATCGGTGCCCACGTCCTCCCGTCCCGGGTCAGGGGGCCGGCGATCACGCCCCGCGGGCGGCCGGCGGTCGGTTTCGGTGCGGACGTCGTGGGCCTGAGCTTCAGTGAGCGGTCCAGCCGCCGTCGAGCACCAGTGAGGTGCCCGTCACGAAGGACGCCTGCGGGCCGCAGAGGTAGGCCACGGCCTCGGCGACCTCCTCCGGTTCGAGGAGCCGTTTCACGGCAGTGTCGGACAGGAGCACCTCGGACAGCACGCGCTCCTCCGGAATGCCGTGCGTCCGGGCCTGGTCGGCGACCTGCTTCTCGACCAGCGGTGTCCGTACGTACCCCGGGTTCACGCAGTTGGAGGTGACGCCATGGGGTGCGCCTTCCAGGGCGGCCGTCTTGGAGAGTCCCTCCAGACCGTGTTTGGCGGCCACATAGGCGGACTTGAAGGCGGAGGCGCGCAGCCCGTGGGCGGAGGACATGTTGACGATGCGTCCCCAGCCCCGCTCGTACATGTGCGGGAGGGCTCCCCGGATGAGCCGGAACGGGGCCTCCAGCATCACCGTGAGCACCGTGTGGAAGACGTCCGGCGGAAACTCCTCGATGGGGCAGACCCGTTGGATGCCGGCGTTGTTGACGAGGACGTCCGTGCCGACCGCGGCGCGTTCGGCCGCGTCGAGATCGGTGAGGTCGAGGACCACCGGCTCGACGTCACCACCCGCCGGCCCCGCTACCGGTCCGGCCGCCTCGGTCAGGGCGGCAAGGCCGGCCGCGTCCCGGTCCACGGCTCTCACCCGGGCACCGGCGGCGGCGAGGCGCAGCACGCAGGCGCGGCCGATGCCGCCGGCGGCGCCGGTCACGAGAGCGGTGCGGCCGCGCAGGTCGAGGACGGACGCGCGGGGCCCGGGAGGGATGCTGGACGCGGTCATGATCCGACCCTAGGCGGTCCTCCCCCGGCACCGCGCGGGGCAGCGCACACGCCTCAGCCGAACGCCGCGGGTTCGAACCAGGTGGGCGCGTCGGACAGGGCCTGCTTGATCCGGTGCACGCCGAACTCGTTCAGCTCCGGCAGGGCGTCCACCTCGAACCAGGCCACCTCCAGCGACTCGTCGTCGTTGACGCGGGCCTCGCCGCCGACCGCCCGGCAGCGGAAGGTGATGTCCATGAACTGACAGACGTCGCCGTTCGGATAGGTGAGCGGGCTCAGCGCCTGGACGAGGACCACCCGCTCGGCGACGCAGCGCACCGCCGTCTCCTCGAAGACCTCCCGCACAGCGCAGGCCGCGGGCTGCTCCCCGGGATCCGGGATGCCGCCGATGACCGACCACTTGCGGGTGTCGGTACGGCGGCCCAGGAGCACTCTGCCCTCGTCGTCGAAGACGATGGCGGTGACCCCGGGCAGCCACAGCAGCTGGTGGCCCGCGGAGGCCCGGATCGCGTGGATGAAGTCAGGAGTGGCCATGCGCCGACCCTAACCGCCCGGTTCGCCCGCCCGGACCGGAGCCACGGGGCGTACAGCGGGTGTACGGCTACGCGTCACCGGCGCGCCGGGAGCGCAGCCCCGAGCCGATCGCCCAGCCGATCCCGCCCGCCGCGACCAGCACCAACGCGATCTCGGGCAGGATGCCCAGCCGGGTGGCGGGGGTCTCGGAGGTGCGCAGCGGCACCTTCTGGACCAGGTAGGCGGGCACGAACATGCCGGTCTTCTGGGTGATCCTCCCGTCCGGCATGATGACCGCGCTGACGCCGCTGGTCACCGGGACGGTGACGGTGCGGCTGTGCTCGACCGCGCGGATCCGGGACATGGCGAGCTGCTGGTAGGTCATCTCGCTGCGGTCGAACGTGGCGTTGTTGCTCGGCACGGAGATCATCTCGGCGCCGTGCGTGACGGTGTCCCGCACGTCCCAGTCGAAGGCGGCCTCGTAGCAGGTGGCGAGGCCGACCTTGGTGCCGTCGATGTCGAACACGCCGGGCTTCGTGCCTCGGCTGAAGTCCTGCCGGACCATGCTGGTCCAGTCCTTGTTGACGGCACCGACCAGTCCACGCAGCGGGAGGTACTCGCCGAAGGGCTGGATCTGCCGCTTGTCGTAGGTCGCCGTCGGACCCTTGACCGGGTCCCACAGGATCTGCTCGTTCAGGAGTCTGCCGTCCCGTTCGACGACGCCGCCGACCGAGATGGGCACGCCCATCGCCGTGGCGGCCTCGTCGATCACGTCGGCCGCGCCGCTGTCGGCGAAGGGGTCGACGTCGGAGGAGTTCTCCGGCCACAGCACGAAGTCCGGCCTGGCGGCCTTGCCCGCCTTCACGTCGGCGGCGAGCTTGAGGGTCTCCTTGACGTGGTAGTCGAGCACGGCCTGCCGCTGGGACGCGAAGTCGAGTCCGGCGCGCGGCACGTTGCCCTGGATGACGGCGACGGTGACGGAGCCGTCCTCCGCCTCGTCGCTCACCAGTGTCCGTGCGGCGAGCGCGCCGGCCACGGGGACGGCGAGGCTCAGCAGGGCGGCGGCAGCGGCTCCGCGGCGGATCTCCCGGGTGCGCCGGCCCTCGACGGCCAGGCGCACCGCCTCGTACAGACCGAATCCGCACAGGACGACCGCGAATCCGAGCACCGGGGTGCCGCCCACCGCGGCGAGCGGCAGGAAGACGCCCTCGGCCTGGCCGAACGCGATCTTGCCCCAGGGGAAGCCGCTGAAAGGCAGGCGCGCGCGTACGGCCTCACCGGCGATCCACACGGCGGCCGCCCACACCGGCCAGGCGGGCAGCCTGGACACGGCGGCGACACCGACTCCGACCAGGGCGACGAAGATCGCTTCGATCGCGACGAGCGCGAGCCACGGGCCGGGGCCGACCTCGACGCCGGTCCACACCAGCAGGGGCAGCAGGAAGCCGAGGCCGAAGAGGTAGCCGAGGCCGAGCGCCGCCTTCCAGGTGCGGCCGCGCAGCACCCACCCGAATCCGGCGAAGGCGGGCAGCGCCAGCCACCACAGGGTGCGCGGCGGGAAGCTGACGTACAGCAGCACGCCGCTGAGCGCTGCGGCGGCGGCCGGGACCAGGCGGTGCAGCAGCCGCAGACCGCGCGCGCGGGGCGCGGGGCGCGGTGTGAGCTGGTCCGACTGGCCGACGGAAGTTGCGGTGGCGGTCACTCCGGGAGTGTACGGCGGCTGCCTGAGAGGCGGCAGCGCGGTCCCGGTGGGCAGGAATCCCACCGTTCCCGCTCAAGTCGTCCACAAAGCGGGCATCACTGGTTACCCCGACCCGCGGCGTGCGGCGGGGCCCGCCGCGGGTCGGGGGACCGGGTACGGGGGGGGCGACGGTGGGGTCGACCGGGATGACGTCCGCTGCGGGAGCGGACGCGGACAGCGACAGAAGAAACGTTTCTGACGTAGTGGGCGTCGTGCTGCTCGCGGCGTGCGCCGTGCGGGCGCCGCTCACCGCGGCCGGACGGGACGGACGGCCCGAGGGCGTGCTGCTGGCGGACGGCCGCACGGCCGGCATCCTCAGTGCGCGGTGCCGGGCGTGCTCGTCCGCAGGCGCTCCCTGATGACCCGGACCGCCGTCTCGGCGTTGTCCACGGTGATCGTGAACGTGTGGCCGTCCCACAGCCGCAGCACGATGCCCTCGCCGCGGCGGACGACGACTGCCGTGCCCTTCTCGGGCCGCCAGCGGTAGCCCCAGCCGCCCCAGTGACGCGGAGTGATCTGCGGGCTGAAGTCGGCGCCGACCACATGGGCGAGCGGAATGCGCCGGCGCGGTACCCCTATGTGGCCGCACCGGACCTCCAGCCACTCCTTGTCGAGCTTCAGGTCGACGTGCACGAAGGCGAGGGTGCCGAAGAGAACCAGCAGCCCGGCGGCGATGCAGCCGACGACGGACATCACCAGCGGCGTGATCCCCGAGGTCCAGGCCGAGTCCACGGCCAGTTCGACGCCGAGCGCCATGCAGGCGGCGCCGACCAGGGCCATCAGCCACTGGACCCGGTTGGTGGCGCGCCCCGTCCAGACTTCGGGGTGCGGGGCGTCCTCGTCCGGGGAGCGGTCGTGGGGGTGGTCCCTCATGTCTATGAGATTACTCAGGTTTCGCTGCGCGGGTACCGCGTCGCGGAGGGTGACTGCTCACATCGGCGGTATCCGTGTCCCCCGGAGGTTCACCGGGAGGCGGCGGGGCTCGCCGTCCGCAGCAGGCGGGCCTCGGCGTAGCCCAGCGCGGCTTCCGGGAGCCCGCCCTCGCGGCCGTTGAGCAGCACCGTGACCGTGCCGGTGGCCGGTGCGTCGGGGGCGGGCCGGGCGCCGACGCGGCGCAGCGCCTGCGCGGCGACCGCTCCGGCGGAGCCGTGCAGGGAGACGGGTGCGGCGCCGGCGGGCTGCACGGCGGCGCGGATACGTTCCGCCAGGAGTTCGTAGTGGGTGCAGCCGAGGACCACGGAGGTCACGTCGTCGGGCGTCAGGGCGGCCGCCGCGGCAACGGCGGCGTCGACGGCCGCGTGGTCGGCGTGCTCCACGGCCTCGGCCAGGCCCCAGCAGGGAACCTCGGTGACCGGCACGCCGTCGGCGAAGGACGTGATGAGGCCCCGCTGGTAGGCGCTGCCGGTGGTCGCGGGGGTGGCCCAGATCGCGACCCGGCCGCCGCCGGCCGCGGCCGGCTTGATCGCCGGGACGGTGCCGATCACGGGGATGCCGGGTTCCAGACGGGCGCGCAGCGCGGGCAGGGAGTGCACGGTCGCGGTGTTGCAGCCGATGATCAGCGCGTCGGGGCGGCGGGCGGCGGCTGCCTCGGCGACGGCCAGCGCGCGCTCGGTGACGCCCTCGGGCGTGCGCGGACCCCAGGGCATGCCCTCGGGGTCGAAGGAGAGGACGAGATCCGCGTCGGGGCGCAGCCGTCGTACCGCCGCGGAGGCCGCCAGCAGGCCGATGCCGGAGTCGATGAGCGCGATCTTCACCCGGCCACGATAGACGATGGGCCGTTGGCGGCAGGTCCCATGGGGCAGACTGCGCGGGTGAGCGCCATCGCGTGGACCGCCGCCGTTTCCCTCGCCGCCTGGCTGTGGCTGCTGCTCTGCCAGGGTTTCTTCTGGCGCACCGACGTACGGCTGCCGCCCCAGGGCGATCCCGGACGGTGGCCGGACGTGTGCGTGGTCGTGCCGGCCCGGGACGAGGCGGCCGTGCTGCCGCTGAGTCTGCCGTCGCTGCTCGCCCAGGACTACCCGGGGCGCGCGGAGGTGTTCCTGGTGGACGACGGCAGCACGGACGGCACCGGGGAGCTGGCCCGGGACCTGGCCGCGCGCGGGGGCGGGCTGCCGCTGACCGTGGCCTCGCCCGGCGAACCGCCGGCCGGCTGGACGGGCAAGCTGTGGGCGGTGCGGCACGGCATCGCGCTGGCACGCGCGCGTGACCCCGAATACCTACTGCTGACGGACGCGGACATCGCGCACGAGCCGGACAGCCTGCGGCTGCTGGTGGCGGCCGCCCGCACCGGCGGCTTCGACCTGGTCTCGCAGATGGCCCGGCTGCGGGTGGAGAGCCCGTGGGAGCGGCTGGTGGTCCCCGCCTTCGTCTACTTCTTCGCCCAGCTGTACCCGTTCCGCCGGATCGGCAGGAAGGGCTCGCGCACGGCCGCGGCGGCGGGCGGGTGCGTGCTGCTGCGCGCCGACGCGGCGGAGCGTGCGCGCGTCCCGGACGCGATCCGGCACGCCGTGATCGACGACGTGGCGCTCGCGCGGGCCGTGAAGGGGTCCGGAGGACACATCTGGCTGGGGCTCGCGGACCGGGTGGACAGCGTGCGGCCCTATCCCCGGCTGCACGACCTGTGGCGGATGGTCTCCCGGAGCGCGTACGCGCAGCTGCGGCACAATCCGCTGCTGCTGCTCGGTACGGTCGTGGGTCTCGCGCTGGTGTACCTGGTGCCCCCGGCGGCGGTGCTGGCGGGAGTGGCCGGCGGCGGCGCGGCGGCCGTGCTCGTCGGCGCGGCGGCCTGGCTGGTGATGACCGCGACCTACGTGCCGATGCTCCGCTACTACCGTCAGCCGCTGTGGCCGGCGCCCCTGCTGCCGTTCACCGCGTTCCTCTACCTCCTGATGACGGTCGACTCGGCGGTGCAGCACTACCGGGGGCGCGGTGCGGCCTGGAAGGGCCGCACCTACGCACGTCCGGACACCGTGACCGACGAGGGCTGACCCGCTCCGCCGGGATCACTTGCGGCCGGGCGTCCAGTTCATGCCCCAGCCGTAGGCGCGGTCGACGGTCCGCTGCGGGCTCACCCCGCGGTCCGGGACCAGGTAGCGGGCCTCGCGCCGCACGACCAGGTCGCCGCCGGTGTTGGTGAGCAGCGCGAGCGCGCACACCGTCGAGGGGACCGTGCACTCGTCGAGGGAGAAGTCGATCGGGGCGCCGTGCTGGGGCTGGAGGGTAACGGAGGCGTGCAGGTCGGCGAAGGAGCTGGCGCCCTGGTAGATGGTGACGAAGACCAGGATGCGGCGGAAGTCCCGCGTGTGGTCGAGGTTGACGGTGAGGTTCTCGCCGCTCGCCACGGCTCCGGTGCGGTCGTCGCCGTCGAGATGGATGTACGGCGGTCTGCCGAGCGAGCCGAAGGCGTTGCCGAGCGCCTGGACGACGCCCTTGCGGCCGTCGGCGAGCTCGTACAGGGCGCACAGGTCGAGATCGAGGTCGGATCCGCCGCGCCGGCCGCCCCGGCTTCCCGGGAACTCCTTGCGAACCTGCCAGTTGAGATTGACGCGCAGCGATCCCGAGGTGCCGCCCTGCTTGGCCAGGGAGACGGAGGGCGCGGCCTTGGTGAGGGTCACCTTCGACAGGCGCACGGGCGGGGGCGGCGGGACCGGCAGACCGCCGGAGGTGGGCGGCGCGGACTGCGGGAAGGGCAGGCCGCCTGAGGGCGGCGGCGGGGACGGGGGGACGGGCCCGCCGCCGGGCGGCGGGGCCGCCGGGGCGGCGAGCGGCGCGGCCGGCGTGGGAGTGGGGGCGGGCGGGGCCGGGGGCTGCGGGGCCGCGTGCTGCGGTTCGTCGACGGTGATCCCGAAGTCGGTGGCGAGGCCTTCGAGTCCGCTGCTGTAGCCCTGTCCCACGGCCCGGAATTTCCAGCCGCCCTGGCGGCGGTACAGCTCACCGAGGACGAAAGCGGTCTCGACGGTGGCTCCGGTGCTGTCGAAGCGGGCGACCACCGTCCCGTCCGCCGCGTCGCGGACCTCGATGTAGAGGCCGGGGACCCGGCCGAAGCTGCCGCCGTCGGCGGAGGCCGCCAGGACGATCCGCTCGACCGGCGCCTCCACGCGCGCGAGATCGACGGCAAGGGTGTCGGTGATCTGACCGCCGGAGTGCCGTTTGCCCTCGTGGCGGACCGCGCCGGAGGCGTGCGCGGGCTGGTTGTAGAAGACGAAGTCGCCGTCGGAACGCACTTTCCCGGCGACCAGCAGCAGCGCCGAGGCGTCCGCGTCGGGGACGCCGGGACCGGAGTGCCAGCCCAATTCGACACGCAGTGCCGTGGCCGGCACCGGTGTATTGGATCCTTTCGACATTGTCATGTCCGCCCCCATCGCGTGTCGGCGTGCCGGGCGCGCCCGGCGGTCCCAGGTCATCCCTACCCGCACAACCTATTCCCGGGCACACGGAAGCCTCATGAGCAGCATAGGAAGATCGCGGTCCAACTGCCGGTAACCCGCGCGGAACTCGACCTTTACACGATCAGTACGTTGATTGCCGTCCTTTTTTGCCGAGTTCGCTCGGATTGGGGATCCGGCATCCCTGCCGACACGGAAAACAACCCTCTTATCGGTCTCCCCAACCAGCACATCGTGGGCTTAACTTATGTGCCATGACCTCCCCCCGCTCCACCTATGGCGGCGGCTACTACTCCGCCTCCTTCCCGGACACCCCGATCTACGACTCCCTCGTGGCCGAGCGGGGCACCCCGCAGATCGCCCCGATCCGGGTCCCCCCCGCCTACGACGCGCCCAGCGGCCTGAACCTGCCCGCGCTCCCGTCGGCACTGCCCGCCCTCCCCGCGGGCCCCTCCCAGCCCGCCACCGGCTACGGCTACCCGCAGATGCAGCAGCCCGTGCCGATGCAGCAGGCCCCCACCGCCTACATTCCGCAGCAGGCGACCGCGCCGCGTGGCTACCCCGGCCAGCAGCAGCCCCAGCCGCCGCGCCCGATGATGGGCGGCACCGGGTACGAGGCGATGCGCCCGGCCGCTCCGCGCCCCGCGCCCACGGCTCCGTACCAGGACCCGTACAACAACCAGCAACAGCAGCAGTACCGCGGCTACTGACCGGCGTCCCCCGACGCCGGTGCCGCGCGGCGCCGACGTCCCGGGGATCGCCGGGGTGCGGCAGGCGCACGTGCGCCCGGTCAAGGCGCTCCGGGGCCTCGCGCCCCGGCAGGCCCTCGTACGGCCCCGCAGGCCGGCCGTTGACCGGCGCCGGGCCCTGATCGACGACGGGGGAAAGGTCGTCACCCGGCGGGTCCGCCCGCGCCTCGCGCGATCCGCCGCCGAGCGGCCGTCCGGTGGTGGCTCGCGGTGGTGCGCGCCCGTCGGGCCTCTGCGACGCGGCCGGTTCGGGAGCCCCTGGTCACGGTCCGGTGGACGCCCATGGTGCGCGGTGCGACGCGCCTGAGGGGGAGGCCGTCCACGGTCCGGGCCGGCGCGCCCGGCGCGCGGGCGTTCCGCGAACCGGCACCGGCGGTTCCGCGCGCCGACACCAGCGGTTCGGCCACCCGGCACCGGGAGCCGGGAGGGTCGGCGGCATCCGCACGTCCGGACGCCACCCGGCCGCCCCGGTCCGCGCACCGCGGTCCACCGCCCCGGCCGGGCCCCGCGCCCTCCGCTCCCCCACCCCTCCGGACCCCTCCGGACGGCCACTCCACCGCGGGCCCGTCCCCACCCGCCTCCGACGACGCCGATCCGGCCCCCGCTCCCCCGAGCCGCAGCCCTCGGCTTCCGCCCGGACGATCTCCGCCTCCACGGGAACCCCGGCCCGCAGTCCGGTCGTTGGGGTCGTGGGAAGTTCCCGAGAGCCCGTGCCGGGGGTGATGTCGCTCTCTTCGGGCGGGCTCGCGGGTGAACGGTCCGGGCGGGGGCCATGACGGAGCGGAAGGGGGGTGGTGGACGGTGCGAGCGATCCGCGGTCTGTGGCGCTGGCGGCACAATCCGCTGCGCCGGAGGACCGACCTGGCCGAGGCCTGGGTGGCCCTGGTGACACTGCTGCTGATCGTGGTGGCCGCGCCCGTGCTCGGCTCGCTCGTCGGTGCCGCCGCCCAGAACGCGCTGCAGCGGTCCGTCCGGCAGCAGCACCACGACCGGCACCTGGTCACGGCCACCGTCGTGCGGAGACTGGGCGGCTCCCTGGTGGAGCCCGACCCCGACGCCACCAGTGCCCACGACACCCGCAGCCGCGTCCTCGCCGACTGGACCGCACCGGACGGCACCCGGCGACACGGCACGGCCCTGACGATCCTCAAGTCCCCGCACAAGGGCGACCGCTTCGGCATCTGGACGGACGGCCACGGCCTCCTGGCGGCCCGCCCGCTGGACTCCACCACCGCCACCGCCCACGCCGTGCTGGCCGGGTTCGGCGCCACCCTGCTCGCCGCGGGTCTGACGGAGACCGCCCGACGCGTGATCGTCTGGCGTATGGTCCGTCGCAGGTACGCGCGTTGGGACCGGGCCTGGGAGCGGGCCGGCCCGGACTGGGGCAAGGCCGACACCGGCAGCTGAGGGCCTTTTTCCCTCTGGTCGGTGCACCACCTCGGCGCACGCTACGGTGGACCGGCCGAAGCGCATTCGGCATCGACCCGCGCGCGAGCGGACCGCACGGGCCGGACACCCTCCAGGTGGCCGTCCCGAAGGCGAGCAAGCGATCTGTACGACGAGGTGGGGGCTCAGCAACGCCATGGCACAGGGCACGGTCCAGGTGACGCACACCGGCACATCGAGGTGGCGGCGCCGCACGGGTGAGTACGCATCGCTCGCCGCCGCCCTGGAGGCCGCCGCGGACGGCGACGTCCTGACGGTCGCGCCCGGCACCTACCGGGAGAACCTCGTCCTCCAGCGCGCGGTGACGCTGCGCGGTCCGGAGGGCTCGCCCGGCTCGGTGCGCATCGCGCCCGCGGACGGCGTGCCGCTGACCGTGCGGGCCTCGGCGGTCGTACAGGACCTGCACGTCGAGGGCCAGGACGCGGCCGCCCCCGCGCTGCTCGTCGAGGAGGGCGCACCCGAGCTGCTGGACCTGCGGATCGTCACCCGCTCCGCGGCCGGGATAGAGGTGCGTGGCGGCGCGCGGCCGACCGTGCGGCGCTGCACCGTCGACAACCCGGCCGGCATCGGCATCGCCGTGCTCGACGGCGGCGGTGGCGTGTTCGAGGAGTGCGAGGTCGTCGCGGCCGGCCAGGCGGGCGTGGCGGTGCGCGGCGGCGGCCACCCGCGGCTCGAGCGGTGCCGCGTCCACCACGCCTCGGGCACCGGCATGACGGCGACCGGCGAGAACTCCGCGCTGGAGGCCGTGGGATGCGAGATCTACGAGGTGCGCGGCTCCGGTGTGCAGGTCACCGCACGGGCCACGGCGCACCTCACCGACTGCGACGTGCACCGCACCACCGCCGACGGGGTCACGCTCGACACCGACGCGGTGCTCACCCTCGCCGACTGCCGCATCCACGACATCCCGGAGAATGCGGTCGACCTGCGCTCGCGCTCGGTGCTGACGCTGACCCGCACCACCGTGCGCCAGTTCGGCCGCAACGGCCTGTCGGTGTGGGACCCGGGCACCCGCGTGGACGCCAACCAGTGCGAGATCTTCGACAGCACCGGCGACTACCCGGCGGTGTGGGTGAGCGACGGCGCCACCGCCGTCCTGGACTCGTGCCGGGTGCACGACGTACCGGACGCGCTGTTCGTGCTGGACCGCGGCTCCCGCGCCGACGTCGTCGACAGCGACCTCTCCCAGGTGCGCAACACGGCGGTGTCGGTGAGCGACGGGGCCACCGCGCAGCTGGACGACTGCCGGATCCGGGACGCGGCCACCGGAGCCTGGTTCCGCGACCACGGCAGCGGCGGCACCCTCAACAACTGCACGGTGGACGGCACCCAGACGGGCGTGATCGTCACCAAGGGCGCCGACCCCACGATCGAACGCTGCACCGTGGACTCCCCCGCCGAGGCGGGCTTCTACGTGTCGGCGGGCGGTCGCGGCACCTTCCAGAACTGCCGGGTCACCGGCAGCGGCGGCTACGGCTTCCACGTCATCGACGGCTGCCGCACGACGCTGCGCAAGTGCCGTACGGAGCGGTGCGCGCGCGGCGGCTACGAGTTCGCCGACGCGGGCCCGGACACGGGCTCCGGCACCGGCCCGGTGGTGGAGGACTGCACCAGCGACGAGAGCGGCAGCCTGCGGCCGTCCGCCGTGCCCGAGCCGGTGGTGCAGACCGCCCACCAGTCGCCCGGTCTGCTGGGCGCCATCCCCGGCCAGCGCAGCGCCGAACAGGAGCCGCTCCTCGCTCCCGCCGAACCCCAGGAGCCGGCCCGCACCTCCGAGGCCGTGCTCGGTGAACTCGACGCGCTGGTCGGCCTGGAGAGCGTCAAGCGCGAGGTCCGTGCGCTGACCGACATGATCGAGGTCGGCCGGCGCCGCCAACAGGCCGGTCTCAAGGCCGCGTCGGTCAAACGGCACCTGGTCTTCACGGGCTCTCCCGGCACCGGCAAGACGACGGTCGCCCGGCTCTACGGTGAGATCCTCGCCTCCCTCGGCGTGCTGGAGAAGGGCCACCTGGTCGAGGTGTCCCGGGTCGACCTGGTCGGTGAGCACATCGGCTCCACGGCGATCCGCACCCAGGAGGCGTTCCAACGGGCGCACGGCGGTGTGCTGTTCATCGACGAGGCGTACGCGCTGTCGCCCGAGGACGCCGGCCGGGACTTCGGCAAGGAGGCCATCGACACCCTGGTCAAGCTGATGGAGGACCACCGGGACGCGGTCGTGGTGATCGTCGCGGGCTACACGGCGGAGATGGAGCGCTTCCTCTCGGTCAACCCCGGTGTGGCGTCCCGGTTCTCCCGGACCATCACCTTCAGCGACTACGGCCCCGACGAACTGCTGCGGATCGTGGAACAGCAGGCCGACGAGCACGAGTACCGGCTGGCACCGGGTGCCTTCGAGGCGCTGCGGACGTACTTCACGGCGCTCCCCAAGGGCGCCGCGTTCGGCAACGGCCGTACCGCGCGCCAGACGTTCGAGGCGATGGTGGAGCGGCACGCGAGCCGGGTCGCCCAGCTCGCCGACCCGAGCACCGACGACCTCACCCTGCTGTACGCGGAAGACCTTCCGGAACTCGCCTGATCAGAGCGCCGGTCGCGGCCGCTGTCCGGGCAGCTCCGGCCGCAGCCGGGCCAGCAGCCGCTCCCGTTCCTCGGCGAAGACCGGGTCCGCCTGGTAGTCGGAGTGGCCGAGGATCGGAGCGGGCAGCGGATGGCCGGGGCTGCGTCCGTAGGCCAGGGGGTCCTTGAGCGGGGGGTGGTCGACCGCGGGGCCGTCGCCGCCTGCGATCCGCACCGGGCCGCCGATGGGGTCGGTACGGCGGTAGAGGTTGCGCCAGCAGGCCACGTCGCGGTGCAGGGAGGCGAGTTCGGCGGGCCCGAAGTGGGCCGGGAACCAGCGGCCGTACAGGCGCTCCAGCGGTGAGCCGTAGGTGAGCAGGGCGACCCGGCGGCGGACCGACGGGGTCAGCTGCCAGGCCGCCGCGGCCGCGAGGACACTGCCCTGGGAGTGGCCGGAGAGGACCAGCCGTCCGCCGGTGCGGCGGATCCAGGTGTCCATGCGCCAGGTCAGGTCGGGCACCGCGCGCTCGGCGTAGCAGGGCGGGGCGAAGGGATGGGCGGCGCGCGGCCAGAACGTGCCGACGTCCCAGAGGATGCCGATGGTCCGCCGGGCGGAGGCGTCCTTGTAGGCGCGCCTGCCCCAGGTGACGAACAGTATGAAGCCGAGCCCGACCAGCCAGGAGCCGAGCGCCTGGGAGGCCTGGGCGGCGCCGTGCACCAGGGCGACGGTCCGGTCGGCGGCCGCGTCCGGGGTCTGCCCGGTGGCGAACGCGCCGGCCAGCGCCCCGGCCCCCAGCACCAGCGTGGCGGCGCACAGGACGGTGACGACGAACGGCGCCCGGTCGGTGAGAGCCGCCATGGCCCGGACCCGGGCGATGCGGCGGGTGCGGGCCGTGTCCTGCGGCTCGCCGGCGTGGTCGAGGGCCACGCTCGCGCGTTCGGCGCGGCCGAGCCGCGAGGTACGCCGGGCGAGCCAGGCGGCCGCGGCGAGCAGCACCGCGAGGACGGGCGGGATCACCGACGCCTGCCAGGTCAGCAGTACCGGTGGTCCGGCGATGGAGGAGCCGGTGCCGTCCAGCCAGTCGGAGACCCGCTGGGCGACCCCGCCCGACATCACCCCGCCCAGCGCGCAGGCGAGCAGCGCGACCGCGGGGCCGCCGAGGCCGCGCATCGCGGCCCGTGGATCGGACAGCCTCCGGTGCAGGTCGTGGGCGACGGCCCCGAGGGCGATCACCAGCACGCCCTGGGCCAGGACCAGGCTGCCGAAGGCCGGATCGCCGGCGAGCCGTCCCACCGAGCGCCAGCCCGGCCGGGACCAGCCGGCGTAGAGGGCGACGAGGACCAGCAGGGCGAGCGCGCCGAGCGGCAGGCGCCGTACCAGGTGCCGGTCGAGTTCCTGGTCGAGGAGGTGCTCGCTGCGGCCGCGGCGGCAGACGACCCACACCGCGGCGACCGCGAGGACCGCCAGGGCGCAGGTCAGCAGCCGTCCGGCCGCGTCGAGCAGGGCCGGTCCGCCGGGCCGGCGGTCGAAGGCGGCCGCGGGCGCGAGGACCGCGGCGGCCACGACGAGCAGGCCCGCGGCGGTGTGGGCGGCGCGCAGCCGGGCCACCAGGCGGCGTCCGTACCAGAAGCCGGGGCTGCCGAGGGAGGTGTGCCCGGGTTCCGCGTCGTGGGCGAGGGGCCGGGTGGACTCGTAGGCGCTCCAGGTGCGGTGCGAGAGGTACCAGAGCAGGCCGGTCAGCGCGGCGGGCACCAGGGCGGCCAGGCCGAGGCGTCGGCCGGGGGCGCTCCACCAGCCGCCGGTGGCGCCCGTGGGCGAGAGGAATCCGAGCCAGGTGTGCCGGCGGGCGCAGGCGGCGGTGCCCGCGCACTGCCAGGCGGCGAGGTCGAGGGCGACCTCGCAGGCGGCGGCCACCAGCAGCACCGTCATGGTGAGCCCGGCGAGCCGGACGAGCAGGCCGTACAGGCGGACGGTGCGCGGCCGGTCCTGGGCGGCGGGGCGCATCCAGTGGGCGAGGTTGACGACCATGAACGGCAGGAGCAGCAGCCACAGGGCGCGGGAGGCGTTGCCGGAGGTGAGGTTGCACCAGACGTACGCCTCGCGCACCGGGCGGCCGCGGTGGTCGCCGGGCCGGGACTCGGCGTCCGCGTCCCCGGCGCGCCGGAAGACGGCCGCCGTGTCGTCGCCGGTGATCCGCACGGTGCGCGGATCGCCGAGCATCTTCTCGGGCGTGCTGCCGCCGACACCGTGCACGAGCAGTTCGAGGTCGATCTCCGGTACGGCGGCGCCGGTGGCGGGCCGGTGGACGGCGTCCCGCTGTCGCGCGTGGTGGCCGGGCGGACCGCCCGGTGTCGGGACGGATCCGGTGTGCGGGGCTCCCGGCCGGTGCGCGGGTCCTTCGGTGTGCTCCTGCGCGCGTTCCACTGTTCTCGCACTTCCCCCGTGCCGCGCCGATGGTGTGTCTCCCTGCGGGTTTCAGGATCTCCGATTCCGGTGTGACGTACACCACTCGGCACCGAATCTCCCCGTTGCGGGTGTCACCTGAGGGAACACGCGGTGACCGGAAGACGGGTGCGGGCCGGCACAGGGAGTGGCGCAACCGGTGCGGTCCCGTGAAAGGATGGGGCGCCCACGCACCGCAGCCGAGCGGAATGTCCTGGTCGGAGCCGGTACGCAGGGCGTGTCGGACGGCTTTTGGCGAGAGGACCGGAGCGTACGTGAGCGAGAACCAGAACCTCCTCGCGGAGCAGCGCCGCGCCCTGATCCTGGACGAGGTCCGGCGCCGGGGCGGTGTCCGGGTCAACGAACTGACCCGCAAGCTCGGCGTGTCGGACATGACCGTACGCCGGGACCTGGACGCGCTGGCCCGGCAGGGCGTGCTGGAGAAGGTGCACGGCGGTGCGGTGCCGGTGGTCGAGGCGAGCACCCACGAACCCGGGTTCGAGGCCAAGTCGGGTCTGGAGCTGACCGCCAAGGAGGACATCGCCCGCGCCGCCGCCGAACTGGTCGTGCCGGGTACGGCGATCGCGCTGTCCGGGGGGACGACGACGTACGCGCTGGCCCATCAGCTCCTGGAGGTCCCGGACCTGACCGTGGTGACAAACTCGGTGCGGGTGGCGGACGTCTTCCACGCCGCCCAGCGCGTCACCGGGCAGCGGCAGGGCGCGGCCACCGTCGTGCTGACCGGCGGGGTCCGCACGCCGTCGGACTCGCTGGTGGGCCCGGTGGCCGACCAGGCGATCGGCGCGCTCCACTTCGACCTGCTGTTCCTCGGCGTGCACGGCATATCGACGGAGGCCGGGCTCTCCACGCCGAACCTCGCGGAGGCGGAGACCAACCGCCGCCTGGTGCAGTCGGCCCGCCGTGTCGTGGTGGTCGCGGACCACACCAAGTGGGGGACGGTGGGGCTGAGTTCGTTCGCCAAGCTGGAGCAGGTCGACACGCTGGTCACGGATGCCGGACTGCCCGCCGCGGCCCGCGCGGAGATCTCCGAGCACCTGCGGCGCCTGGTGGTGGCGGGCGAAACGGACTGAGGGTACAGACAGTTGACGGGCCGTCAGCTACCTTTTCGGGAGAGCGTCTCACGAGGAGGTCGGCCCGGTGGCTCACCAACTGCGCCCGGTGGGACTCGACTTCGTCGAGACCGCGCCCGTACGGCTCGTGTTCGGACGCGGGACGAAGGCCGCGCCCGAGACGGTCTTCCGGGCGCTCGCGGAGGACGTGGCCGGCTGGTCGCGGTGGATGACGGGGGTGCGGTCGGCCCGCCCCACGGAAGGCGGCCGCGAGGTGCGGCTCCAGGGCGGCGTCCGCCTCACGGAGACGGTGATCGCGTCGACGGCCCCCGAGGTGTACGCCTACCGCGTGGACACGGCGAACGTGCCGGGCGCGCGGGCCTGGCTGGAGGAGTGGCACCTCGTCCCGTACGGCACCGGCACCCGGGTCCGGATGACGTTCGCCCTGGACGGTACGGCGCCGTTCCGCGCGGTGTGCCGGCTGGCGGCACCGGGCATGGGCCGGGCGATCCGCGAGGGGATACGCACCCTGGACGCCGGGCTGTGAACCGCGCGCGCCGCACCGCCCCTTCGGAAACGCGGGGGACGGCCGCAGCGGCGACGGGCGCCCCGCTCCCCCGGCCCTATCGCGGCCAGACCCCCGTGGCCAGCAGGGACTCGATGGCCGCCGCGTAGGGGACGATGTCCAGACCCTGTTCCTCCAGCCAGGAGTCCGAGTAGTACTTGTCGAGGTACCGGTCGCCCGGATCGCACAGCAGCGTGACCACACTGCCCGTGCGGCCCGCCGCCACCATCTCGGACACGATCTTCAGCGCACTCCACAGGCCGGTCCCGGTCGAACCGCCCGCCTTGCGCCCGATCGCCCGCTCCAGCGCCCGTACCGCCGCCACGCTCGCCGCGTCCGGCACCTTCATCATCCGGTCGATGGCCCCGGGCACGAAGCTCGGTTCCATCCGCGGCCGGCCGATGCCCTCGATCCGCGAACCGCAGTCGCGGGTGACGTCCGGGTCACCGGTGGTCCAGCCCTCGAAGAAACAGGAGTTCTCGGGGTCGGCGACACAGACGCGGGTGTCGCGCAGGGTGTAGTGGACGTAGCGCGCGAGGGTCGCGGACGTACCGCCGGTGCCCGCCGTGGCGACGATCCACGCCGGCTCCGGGAACCGTTCCAGTTCCAGCTGGCGGAAGATGGACTCGGCGATGTTGTTGTTGCCGCGCCAGTCCGTGGCCCGCTCGGCGTAGGTGAACTGGTCCATGTAGTGGCCGCCGGTCTCCACCGCCAGGCGCGCGGACTCCTCGTACACCTTCCGGGGGTCGTCCACGAAGTGGCACCGCCCGCCGTGGAACTCGATGAGCCGGCACTTCTCGGAGCTGGTCGTGCGCGGCATGACGGCGACGAAGGGAACGCCGATCAGCTTCGCGAAGTAGGCCTCGGAGACGGCCGTCGAGCCGCTGGACGCCTCGATCACGGGCCGGTCCGGCCGGATCCAGCCGTTGCACAGACCGTAGAGGAAGAGCGAGCGGGCCAGCCGGTGCTTGAGGCTTCCTGTGGGATGGGTCGACTCGTCCTTGAGGTAGAGGTCGATGCCCCAGGCCTCTGGCAGCGGGAAACGCAGCAGGTGGGTGTCCGCCGAGCGGTTCGCGTCCGCCTGGACTTTCCGGACCGCCTCTTTGAGCCAGTCGCGGTACTCGCTGTCGCTGCGGTCGACGTCGAGGGTGGCGCCGGTGCGGATCTGCGGGGTGGTGCTCACGGCGGACTCCTTAGGCTGAGCGCCGACGGCCTCCGAACGCGGCCGGCGCACCGATCATAAGCACCTTTCGCAGCGCTTCTCACCTGCATAAACGCATCTTTGAGCGCCTCAAAGGCCTCCTGCGCAACAGTGGCTCGATCCCGCCGGGGGCGCATTGCCGCGAGTGCTCCGAGCGCCCCCCGCCCGGCGCCCCGTGCGTACTGGTGCTCCTCGTCGCGGGCGGGCAGACTGCCACCGGACGGGACGAACGTCCCGAACGGGGGCGCACACTGGATCACCACACGTGCCGGAGTGCGCCGGTCGGGGCCACGAGCCCGCGGGCCGGTGGCCGAGGCAGTCGAAAAGGGGCGGGGCAGGATGGCGGAGCCGGAGTTCACGGCGAAGGGCGTGCGGATCGACAAGCGGCTGCGTTCGCTCACCCGGGCCGGGCAGGTCCGGATAAGCGAGGGCAGGCTGCAGTTGCTGACCAGCTACGGCAGCGAGATCGACAGCGCGCCCGTGCAGGCGGTACGGGCCTCCAAGCCGTGGTTCGCGTCGGAGGACCGGGCCCTGGCGGACCTCAACGGCCAGCGGTACTCGCTCACTCTGGGTGAGCACGATCCGGCACCGGGCGAGCCCGGCCCGCCCGCGGCGCGCCGCTTCATCGAGGCGGTACGGCGGGCCGCCGGGCGCGACCACTGATCACGGCGAGTTGCGGGACCGTGCGCGCTGGGTCACGCTTGTCTCACGTCACTCTGGGTTTACCGGCGATAACGCTGCGAACCAGCCCGCCGGCCACGACAGCAGGCGGCCCCATGGACGGCGGCACCCTGCTGGATCCGTTCTCCGTGTTCTTCCGGACCTCACGTCGGGGAGTCGCAGTCGTGATCGAACACCCAAGCAGACACTGCTCGGTGGAGCTCCAGGCCCTTCCCTCGCGGATCGGCCAAGTCCGCAGAATCGTATCTGCGCAGTTGCGCTACTGGCGCCTTGATCCGTTGATCGACCGGGCCGCGCTCGGTGTGACGGAGTTGCTGACCAACGTCCACCGTCACGCCCAGCCCGACAAGAACTGCACCGTGGAGATCGAGCTTCAGCTCGACCGGCTCACGGTGTCCGTCCGCGACCATGATCCGCGGCTCCCGGTGGCCGAGGACGGGACCGACGTCGCGCCCATGGCCACCTGCGGACGGGGCCTGGCGATGGTGGCCGCGGTCAGCGAGAGCTGGGGAGTGCGGCCGCACGACGACGGCAAGGTCGTGTGGTTCACCCTGCCCGCGCCGGACGCCGCGGCGCAGCCGGCCCGCCCGCACCGCCTGACGCCCGAACCGACACCCCAGCGTGTCGTGGCGGCGGGAGCCGGAGCACCGACGGGCGGACACGCGACGGCCGCCGCCGCGCAGGTCGGTGCCGGTGCCCCGGCCGCCGCGCAGCTGGCCGGCGGCGGCGCCGTGCCCGCGACCGCGGGTCCCCCGGCCGCCGTACCGGCGACCTCCGGTGCACCTGACACCGCACATGCTCCCGCCCGCTCGGCTGTCGCCAGTTGAGCGGGCGGTGAGACACCCTCCCGGACGCCGCCGCACGCCGGCCGGGCACCCGGGGCGAGGACGCCCGGCCGCGCCGGCACCGCCCCGCGTCCGCGCGGCGCAATGGGCGGGTCCCGCACCACCACCGCCGTCGCGGTCAGGCCGCGCCACCCGTGCCGATGCGGCCGAAGTGCTCCTCCAGGACCGACAGACGCCGCCAGTACTCGTCCTCGTCGATCTCGCCCGAGGCGAACCGGCGGCCGAGGACGGCGAGCGGTGAGTCGCCGGCCGGGCGGCGGGCGTCCGCCGGGCGCCACGGGCCGCCGCGCCCGCGCCACGCCGTGCGGCGCAGGACGGTGACGGCGCCGATCACCACGGCCGCCCAGATCAGCGGGAAGAACAGGATCCACGGGCCGGGCCCGCCGTCCCCGATCGCGAGGGTCTCCATCTCGGCTCAACTCCTTTGCCAGAACGTCTCGGTGTGCCATGTCGAGACTGGCTCCCCCGAGGGGTCCGGGTCGTCGTGCGCCCGGCGGCGGTCGCCGTACCTCCAGGGGAGTACACAGCGCCAACCGGACTGCTTCCACCGGCCGACCGCCCTGTACCTACTGGTATGTACACTGTCTTCATGAGCACCTCGGAACGTCTGATCGAGTCCACCCGCGAGCTGCTCTGGGAGCGCGGTTACGTCGGCACGAGCCCGAAGGCGATCCTGGAACGCGCCGGGGCGGGACAGGGCAGCATGTACCACCACTTCACGGGCAAGCAGGACCTGGCCCTGGCCGCGATCCGGCGTACCGCGGGCGAGTTGCTGACCGGCGCGGAGGCGGTGCTCACCGGCCCGGGAACACCGTACGAGCGGATCGAGGCGTACCTGCGGCGCGAGCGCGACGTGCTGCGCGGCTGCCCGGTCGGCCGGCTGACCATGGACCCGGACGTCGTCGCGAGCGACGCGCTGCGGGCGCCCGTCGACGAGACCCTCGACCGGATCCGCAAGTTGATCGCCGGGATCGTCGAGGAGGGCAAGGAACAGGGGCAGTTCGGGCCGTGGGTGGACGGTGAGGAGATCGCCGCGACGGTCCTGGCGACCGTGCAGGGAGGGTACGTCCTCGCCCGCGCCTGCGGCTCACCCGCCGCGTTCGACGCGGGTGTGCGCGGACTGCTGTCGCTGCTGAGGAGCTGACGTACCCCGGCGCCCGCCCCGCCGCCACCACTGCCCGAGCGCCCTGGCGCCCGAGAGAGAGGCTTCCGCCGTGCACGCCCTCCAGTACGAAGTGACCCTGCCCGCGGACTACGACATGGGGATCGTCCGGGACCGGGTGGCCCGGGTCGGGCATCTGCTCGACGACTGGGACGGGCTCGGGTTCAAGACGTACCTGGTGCGCGAGCGCGGCACGCACGGATCGCCGGTCAACCAGTACGCGCCCTTCTACCTGTGGAACACCATGGAGGGTATGAACCGCTTCCTGTGGGGCGGCGCCTTCCAGGGGCTGGTGAACGACTTCGGGCGGCCCGAGGCCCGGCAGTGGTCGGGGCTGGCCTTCGAGGAGGGCCGGGCGGCGGGCGCGCGTGCGGAGTTCGCGGTCCGGCGCCGGGACCCGGTACCGGAGGGGGCCGAGCTGTCCGGCCTGATGGCGGACGCGGTGCGCGAGACGCGGCAAGTCGCCGCCGGGGACGGCGTGGTGCTGGCCGCGGCGGCCGTGGACACCGCCCGCTGGGAGCTGGTCCACTTCTCGCTGCGGGCGCACGCCGCCCCGAAGGACGAGGGGGACGTCTTCGAGGTCCTGCACCTGTCGGCGCCGGGCCGGGACCGGCTGCGACGCGGGCGGCAGTGGTGAGCGCCGTCCGTACGGACCTCGGCGACCTGTACACCCGCGGAGTTCGGCGTGTGCGACGCGCACGACCACCTCTTCCTGCGCAGTCCCCGGCTACCGGCCAGGAGCCGGACGACGCGCGGGCGGGGGCGCGCGGGCGGGGCGAGCGTCGTGCACCTGGAGATGGGTACCGCCGCGCTGGACGTGCTGGACCTGCTGTGCGGCGGGTCGGGCGTCCCCGGCGGCCGGGTGATCCTCGGTCATCTCAACCGGTCCTCTGACCTTGTCGTGCAGCGGCAGGCCGCCGGCTGCCGGCCGGCCTTCGACGGGCCGTCCCGCGCGAACCACGCCACCGACTGATGGATGCCCGAGGCCGTCAGCGCAACGCGCCCAGCGGGTCGTCAAGGACCGGCTGCCACGCCAACTCGGCGGCGCCCACCAGGCTGTTGTGGCTCAGCGTGCACGGCAGGATCGGTACGCCCCCGCTCTGGCCCCACAGGCTGCGGTCGGCGACGACGGCGCGCAGCCGCTCGGGGTCGGCGTCCAGCAGGGTGCGGTGCAGGCCGCCGAGGATGATGCGGTCCGGGTTCAGGATGTTGACCAACCCGGCCAGGCCGAGGCCCAGACGGTCGATCAGGGCCTCGGCGGCCCGGCGCACGGTCGGGTCGCCGTAGTGGTCGCGGACCAGGTCCTCGGCCTGCCGGAGCAGCGACACCTCCGGGCCGGGATCGCGGCCCGCCTCGATGAGCAGCGCCAGCGGGTCGGCCTCGACGTCCAGGCAGCCCCGGCTGCCGCAGTGACACGGCCGGCCCTCGGGGTTGACGGTGAGGTGGCCGACCTCCAGGGCCAGTCCGGAACTTCCCGTGTGCAGACGGCCGTCGAGGACGAGCGCGCCGCCGACACCACGGTGCCCGGTGGCGACGCACAGCAGGTCGCGGGCGCCCCGGCCCGCGCCGTGCCGGTGTTCGGCGAGCGCGGCCAGGTTCACGTCGTTGCCGGCGAAGGCCGGGCCGGTGATTCCGGCCGCGCGCACGCACTCCGCGAAGATCCGCCGCACCGGCGCGCCCACGGGCCAGGCCAGATGCAGGGGGTTGAGGGCGAGACCCTCCGGTTCCGCGACCGCGGACGGCACGGCGAGACCGGCGCCGACACAGCGCAGGCCGGTGGCCCGGAGCAGGCCGGCGCCGGCCTCCACCACCGAGCCGAGCACCTTGGCCGGGTCGGCGTCGACGGGCTCGCAGCCGGGTGCGGTGGCGACGATCCGGCCGCCGAGCCCGACCAGCGCGGCGCGGAAGCCGTCGGCGTGGACCTGCGCGGCGAGCGCGACGGGGCCGTGCTCGGCGACCTCCAGGCGGTGCGAGGGGCGGCCCTGCGAGCCGGCCGCCGCGCCGGGATGGGCGTCGACCCTGATCAGGCCGAGCGCCTCCAGTTCGGCGGCGACGGCGCCCGCGGTGGCCCGGGTGACGCCGAGTTCGGCGGTGAGCACGGCGCGGGTGGGGGCGCGGCCGGTGTGCACGAGTTCCAGCGCGGGGCCCAGTGCACCGCGCCCTCGGTCCAGTCTCGTCCTCGAGTTCCCTTGCCCCGTCGGGCCGGGGGCCGCCTTGCCGCTCATGAAGGGGAGTCTGCCATGATCCTTAGTCAGCGACGCCGCCGGTCCGTCGTGGCTGGTCGCGCCCCCGCGGCGGCGCCCGCACACCCGTCCCGGCGCCCCTCCTCCGACCGAGCGCCCGGGCCGGGCGAGGTCACCATCCGCTGACTCTCAGCGTGATGTTCAGGCGGCCGGTCAGCCCCAGTTCCGCCGGTCCCGTCCCCGGCCGTACCCGCGGCACCCCGTGGTAGGCGAGCCTGCCGGCGCCCCCGAACACGAACAGGTCGCCCGAGCGCAGCTCCACGTCCGTGTAGGGCTTCGTCCTGGTCTCGGTGTTCCCGAAGCGGAACACGCAGGTGTCGCCGAGGCTCAGTGACACCACCGGTGCGTCCGAGCGCTCGTCGGCGTCGCGGTGCATGCCCATCCGGGCGTCGGCGTCGTAGAAGTTGATCAGCGCGATGTCGTACGACAATCCGCTCGCGGCCTCCGGGCCGAGCGTGTCGGCCACCGCGCGCCGGCCGAGTTCGCCGAGCCACGCCGGGAACGGCTTGACAGGGCTCTGGTCGCCGTCGACGACGGTGCGGGCGTACGCGTACGGGTACCAGTGCCAGCCCAGGCAGACCTGCCGGGCGGTCATGGTGCCGCCGTGCGGTGTACGGACCGTGCGCAGTCCGGCGGGCGGCCGGGCCCACCGACGGCAGGCGTCCAGCAGCTCGCGCTGGCGCGGCGCGCTCAGCCAGCCGGGGACGTGCACGGCGCCCGGCGCGACCTGGGCGCACGCCCTCGGGAACAGTTCGTCCTCCATGCCCCCATCCTGCCCGACCGGGCCTGAGCTGGGGCTCCGCTAGCCTGGACGCACGATGAGCGACCGTATGACGACTGCGTGGGGCGAGTACGAGCTGTCCCGTTTCCCCGAGGATCCGGGCGACCGGCTGCGTGCCTGGGACGCCTCCGACGCGTACCTGCTGAGGTACCTGGCCGCGGAGGGGACCGGGCTCTCGGGCTCGGTGGTGGTCCTCGGTGACCGCTGGGGAGCGCTGGTCACGGCGCTGGCCGGGCACCGGCCGACGCAGATCACCGACTCGTACCTGAGCCAGGAGGCGACCCGGGCGAACCTGGCGCGGGCGGGCGTCGAGCCGGGTGCGGTGCGGCTGCTCACCACGCAGGATCCACCGCCGGAGCGGGTGGACGTGCTGCTGGTGCGGGTGCCGAAGAGCCTGGCGCTGCTGGAGGACCAGTTGCTCAGGCTGGCGCCCGCCGTGCACGCGGACACGGTGGTGATCGGCACCGGCATGGTGAAGGAGATCCACACCTCGACACTGCGGCTGTTCGAGCGGATCCTCGGCCCGACCCGCACCTCCCTGGCCGAGCAGAAGGCCCGGCTGATCCACTGCTCCCCGGACCCGTCGCTGCGGCGGCCGGTCAACCCGTGGCCGTACAGCTACGAACTGCCGGACGGGATCGGCGCGGTCTCCGGGCACACGGTCGTCAACCACGCGGGGGTCTTCTGCGCGGACCGGCTCGACATCGGCACCCGGTTCTTCCTGGATCATCTGCCGTCGGGCGGAAACCGGGTGGTGGACCTCGGGTGCGGCAACGGCGTGGTCGGTACGGCGGTGGCGCTGGCCGATCCCACGGCCGAGGTGCTGTTCGTGGACGAGTCGTTCCAGGCGGTGGCCTCGGCGGAGGCCACCTACAAGGCCAACGGAGTGCCCGGACATGCCGAGTTCCGGGTCGGGGACGGGCTGGCCGGGGTCGCGGCCGGCAGCGTGGACGTGGTGCTGAACAACCCGCCGTTCCACTCCCACCAGGCGACCACCGACGCGACGGCGTGGCGGATGTTCACCGGGGCGGCGCGGGCGCTGCGGCCGGGCGGCGAGCTGTGGGTGGTGGGCAACCGGCACCTCGGCTACCACGTGAAGCTGCGCAGGCTGTTCGGCAACAGCCTGCTGGTGGCGAGCGACCCGAAGTTCGTGGTCCTCAAGGCGGTCAAGCGCGGGTAGTCCCGCGGACGCCGGTGATCCGCACGGCCGCCCGGGTGGCCGTGCGCCGTCCTCGTCGCCACCGGCTCCGACCCCTTGCGCGCGCTGATTGTTCCTGCGCGGTGGCGCCGGTCTTCGAGCATGACCGAGCAGTCGGGCGGTGGCGGGGTGGGTTAGGGTCGCCGGAAGGCCGAGGAACGGAGGGGGCGGATGTCGCGCGACGCCCGCTGGAAGGCACTGCTTGAACTGCTCGTCGAGCGCGGCCGCCTGGACGTCGAGGACGCGGCGGCGGAGCTGGCGGTCTCCGCGGCGACGATCCGCCGGGACCTCGACCAGCTCGCCGAGCAGCAGATGCTGGTGCGCACCCGGGGCGGAGCGGTGATGCACGGGGTGTCCTACGAACTGCCGTTGCGCTACAAGACCGCCCGGCGGGCCACGGAGAAGGAGCGGATCGCGCGGGCGGTGGCCGAACTCGTCGCGCCGGGCGAGGCGGTGGGGCTGACCGGCGGGACGACCACCACGGAGGTGGCCCGCGCCCTGGCCGTGCGCACCGACCTCGCCACCGGTTCACCCGCGCTGACCGTCGTCACGAACGCGCTGAACATCGCCAACGAGCTGGCCGTCCGGCCCCAGTTCAAGATCGTGGTGACGGGCGGGGTGGCCCGCCCGCAGTCGTACGAGCTCGTCGGGCCGCTCGCCGACGGCGTGCTCGGTCAGATCACCCTGGACGTGGCGGTGCTCGGAGTGGTCGCCTTCGACGCAGGGCACGGCGCCGCGGCCCACGACGAGGCGGAGGCCGCGATCAACCGGCTGCTGTGCGAGCGTGCCGCCCGCGTGGTCGTCGCCGCCGACTCCAGCAAGCTGGGCGGGCGGGCGTTCGCCCGGATCTGCGCGGCGGAGCTGGTGGACACGCTCGTCACCGACGCGGCCGCGGAGCCGGAGGCGGTGCGCGCGTTCGAGGAGGCGGGGGTCCGGGTCATGACCGTGTGACCCGGACACCGCGGGCGCCCGCTCCCCCGGTCACATACCGCTGGTGTCCGCGCTGACGAAGCCCGCGCCCCGCTGGTCGTTGCAGCCGAACAGCGGCCGGTCGACGGGGTCGGGCCAGCTCTGGTGGGCCTGGAGGGCGACGCTCACCAGGGTCAGCAGCAGATCGACGTCGCTGGCGGCGTCGAGCCGGATGGTCACCCACTGGGAACCGGGGACGATGCGGATGGCGCCGGTGCTCTTGAGGTTCTTGGCGAAGTGCCGGATGGCGTGGGTGGTCAGACGCAGGTCCACGTCGCGCTCCGAGTGGAAGTGCGCGATCTCTCCGTGCGTCGAACTCACTGCCTGCCCCAGGCCGCAGCTCGGTACCGCCTGGGTCAGGTCGGGCCAGGTCGCCAGTTGCGCCAGAGCGCGCGAGGCCAACGTCATGGGGCCATCATGGACCGCTCACTCTCCGGTAACCAACCGGCGAGCAGTTATTAACCGAGCTGTTGCCGGACTTCGCGTGGACCCGGGCACCCGAGGTGAGTGAATTCCCGCAGGGTTTCCGCGGTTCGGGGGACGGAAGGTGCGTCTCGGACGTCTGGGACGGGAGTGGCGAACGTCACGTTCTACGCGCGTCTGACATGTCGAGTGGTTCCCCGCGGGGCCGCCGGACCAGGCCTCCCGCCGCGGGACGGGACGCCCGGCGCGATCCCGGTCCCGACCCAACTCCCCTCCGGTGGTGCGGAGATGAGCCCGTGCGGCGAAAGCTTCCAGGACACCTGCGCCAAGGGTGACGTGCACGCCGAGCCGTGCGCGGGAGTACGCGCCGACGGCCCGGCGCACCGGAGACGGGCCAACCGGCCTGGGGCGGACCGGAGTTCAGCACGTTCCCGGACAAGTCGCACAGGAACACACGGGCATGCGCGACGGACGGCGGTGCCCCGTGGAGGCAGGCGCGAGCCAGGATCGCGGGCCGGTCGACGGCGGCCCACCGCTGGTGCCGTCTCCGAGTCCGCCCGTCACCGTCCGCGCGTCCGTCCCGCGAGCCGGTCGAGCGGCAGGTCCGGCGACGGCGAGCACAGCCGGGTCTCCCGCTCTCCGACGGCCTTGCCCCGGCGCGGTACCCGGCCTAGCCTGAATTTGTGCCGCAAATAAACAAATCCCGAACGCACAACGACGTGCCGGGCACCGACGACCGTCTGCGCCGCCTCCGGATCACCCTCACCGCCTTCTTCGCCCTCGACGGCTTCGTCTTCGCGGGCTGGGTCGTCCGCATCCCCGCCATCAAGCAGCAGACCGGCGCCTCCGCCGGCACCCTCGGCCTGGCCCTCCTCGGCGTCTCCGCCGGGGCCGTCGTCACGATGATGCTCACCGGTCGCCTCTGCCGCCGCTACGGGAGCCATCCGGTCACCGTGGTGTGCAGCGTGCTGCTGTCGCTGAGCGTGGCCCTGCCGCCGCTGACCCACTCCGCACTCTCCCTGGGCCTGGTGCTGCTGCTCTTCGGTGCGGCCTACGGAGGGCTGAACGTGGCCTTCAACAGCGCGGCGGTGGACCTGATCGCCGCGCTGCGCCGCCCGATCATGCCGAGCTTCCACGCGGCCTTCAGCCTGGGCGGCATGACCGGCGCGGGCCTGGGCGGCCTGGTCGCCGGAAGTCTCTCGCCCACCCGGCACCTCCTCGGTCTCACCCTGATCGGCCTGCTGGTCACCGCCGTCGCGGGCCGTGCCCTGCTGCGCTGCGAGGTGCCGGTCCCGGCCGCCGAACAGCCTTCCGACACCGCGCCGCGCCGACTGGACACCCGCACGCGCCGCATGGTCGCCGTCTTCGGCCTGATCGCGCTGTGCACGGCGTACGGCGAGGGCGCGATGGCCGACTGGGGCGCGCTGCACCTGCGCCAGGACCTGGACGCCTCGCCGGGTGTCGCGGCAGCCGGTTACACGTGTTTCGCCCTGGCCATGACGGCGGGCCGGGCGAGCGGGACACGGCTGCTGGAACGGCTCGGCCGGTCCCGGACGGTGGTCTTCGGCGGTGGCACGGCGGCGATCGGCATGCTTCTCGGCTCACTCGCGCCCTCGGTGTGGGCGACACTGATCGGCTTCGCCGTCACGGGACTGGGCCTGGCCAACCTCTTCCCCGTGGCCGTGGACCGGGCGGGCGCCCTGGCGGGTCCGTCCGGCGTGGCCACGGCGTCCACGTTCGGCTACGGCGGGATGCTGCTTGGCCCGCCGGCGATCGGCTTCCTGGCGGAGTGGACGTCGCTGCCGACGGCCCTGACGAGTGTCGCGGTCCTGGCCGCCGTGGCCACCGTCATAGGCGTCACGACCGGGTGATGGGCCCAAGGCACGGCGCGACGGGAGGTGACGGCGTCCGTCAGTCCAGCAGCCCCGGTTCGCGCACCGATTCCAGCAGGGCGGCCAGCCGGGCCGTGTCGGCCGCCGTCCAGTCCGGCGGCCGGGTGATCTCGGCCCAGGCGCTCGTCGGCATCGTGCCGTACCGGTGGCCGTACCCGTCCGGCACGCTGTCCGCGCCGGCCAGGTCGCACGCCACTTGCCAGAACGTCAGCAGCGGGTACCAGCGCATCGCCGGGGAGACGTCCCGGGCGCGGGGCCGCTCCAGCCAGTCCGGCTCGTTCAGGGCGAGGGCGGGTGACCACCAGACGACGGGGTCGGAGCCGTTCTGGAGATAGACCGCGCGGGGCTCGCCCCAGGGCGCGGGAGGGATGCCGTAGTCCGCCGGTACCTGCGCGAAGCGCACCTGCGCGCCGTCGCCGACCACCGGGCGCCACTCGGGGCTGCCTGGCTGCCGCTGAGCGGTGATCCTCTTCCACAGCGGGTTGTCGTAGGTCGGGCCGACGAACAGCGCGCCCCCGGTCTCCGAGGTGAGCCGGGCCAGGGAGCCGTCGACGGCGGACTCCATGGAGAAGGAGCCGAGGCTCTCGCCGTAGACGACCAGCCGGGGCCGGGAATCGGCCGGGAGGGTGCGCCACTTGTCGTAGACGGCGGTGAACAGGGCGCGTCCGGTGGCGGCGGCCTCGTCCTCGGTGAGCGCGGAGACCCAGCTGGGCAGGTAGGAGTACTGCAGGGCGACCTCGGCGGTGTCACCGCCCCACATGTACTCCAGGGGTTTGCTGCCCTGGTCGTTGATCCAGCCGGTGCCGGTGGTGCCCATCACGGCGAGGACCTTCCGGGAGAAGCCGCCGGTGCGTTCGAGTTCGCGTACGGCGAGATCGGCGCGCTCGCCGACGGTGCCGGCGGTGCGCAGTCCGACGTAGACGCGCACCGGGTCCTGGGCCGGGCGGCCGGTGAAGGCGCTGATGTCGGCGCGGGTGGTGGCCGTACCGACGAAGTCGCGGCCCCGGGCGCCGAGGGTGTCCCAGGGCGCGGCGGACCGCGGGCTCCCGGACAGGGTGGACAGGCCGGGCTGGTGGACGCCCACGGCGGTGCCCTGGTCGGCCAGGGAGGCCGCGCTCTCGATCGCGTCCAGCGCCCCGCGCAGCAGGAAGCCCTGGACGACGCCGACGATCACGAACGCGGCGACGGCGACCCCGACGGCGCGGGCGAGCGGGCGCGGGATCTGCGCGCCGAGCGGGCGGGCCACGAGGCGGGTGCCGAGCCGTACCGCACGGCCGGTCAGGAGCAGCAGCGCGGCGACGAGGGCGGCGACGAACGGGACCAGCGCCCACTGCCACCAGACCACCTGGGGAGGCAGGCTCACCGCGCGGCGCACCTCGCCCTCCCAGCGGACGCTCCAGGCCGTCACGGCGACCACCGCGGCCGCCCCGAGCACCCCGAGGGCCGCCCGGAGGATCCTGCGGACCCGCGGCCGGACCCGGAACCCGGCCCAGCGCAGCAGGAAGCGGGCGAGCGTCTCCAGGACGGCGCCGACCGCGTAGCCGACGACCGCCGAGACACCGGCGACGAACCCCTGGAGCCACCAGGCGCGCGGCAGCAGGGAGGGCGTGAGGGACAGGCAGTAGCACAGGACCGCGACGACGACCCCGCACCAGCACGGCCGCCGCCGGATCACCCGGCCGGAGCCCGCCGTATGGCGGCGCATCCACTCCGTCACCCGACGGGGCCAGTCCCTCGTACGATTCATAGCCTTGCCCACAACACCCACGTGGCCACCTCGGGACCACGATCGGCCACCGTGCGCGCGACCGCATCCGGAGGGCCGCCGGGCCCCTCGCCGCGGACGGCACGAGGTGCGGGGCGGTACGGGATGTCCCATCGTGGTGGGCATGGCCCAGGCCCAGACGACCGAGAGTCCGCGTTCCTCGCCGTCTGCGGCCGAGCTGACGCTGCCCACGCTGACCGCGATGGTGGTCGGTTCGATGACGCGCGACACCACGTGCTGGCGGGGGGCGGCCCGGCACGTGGTCGTCGCCGGGATGCCCCGGCTGCGGTCCGCGATGCGCCTCGACACGGTGTTCACCTTCGCCGACCGGGACCTGGTGACCCTCTGTCCGGCCATCGTGGACGGGGTGCACGCCTTCTCGCTGCGGCCCGCCGACCGGGCGCCCGGCATCGAGCTGACCGACGAGGGCACCGGCACGTTCGTCGACGTGGTGGCCAAGGCGCCGGGTCTGCCGGAGCTGCGCGTGGTCGAGACCGGCGGCGACGTCTACGCCTCGGAGCGCCAGCAGTGGGACAGCGGCAACAACGCGGTCGCCCTGGAGCCGGGCGTGGTCGTCACCTACGACCGCAACACCCGGACCAGCACGCTGCTGCGCAAGGCGGGCGTCGAGGTCATCACCATCGTCGGCGCCGAACTGGGCCGGGGGCGCGGCGGCGGGCACTGCATGACCTGCCCGCCGCTGCGCGACCCGGTCGAGTTCTGACGCCGCCGGACGCGGCCGTGCCGATGCCGCGGCTCCCCACGCGGGCCGCCCTCGTCCTGGTGGTCGCCGTGCTGGTGGCGGTCAACCTGCTGGACAACCGCTTCGCCAGGTCCTGGACCCTGCTCACCGCGGTCGTCGCCTCGGCGGCCCTGGTGGCACTGCTGTTCTGGGCCGGAGGCGACCGGGCCGAGCTGGGACTCGGCCGGAACACCTGCGCGGACGGGCTGCGTTGGGCGGTCGCGCTGACCGGGATCGTCGCGGCGGTCTATCTGTGCGGGGCCCTGCTGCCGGTCACCCGCGGGCTGTTCGCGGACCAGCGGACCGATGCGCTGAGCGGGCCGCAGGTCGCCTTCAAGGCGCTGGTCGCGGTGCCGGTGGGAACCGTACTGCTGGAGGAGATCGCCTTCCGTGGAGTGCTGTTCGCGCTGCTGCGACGGCTGCGCACGGCGACGACGGCCGCCGTCCTGTCCTCCGTGCTGTTCGGCCTCTGGCACATCCTGCCGTCACTGAACCTCGACGAGGACAAACCGACGCTGGGTTCGGTCTTCGGGCACTCGGTCCTCGGCACCGTCCTCGTGGACGTCGGGGCGGTCCTGTTCACCGCCGTCGCGGGCTGCCTGCTGTGCTGGCTGCGCGACCGCAGCGGCTCCCTGCTGGCACCGATGACCCTGCACTGGGCGGTCAACGCACTGGGTTACACGGTGGGATTCCTGCTGCGCTAGGTGTATTGATCACGAACGTCGGAGCGCGGAGGCCGACGGCGCGGTCCGTGGCGGAGCCCGGCGCACCGGCGGGTGCCGGATCGGGCAGACTCGCCGCATGGAGACTGCCGAGTATCTTCAGATCCTTGACCGGGAGGGCCGGTCACTGGCCGCCGCCGCCGAGGCGGCCGGCCTCGACGCCGACGTGCCGGCCTGCCCCCACTGGCGGGTGCGCGACCTGCTGCGGCACACGGGGACCATCCACCGGTGGGCCACCGGTTTCGTCGCCGACGCCGAGTCCGGACCCCGGCCGATCCCGGATCCGCCGGACCTCGACGGCACCGACCTGACCACCTGGTTCCGGGACGGCCACCGCGTTCTCGTCGAGACCCTGGCCGATGCGCCGCGGGACGTGACGTGCTGGACCTTCCACCCGGCACCCGTCCCCTCGCCCCTCGCCTTCTGGATGCGCCGCCAGGCCCACGAGACGACCGTGCACCGGTACGACGCCGAGGCCGCCCGGGGCGGTCCGGTCTCCCCCGTCGCCACGGACTTCGCGGTCGACGGTATCGACGAACTGCTGCGCGGCTTCCACGCCCGCCCCCGCAGCCGGGTCCGTTCCGAGTACCCGAGGGTGCTCCAGGTGCGCGCCGCCGACCGGGACCACGCCTGGACGGTACGGCTGTCATCGGAACCGCCGGTCACGGAGGTCGGCGCACTCCCCGGCGCGATGACCGAACTCTCCGGCCCCGCCGACGAGTTGTACCTGGCGCTGTGGAACCGGATTCCGGTGCCGAAGGTGACCGGCGACCAGGAACTGGCCGACCTGTGGCGGACCAGGTCCGGCATCTGACCGCCGCCGTACTCCTCAGCCCGCCAGCATCCGGGTGAGCACCGCGCGCTGCACGGGCAGTACCTCGCCGTGCAGCGCGCGCCCCTTCCCGGTGAGCGCCACCCGCACGCCCCGCCGGTCCTCCGGGCACATGGTCCGCTCGACCAGGCCGTCCTTCTCCAGCCGGGCGACCAGCCGGGACAGCGCGCTCTGGCTCAGGTGCACCCGCTCGGCGATCTCCTGGACGCGGTAACTGCAGCCGCCGTCCTCCGCCGCGCCGTCGGAGAGCAGGTCGAGGACCTCGAAGTCGCTGGCGCACAGGCCGTGGCCGTGCAGGGCGCGGTCGAGTTCGCACTGGGTGCGGGCGTGCAGGGCGAGGATGTCCCGCCACTGCTCCGCGAGTGCCCGCTCGGGCGTGTTCGCCGACATTCCGGCACCGTAGCAGAGAAGCGCAATTGTTGCACCGTAATTAAATGCTCTTGCATTCGATGCATGTGCATGTAGTGTCTGTGGGCATGACCTCTCCGCTCACCGCTCCTGCCCCCGAGGGACGCTGGACTCCCCGCCTCTGGGGCACCCTGCTGGTGCTCTGCGCCGCCATGTTCCTGGACGCCCTGGACGTCTCGATGGTCGGCGTCGCCCTTCCCTCGATCGGCTCCGACCTGCAGCTGTCGACCTCCACGCTGCAGTGGATCGTCAGCGGCTACATCCTCGGCTACGGCGGTCTCCTGCTCCTCGGCGGCCGGACCGCCGACCTGCTCGGCCGCCGTCAGGTGTTCCTCGTGGCCCTCGGCGTCTTCGCCCTCGCGTCCCTGCTCGGCGGCCTCGTCGACTCGGGGCCGCTGCTGATCGCCAGCCGTTTCATCAAGGGGCTCAGCGCGGCCTTCACCGCCCCGGCCGGCCTCTCGATCATCACGACCACGTTCCCCGAGGGCCCGCTGCGCAACCGCGCCCTCGCCATCTACACCACGTGCGCCGCCACCGGCTTCTCCATGGGCCTGGTGCTGTCCGGCCTGCTCACCGAGGCCAGCTGGCGCCTCACCATGCTGCTGCCCGCTCCCATCGCCCTGATCGCGCTGGTCGCCGGCCTGCGGCTGCTGCCGCGCAGCACACGCGAACGCGACCACAACGGCTACGACATCCCCGGCGCGATCCTCGGCACCGCCTCCATGCTGCTGCTGGTGTTCACCGTCGTGGAGGCCCCGCAGGTGGGCTGGGCCTCGGCCCGCACCCTGCTGTCCTTCCTCGCGGTCGCCGTCCTGCTGACCGTCTTCGTCCGCGTCGAACGCCGCTCCCCCGGCCCCCTCGTCCGGCTCGGCGTGCTCCGCTCCGGCAGCCAGGTCCGCGCCCAGCTCGGCGCCGTCGCCTTCTTCGGTTCCTACGTCGGTTTCCAGTTCCTGACCACGCTGTACATGCAGTCGCTGCTCGGCTGGTCGGCCCTGCACACCGCGCTGGCCTTCCTGCCCGCGGGCGCGCTCGTGGCCGTGTCCTCGACCAAGGTCGGCGCGATCGTCGACCGCTTCGGCACCCCGCGGCTGATCGCGGCGGGCTTCACGTTCATGGTCATCGGCTACGCCCTGTTCCTGCGCGTCGACCTCGACCCGTCCTACGCCGCGGTGATCCTGCCGTCGATGCTGCTGATCGGCGCGGCCTGCGCGCTGGTCTTCCCCTCGCTCAACATCCAGGCCACCAACGGGGTCGACGACCACGAGCAGGGCATGGTCTCCGGGCTCCTGAACACCTCCGTGCAGGTGGGCGGCGCGATCTTCCTGGCCGTCGTGACGGCCGTCGTCACCGCGGGCGCCCCGGCGCACGCGACTCCGCAGGCCGTGCTCGACAGCTACCGCCCCGGCTTCATGGTGGTCGCCGGCGTCGCCCTCGCCGGACTCCTGATCACGCTGACCGGGCTGCGCACCAGGCGCTCCGGACAGAGCGTGGTGATCGCCAGGTCCACCTCCCTGGAGGCGGAGCGCGTGTCCGTGCGCGACTGACGCGCGGCTCAGGGGGACGCCTCCCCCGTGTGCCCGGCGGAGCCGCTTGCTCCGCCGGGCACACCTCCGGGACACTGCGGAGATGACGAGCCACGGCGGACGGCGCGGTCAGGCGGAGCGGGACGCGATCACCGTCGAGATCGGATACGCGCTGTGCAGCGCGATGTTCGCGGCGGTCGTGGTTTTCGGGGCGGTGGCCGGGCCGGCCCTGCTCTTCGATCTCCCCGGTCTCCTCGAACGTGCGCTGCCACCGGCGGGCGCGGCACTGGCCACGGTGGTGTTCTTCGCCCGGGTCGTCGCCGTACTGGTCCGCTTCCGGAGGTCTCAGCCCAGCCAGCCCGGCCTGACCAAACCCGACTCGTAGGCCAGCACGACCAGTTGGGCGCGGTCCCGGGCGCCCAGCTTGACCATGGCGCGACTCACGTGGGTCTTGGCGGTAAGCGGGCTGACCACCAGGCGCCGGGCGATCTCCTCGTTGGACAGGCCGATGCCGACCAGGGCCATCACCTCCCTCTCGCGGTCGGTGAGCCGGGCGAGGGCGTCGGCTGCGGCCGGCTCCTTGGAACGGGCCGCGAACTCGGCGATCAGCCGCCGCGTCACCCCCGGCGACAGCAGCGCGTCACCGCCCACCACCGCCCGGACCGCGCGCACGAGTTCCTCCGGCTCGGTGTCCTTCACCAGGAACCCCGAGGCGCCGGAGCGGATCGCCTCGAAGACGTACTCGTCCAGCTCGAACGTCGTCAGCATGACGACCCTGACGTCCCTCAGCTCCTGCGCGCCGGTGATCCGGCGGGTCGCGGCCAGGCCGTCGAGCCGCGGCATGCGGATGTCCATCAGGACGACGTCGGGACGGAGTTCGCGCACCTTGCGCAGCGCCTCCTCGCCGTCCGCCGCCTCTCCGGCGACCTCCACGTCCGGCTGCGCGTCGAGCAACGCCCGGAAGCCGGCCCGCACCAGCGACTGGTCGTCGGCGAGCAGTACCCGGATCATCGTTCCTCCCGGTCGGTCGAGGTCGGACCGGTTGCGTACGGGGTCCGGCCCGGTCGGGCCGCCAGGGGTTCCGCTGCGGTCAGGGGCAGGACGGCGAGCACCCGGAAGCCGCCGTCGGCGCGCGGGCCCGCCTCGATCGTGCCGCCCAGCGCGGCCGCCCGTTCCCGCATCCCGGCCAGCCCGTTCCCGCTGCCGCCCGCGTCCGCGTGGGTCGCCGGACCGTCGTCGTCGATCCGCAACCGCAGCTCCCCGCCGCCGTGTTCGAGCCGCACGCGCGCGTGCCGGGACCCCGAGTGCCGTACGACATTGGTCAGCGCCTCCTGCACGATCCGGAAGGCGGCCAGGTCGGCGCCCGGCGGCAGCGACGGCGGCTCTCCCTCCACGGCCACCGTCAGTCCCGCGCTCGCCGCCTGTTCGACCAGTTCGGGCAGCCGCCCGAGGCCGGGGGCGGGCGCGCGGGGCACGTCTCCGGGTGCGCGCAGGGTGTCGAGGACCTGGCGCACCTCGCCCAGCGCCTCCTTGCTCGCCGCCTTGATGGTGGTGAGCGCGGTCCGGGCCTGCTCGGGGTCCGCGTCCAGCAGCGCCAGGCCCACCCCCGCCTGGACGTTGATCACGGAGATGCTGTGCGCGAGCACGTCGTGCAGTTCGCGGGCGATCCGCAGCCGCTCGGCGTCCGCCCGCCGTCTGGCCGCCTGCGCCCGGTCGGCCCGCTCCCGCGCCCACTGCTCACGGCGCAGCCGGACCAGCTCCGCCACCGAGACGATGATCAACACCCAGGTGGCGGCGATCAACTCCTGGCCCGCGTTCGCCCCCGAGTCGCCCGGCGGAGGCAGCACGCGGTACAGCCAGAGCGAGATCAGCAGGTGGCCGCCCCACAGCATCCCTACGGCCGCCCACGCGGCCCGGCGGCGCCCCGCGACGACCGCGCCGAAGCAGGCCACCGCGACGGCCGCGAAGACCGGACCGTACGGGTAGCCGGCCGCGAGGTAGCCGAGGGCGAGCGCCGACGTGCCGAACACCACCGGCACCGGGTGCCGGTGCCGCCACAGCAGCAGCGCGCAGGCGGCCAGGAGCAGCAGGCGGCCGTAGACGTCGAGCGGCTCGCGGTGGGGCTGCGCGTGGGCGGCGAAGTTCGAGCCCGCCAGCACCAGCACGGTGAGGGCGACGGTGGTGCCCCACGGCAGCCTGCCGCGCGGCGGCTCGCCCGTGCGGTCGTCGTCGCCGTGCGGCCATGGTGGTCCGTACCGCCACCACCGCGCGGGGCCGCGCTCCCGTTCCCGCTGCTCGTCCATGTCCGCCACGCTAGACGGCACCGGCCCGCACGAGCGTCGGCCAGGCGGGGTGATCACACGTACTCCCGGCGGAGTAGGCCGCCGGGCGGGGTGGAGCGGGCCGGTTTCGTGCGGAAGGGTGCCGTGCGGTGGCGTGGGGTGCGTTGGCGGTGGCGTGCGCTGCGTTGGCGGGGGCGTGCGGTGCGGCCGGTCAGCGGCCGGAGGCCAGTTCCGCGACCTCGGCGTCGAAGAGCCGCTCGGGGTCGAAGCCCATGCCCGTGAACTGGCCGGCGAGTTCCAGGGAGAGCACGCCGTGCACCCGTGTCCAGAACGCCAGCGCCCGGCGCAGGACATCGGGCGAGGCGGGGTGGTCGCCCGCCCATTCGCGGTGCTGGGCGAGGTGCGCGGTGAAGCCAGGGGAGGCAGGCGCCTCGGGCTCGGCCGTCGCGCACACGTCGAGCAGCGCGCCCATGATCTCCTGGGCGATGGCGGTGATGTCGTCGGGCGCGTGATATCCGGGCACCGGGGTGCCGTAGACGAGGAAGTACCGCTGGGGATCGTCGAGCGCCCAACGGCGCAGGGCCCGCGCGAGGCCTTCGACGCCGGCCCGTGCCTCGGCAGCGGTGCGGAAGGTGTCGGCCAGGCCTCGGTAGGCGTCCCTGATCAGCTCGGTGATCAGCTCGTCCCGGCTGCCGAAGTACCGGTAGAGGGCCGGGCCGCTCATGCCCAGTTCCTTGGCGATCGCGTTCAGGGACAGGCCCGACGCGCCGGACTTGGCGATCTGCCCCCAGGCGCGCGCCTTGATGTCGGCCCGCACCTGGCTCCGGTACCGCTCGCGGGGGGTCACTGCTTCTGCCGCCATGACCTGCACGCTCCTTTCGCTTGCGCAGCTGACGCCTGACTCGTACCTCGTAAGGGCCATTCCGTCCGTTTCAACCTATCACTTCCGAGATGGCATCTAACGGAAAGTTCCGACGCCGCGCGAAGCTACGGCTTGACACCATCACTAGTGGCCGTCATTTTAGTTATAGCTTCTAACGCAAGCGAGTACCTCTCCAGTCCGCGACTGCATCTACGCAGCTGTACCACAGGGAGACCGTCATGGAGGTCGTCATGGATTTCGCAGGAAACACCGCACCCCAGAGCTCCACCCCCACCACCGGCAAGGGCAAGGGCACCGGCAGCGGCACCGGGCTGGTCGAGGTGGTCCTGCCGGGTGTCGTGGAACCCGAGGGTCTGCGGATCCGGCACGGGGAGGTCCCCGTTCCGGGCGCCGGTCAGATCGTCGTCCGCATGGAGGCGACCGGCGTCTCCTTCGCGGAGCAGCAGATGCGCCGCGGCCGGTACTACGACCAGCCGCCGTTCCCCTTCGTCCCCGGCTACGACCTGGTCGGCACGGTGCTCACGGCCGGTGAGGGCGTCACGCCCGGACTCGTCGGCAGGCGGGTGGCGTCCCTGGTCAAGGTGGGCGGCTGGGCCAGTCACGTCGTGCTCGACGCGGCCGACGCCGTGGAGGTACCGGCCGGCATAGGCGCGGCGGAGGCCGAGACACTGGTCGTCAACGGGATCACGGCCTGGCAGATGCTGCACCGCAAGGCCAGGGTGCGGCCCGGCGGCACGATCCTGGTGCACGGCGCCAACGGCGGGGTCGGCACGGTCCTCGTCCAGCTCGCGCGCGCCGCGGACCTGCGCGTGATCGGCACGGCCTCGGCCCGTCACCACGACGCGCTGCGCGAGATGGGCGTCACCCCGGTCGACTACCGGGCCGAGGACGTCCCGGCACGCGTCCGCGAACTGGCTCCCGGCGGCGTCGACGCCGTCTTCGACCACCTCGGCGGCCGCAGCGTCGTCGACTCCTGGAACCTGCTCGCCCCGGGCGGCACCCTCGTCGCCTACGGGAGCGCCACCACGCGGGACGACTCGGGTTCCAAGCAGTTGCCGGTGCTGAAGATCCTGGGCCGGGTGTGGCTGTGGAACGCGCTGCCCAACGGCCGGCACGCGTGCTTCTTCAACGTCTGGGAGGGCAGCGCCCTCGCCAAGGACCGGTTCCGGGCCCGGCTGAACGCCGACCTCACCCAGGTGTTCGAGTCCTTCCGGCGCGGCGAGGTCACCGCCCGCATCGCCGCCCTGCTGCCCCTGACCCGGGCCGCAGAGGCCCTGCGGCTCGCCGAGTCCGGGACGGTCGCGGGCAAGATCGTGCTCGTCCCGGAGGACGGCGCGGGCACGACGGCCACCCCGGCGCCCTGACCTCCCAGCTACGGGAAGACCAGACCCACTCCGTGGGCGAGCTGTGCGGCCGCGTGCCGGAAGAACCGGTCACGGTCCTCCACGACCCCCTTGAACTGGCCGAACAGTTCGAATCCGACCAGCCCGAACAGCTGCGCCCAGGCCGCCGCCATGGCCACGGCCACCTCCGGAGGCAGGCCCGGCATCAGCTCGTCGGCCATCCGGCGGGCCTCGGGCGCGAGTTCGGCCGGCACGGGGGTACGGGCCAGACCGCGCCGCCCGAACGCGTCGTGCAGGATACCGATCAGCACGAGGGCGACCCGGGCGGCCGGCTGGATGGTGGTGTCCGGGGCCGAGTAGCCGGGCACCGGGGAGCCGTAGATCAGCGCGTACTCGTGGGGGTGCGCCAGCGCCCAGCGGCGCACCGCCTCGCACACGGTGACCCAGCGCTGCGCGGGCGCGGCACCGGCGTCGACGTCGGCGGCGTGCGCGGTCTCGGCGGCCTCGCCGAGGGAGTCGTAGGCGTCGATGATCAGCGCGGTGAGCAGGTCGTCCCGGCTCGGGAAGTAGCGGTAGAGCGCCGAGGAGACCATGCCGAGTTCGCGCGCGACGGCGCGCAGCGACAGCTTGGGAGCGCCTTCGGCGGCGAGCTGTCTGCGCGCCTCGTCCTTGATGGCCGCGGTGACTTCCATCCTGGCTCGCGCGCGGGCGCCCTGTGTGGTGGTCATGCGGAGCAGTCTGTCATGCATCCGGAGCAGTGCACACGTTCCGGAGCGGTGCACGCGTTCTGGAGCGGTGCACTCGTTACGGAGCGGCGCACACGTTGCGGGGCCGCCGCCTGCGGACTGCCACCCCTCCCCCACCCAAGCGCACCGCACACAAACCAGTGCACCGCACAAAAAAGAGAGCACCGCTCTTGCTTTAGAGCGCCGATCTCCCCCACACTGAAGCCAACCGAGAGCACCGCTCTCTCAAACCGTGGGGGTCATCATGTCGACATACGTCCAGAAGCCCGGCTGGTTCACCGTCAAGATCCTCAACCAGGCCGTGGGCTGGCTCACCGGACGCGGCATCAGCATCTGGGGCTCCCGCGTCCTCGCCGTCCGCGGACGCAAGAGCGGGGAGTGGCGGACCACCCCCGTGAACCTGCTGACGGTGAACGGGGAGCGGTACCTGCTCGCACCGCGCGGCCACGTCCAGTGGACCCACAACATGCGCGCGGCCGGCGGCGGCGAACTGCGGCTCGGCAAGAACGTGGACGTCTTCACCGCAACCGAGGTCGCCGACGACGACAAGGTCGAGCTGCTGCGGGCCTACCTGAAGCGCTGGAAGGCCGAGGTCGGGGTCTTCTTCAACGGGGTCGGCGCCGATTCTCCCGACGCCGACCTGCGACGTATCGCCCCCGACCACCCGGTCTTCCGGATCGCCGTCACGAAGTGACCGACCCCTGCGAGTCCGTCTCGTCCCGCTCGTCCCGCTCGTCCGCGTCGGCCTCGTCAGGCTTCGCCTGGGCCGCGGGCTCCGGGGCGAAGGTGGTGAGGGCGCGCTGGGCCAGCGGGTGGGAACGGACGAGTTCGCCGAGGGAGGTCCGGCCCTGGGTGATCTCCTTGAACGCGCGCCAGGCGGGACGGAAGCCGGTCAGGGCCGCGTGGAACAGGCCGGGCCTGCGCTCGAACACCGCGAGCATCCGCTTGCCGACGCTCATCTCGACACCGAGGCCCGCCTTGACGGCGAACGCGTAGTTCAGCGCCTGACGGCGGGCGTCCACGGCGTCGTGGGCCTCGGCGATCCGCACCGCCCACTCCCCCGCGAGCCGTCCCGAGCGCAGCGCGAAGGAGATGCCCTCGCGGGTCCACGGCTCCAGGAGGCCGGCCGCGTCACCGCACACGAGCACCCGGCCCCGCGACAGCGGCGAGTCGTCGGCGCGGCAGCGGGTCAAGTGGCCGGAGGAGATGCTGGGTTCGAAGCCGGCGAGGCCGAGCCGGGCGATGAAGTCCTCCAGGTACCGCTTGGTGGCCGCGCCTTCGCCGCGCGCCGAGATCACGCCGACGGTCAGCGTGTCGCCCTTGGGGAAGACCCAGCCGTAACTGCCGGGCATCGGGCCCCAGTCGATGAGCACCCGGCCCTTCCAGTCCTCGGCGACCGTCTCGGGTACCGGGATCTCCGCCTCCAGGCCGAGGTCCACCTGGTCGACCTTGACCCCGACGTGGGCGCCTATCCGGCTGGCACTGCCGTCGGCGCCGACCACGGCACGGGCCAGCAGGGTCTCGCCGCCCTGGAGCACCACGGCGACCGTGCGCCGGTCCGGGACGGCCGAGCCGTGCTGCTCGACGCGCGTGACGGTGGCCCCGGTGCGCAGTTCGGCGCCCGCCTTCTGGGCGTGCTCGACCAGCTGCTGGTCGAACTCGGGCCGGTTGATCAGCCCGAACATCATCTGCTTGGAACGGCGGGTGCGGGTGAAGCGGCCGTTGTTGGAGAAGGTGACCGCGTGCACCCGGTCCTTGAAGGGAAGCTCGAAGCCGGGCGGGAGCGCGTCGCGCGAGGGCCCGATGATGCCGCCGCCGCACGTCTTGTAGCGGGGCAGCTCGGCTTTCTCCAGCAGCAGCACGCGCCGTCCAGCGACCGCCGCCGCGTAGGCCGCCGACGCACCCGCGGGCCCCGCGCCCACCACGACGACGTCCCACACCCGCTGCATGTCGTCCGCCGAAGAATTCTCACCGCTCACGATGGTCCGCTGCTCCGATCAAGCCGTAGAAGCCGTAAGTGCCGTATGCCCTATCAAGCCATAGATGCCGTACGACCCGTGGGTCGGGGTCGAACCCTGTCCGTCCGCAGCCGGGCACCTACCACCTGTCCCCCCGCATCCTACGGCGGCGATCACCGCAGGCCGCTGTGGGAGGATCGGTGCACTCACCCAGTTCAACGTCGCACCCACGAGGAGCGTGCCCATGTCGTCCAATCCGGTCGCCGAGACCGTCGCCGCCCTGATGCCCAGGGCCAAGGCGGAGCTCGCCGAGCTGGTGGCCTTCAAGTCGGTGGCGGACTTCGCCCAGTTCCCCAGGAGCGAGAGCGAGGGCGCCGCGAACTGGGTCGCCGACGCGCTGCGCGCCGAGGACTTCGTGGACGTCGCCGTGCTGGACACCCCGGACGGCACGCAGTCGGTGTACGGCTACCTGCCGGGCCCCGAGGGTGCCAAGACCGTCCTGCTGTACGCGCACTACGACGTGCAGCCGCCGCTGGACGAGGCCGCCTGGACCAGCCCGCCGTTCGAGCTCACCGAGCGGGACGGCCGCTGGTACGGCCGCGGCGCCGCGGACTGCAAGGGCGGTGTCCTCATGCACCTGCTGGCGCTGCGCGCGCTGAAGGCGAACGGCGGCGTCCCGGTCCACGTCAAGGTGATCGCCGAGGGCTCGGAGGAGATGGGCACCGGCGGTCTGGAGCGGTACGCCGAGCAGCACCCCGACCTGCTGACGGCGGACACGATCGTCATCGGCGACGCCGGCAACTTCCGCCTCGGCCTGCCGACGGTGACCACGACCCTGCGCGGCATGACCATGCTCCGGGTCCAGATCGACACGCTCCAGGGCAATCTGCACTCCGGGCAGTTCGGCGGTGCCGCCCCGGACGCGCTGGCGGCGCTGATCCGCGTGCTGGACTCGCTGCGCGACGAGGACGGTTCGACGCGTGTCGACGGGCTCGCGCCGGCGTCGGGCTGGGAGGGGCTGGAGTACGGCGAGGAGCAGTTCCGCACGGACGCGAAGGTGCTGGACGGCGTCGGCCTGATCGGCGGCGGCTCGGTCGCCGACCGCATCTGGGCGCGTCCTGCGGTCACGGTGCTCGGCATCGACTGCCCGCCCGTGGTCGGCGCCACGCCGTCGGTGCAGGCGAGCGCCCGTGCCCTGGTCAGCCTCCGGGTGCCGCCGGGCGTGGACGCGGCCGAGGCGAGCAAGCTGCTCCAGGCCCACCTGGAGGCGCACACGCCGTGGGGGGCCCGGGTGCGGACCGAGTCGGTCGGTCAGGGGCAGCCGTTCCGTGCCGACACCAGCAGCCCGGCGTACCAGGCGATGGCCGACGCGATGACGGCCGCCTACCCGGGCGAGACGATGCAGTACGCGGGTCAGGGCGGCTCCATCCCGCTGTGCAACACGCTGGCGAGCCTCTACCCGGACGCCGAGATCCTGCTGATCGGGCTGAGCGAGCCGGAGGCGCAGATCCACGCGGTCGACGAGAGCGTGTCGCCGCAGGAGCTGGAGCGCCTGTCGGTGGCGGAGGCGCTGTTCCTGCGGAACTACGCGGCGGGCTGACCTCTCGCCCCGGCGGTACAAGCGCCCGGCGGGGCGGATTCTCCTTGCAGGGCCTGTGACGGGCTCCGGCGGCCGGCCGGGGCCCGTCCGTCGTTTCCGGCGGGCTCGCGGCAGCCGTTTCGGGTGTTCCGTGCGGCGGGTCGCTCCGGGTTCGGGGTGCTCCGGCCGCGCCTTGCCGACCTTAATCGAACGAACTAGTCTGTTCGATTAAGGAGGCGAGGTGATGGCGACGCAGTTCAGGAAGACGAAGTCCGAGGAGCGGATCCTCACCGCGGCGGCCGAGCTGTTCTACGCGAACGGGCTCCGCGGCGTGGGCGTGGATCAGGTCATCGTGGCGTCGGGCGTGTCGAAGTCGACGCTCTACGCGCACTTCCGCACCAAGGAAGAGCTGGTCACGGCGTACCTGCGCCGTACCGACGGCTCCTGGAGGGCGCAGTTGCGGGCGGCGGCGGAACGCGTCGGTGACGATCCAGCGGAGCAGCTCGTCGGGCTGTTCGACGCGTTGACGGACGCCTTCGACCGGCACGGTTTCCTCGGGTGCCCGTTCGTCAGCGCGGCGGTCGAGGCCGATCCGGACTCCGAGGCCCGGGCCGTCACCGTCGAGCACACCCGGCGCCGCCAGGAGTGGCTGACCGAGCTTTGCCGTCAGGCCGGCGCCGGTGATCCGGACGGGCTGGCGCGCGGGATCGGGCTCCTCGTGGACGGCGCTCTGGCCTCCGGCCGCCTCCTCCAGGACCGCGCCGTCGTGAGCGCGGCGAAGTCGGCGGCGCGCGCGCTCGTGGCCGGTCACGTCTGACCGCGACCGCCTCCCACCGGACCGGCCCGCGCCGGTCTTCTTCCGTTCCCCACAGCAGGCAGAAAGAGGCGCAGCCATGCGCGCAGCGGTCCTGGAGGAGTTCGGCTCTCCGCTGGTCCTCAGAGACGTCGACCAGCCCGTGGCGGGCCCGGGCCAGGTACTGGTCAAGGTGAAAGCCAGCGGTGTGAACCCGCTGGACGCCAAGATCCGGGCCGGGCGCGCCGATCACGCCCGGCGGACGCTTCCGGCGATCCTCGGCCTGGACCTGGCCGGAGTGGTCGCGGAGATCGGCGCCGGCGTCGAGGGCCTCGCACCCGGGGACGAGGTGTTCGGCATGACGGGCGGCGTCGGCGACCTGCCGGGCTCCCTCGCCGAGTACGCGGCGGTCGACGCCCGGCTGCTCGCCCGCAAGCCGTCCGCGCTCGGCATGCGCGAGGCCGCCGCCCTGCCCCTGGTCTTCATCACGGCCTGGGAAGGGCTGGTCGACCGGGCGCGTGTCAGCGCCGGGCAGCGGGTCCTCGTGCACGGCGGAGCGGGCGGGATCGGTCATGTGGCCGTGCAGATCGCCCGTGCCCGCGGCGCCGAGGTCTTCGCCACCGCGTCCACCTCGCGGCTGGACGTCCTCGGGCGGTTGGGCGCCACGGCCATCGACCGCACCACCACGACCGTGGACGAGTACGTCGCCGAGCACACCGGTGGCGAGGGCTTCGACGTCGTCTTCGACACCGTCGGCGGCGCGGTGCTCGACGCGTCCTTCACCGCGGTCCGCACCGGTACGGGGCACGTGGTGAGCGCCCTGGGCTGGGGCACCCACAGTCTCGCGCCGCTCAGCTTCCGCGGGGCGAGCTACTCCGGGATCTTCACCCTGCTGCCGCTGCTGACCGGGCGCGGGCGGGAGCACCACGGGGAGATCATGCGCGAGGCCGCGGCGCTCGCCGACACCGGGATGCTCCGGCCGCTGCTCGACCCCCGCCGCTTCACGCTCGCCGACGTCACCGACGCGCACGCCGCCGTGGAGAGCGGCACCGCCCAGGGCAAGATCGTGATCGACGTCGGCTGACACGGGCCCTCCGGGGCGGCGCCGAGGCGGTTCTCTGCTGTCGGCAGACATCCCTCGCCCCAGGACGGGGCCGCTGCCTACCGTCGGGACATGGACGTCGTCGAACTCCTCCCGTGCCTGCACCTGTTGCGCTTCCCCGTGGGCCAGGCCTACCTGTGGCGCGACCCGGACACCGGAGACTGCACGCTGGTGGACACGGGCCCGCCCGGTTCGGGCCGGCCGATCGCCGACGCGCTCACGGCACTGGGCCGGTCGCCGTCGGCGGTACGGCGGATCGTCCTCACCCACTTCCACGAGGACCATGTCGGCGGTGCCGCCGAGCTCGCCGCGCTGAGCGGCGCCGAGGTGCTGGCCCACCGCCTGGACGCTCCGGTGATCCGCGGCGAACTGCCGGGGGCGCCACCGGTGTTCGAGGACTGGGAGCTGCCCGTCCACGCCGCGGCGGCCGCGTTGCTGCCCGCCGGCGGGCCGGTCGCTCCGGCCGAGGTGGCGGAGCTCTCCGACGGGGACGTGCTGGACTTCGGCGGGGGCGCCCGCGTGGTGCACGTCCCCGGGCACACCCATGGCAGCATCGCTCTCCATCTGCCCTCGCACGGTGTGCTGTTCACCGGGGACACGGTGGCGGCGGCGCCGGGGACGGGCGCGGTGATGCCCGGGGTGTTCAACCTCGACCGGGTTCGGACGATCGCGTCCCTGCGGCGGCTGGCCGGGCTGGACTCGGAGGTCGCCTGCTTCGGCCACGGTGATCCGGTGACCTGGCATGCGTCACGGGCGCTACGGGCCTGCGTGGACGGCCAGGAATCGGCGCGGTGAGCGGGCGCCATGGCCGGGCACCCGTGCGCTGCGGCACCGGCCGCACCGGTCCGCGGGCTCCTGCCTCGCCGGGCGGCGACGAGCCGGCCGGGCCGGTTCGCGCGAGGTGAGCACGGGCCGCTGGGCGGGTGTCAGCCCACCGGGACGCCGGCTTCCAGGTAGAGCGCCGCACCGCGCTCGCGGGCCCGCAGGGCCCACCGCAGCCGTTCGTAGCGGACCGGGGGCAGGAGTTCGGCGGCCTCCTGCTCGGTGACGAAGCGCCAGCCGCGCAGTTCGGGCCCCGGCAGCACCAGCCTCCCGGCCTCGGCGGAGTCCAGCCTGCCTCCGTCGAAGAGCAGCCGCAGGCCGCCGTAGCGGGGCGGTACGGGCCGCTCCCAGTCGACGACGAGGAGTCCCGGTACCGTCTCCAGCCGTATCCCGGTCTCCTCCGCGACCTCGCGCACGCCCGCCTGCGCGGGAGCCTCGCCGGGCTCGACGACGCCGCCGGGGAACTCCCAGCCGGCCTTGTAGGTGGGGTCGACGAGCAGGAAGCGGTCCTCCTCGTCGAAGAGGAGCACGCCGGCCGCGAGGGTCTCCGCGCTGGGCTCCGGGGTCTGCACGATCTCGCAGACGGCCGCGGCGCCGCTGCCGACCGCCTCGGCGATGTACACGGCCGTCTCGTAGGGCGTGAGGGCGCTGGTGTCGACGAGATGGGCGTCGGCGGCGATCCAGGAGGCGAGGGCGGCGCGGTAGGGCTCGATGCGGTCGTAGGACCACTGGCGGACGCGCATCTCGCCGTCGGGCAGGTCGCGCGGGATCTCCCGCCCGGCTATTCGCTCCCGCAGGATCGTTTCGGCCGGGGTGAGGCACAGGTGTCGGACGGCGATCCGGCGGGCGGCGAGACCGCCGAAGATCTCGTCGCGGTACTCCTGGCGCAGCAGGGTCATGGGAACGACCAGGGTCCCGCCCAGTTCGGCCAGCATCGCGGCCGCCGTGTCGATCACCAGGCGCCGCCAGATCGGCAGAGCCTGGAAGTCGCCGGCCTCGGCGAGCTGTTTGGCCGGCAGCAGGTGTGTCAGTGCCCCGCCGATGACCTCGGGGTCGAAGAGCGTGCTGTTCGGGATCAGTTCGATCAGTTCACGTGCGGTGGCGCTCTTCCCCGCACCGAACGCACCGTTGACCCAGACGATCACGGACTCCCCCTCTTCTGTTGGCCCCCTGAGGCTTGCCCGCTCCACACTGCCACGGAAACCAGTTCCCGTTGAGGGCGCGCCGAACGGAGGCCGGTGATCCCCGGACGGAAACACCGGTCCCGTCGTCCGCTCCCGTCCCGGCCGGGTTACTCCTGGCCCAGGAAGTCCTGGTCGGTCTGGAAGCTGTCCTCGCCGATGAGGTGGCCGACATGCTCCAGGGTGTCCGAGATGTGCAGGTCGTCGAGCGGACCGTCGGTGGCGGCGTGCGAGGGGGTGACGGCGGCCACGACGAATCCGGTGGCCAGGCTGGCGATGGCGAGCATGCTGCGCTTCTTCATGCCTGTCTCAACTGCGCGGACGGCCCGGGGTCACGGGCCCACCCACGAGGGGAGCAACGCGCCGCACGGGGACCGGGCGGCGACGCCGGCCACGGCACGGCCGACAGCGGGAGGCCGCGTCGTCCACGGGTGCGGAAGGCCGTGCGCATCCGCCGTACACCTCGGCCGGACATCGGATGACCCGCTCGGGCACTTCACAGCTCCCGCCTGCGGGCCCCAGAGCGGGCTCAGCCTCCGCACACCGTCTCTCGACGCCGGCATTCAACACAACCCAACGGGCAGGAAGGCCCCTTGACACCCACCAGGAGTCCTGACAGGTCTTCAGGAAGACCGGAACAACCCCTACCGCTCCTCTTCCAACACAGCCGAACAGCTCCTACCATAAGCGCGCACCGATGACGCCCACCTGTCGTCATCCCACCTTTCGCGAGTCGGAGGAACGTAATGATGCGTCACCCTCACACCCGCACAACCCGCAGAAGAGTGGTCGGAGCACTGATCGCGGCGGTGCTGGGCACGACCGGCCTCGCCGCACCCGCGGCCGCCGGCGGCGCGACCGGCTCGACCGGCTCGGCAGCACCGACCGACGGCCTCGCCCTCACCCCCCCGATGGGCTTCAACAACTGGAACTCCACGCACTGCGGCGCGGACTTCGACGAGACCATGGTCGAGGGCATCGCGGACCTCTTCGTGGCGAAGGGCCTCAAGGACGCCGGCTACCGGTACGTCAACCTCGACGACTGCTGGGCCCTGCCGAGCCGTGACGCGGACGGCAAGCTGGTCCCGGACCCCGCCCGGTTCCCGCACGGCATCAAGGCGGTCGCCGACTACGTGCACGCCAAGGGTCTCAAGCTCGGCATCTACACCAGCGCGGGCACCAAGACCTGCAACGACGCGGGCTTCCCGGGCGCGCTGGGCCACGAGTACAGCGACGCGCGGCAGTTCGCGGACTGGGGCGTCGACTACCTCAAGTACGACAACTGCAACAACCAGGGTGTCGACGCCAAGCAGCGCTACCTGACGATGCGGGACGCGCTGCGGGCGACCGGGCGGCCCATCGTCTACAGCATCTGCGAATGGGGCGAGAACAAGCCCTGGGAGTGGGCGTCGGACGTCGGCCAGCTCTGGCGCACCACCGGGGACATCAGTGACAGCTGGGGCTCGATGCTGTCGATCCTGAAGCAGAACCTGCCGCTCGCGCCGTACGCGGGCCCCGGGCACTGGAACGACCCGGACATGCTGGAGGTCGGCAACGGCGGCATGACCGACACCGAGTACCGCACGCACTTCACGATGTGGTCGATGATGGCCGCCCCGCTGCTCATCGGCACCGACCTGCGCAAGGCCTCCCCGGCGACCTTCGACATCCTGGACAACAAGGAGGTCATCGCCGTCGACCAGGACCCGCTCGGCAAGCAGGGCACGGTGCTCTCCTCGGCGGGCGGACGCTGGGTCGTCACCAAGGAACTCACGGACGGCGGCCGCGCGGTGGCCCTGTTCAACGAGTCCGGCTCCCCGCAGCGCATCGCGACCACCGCGACGGCGGCCGGTCTCCCGCAGGCGCCCGCCTACACTCTGCGCGACCTGTGGCGGCACAAGAGCTACAACACCGCGGGCACCGTCTCGGCGGTGGTCCCGGCGCACGGCACCGTCCTGTTCCGGGTCGCCGCCGACCGGCACTGGGCGGCGCACCCGCCGGCCGTCGAACTCGGCCTGGACGGGAGCCGGTTCATCGAGCCGGGCCGGACGGCCGCCCTCACCACGTCGGTCACCGATCTCGGCCGCACGACGGCCCGGAAGGTCTCCGTGGCGCTCACCGGCCCCCAGGGCTGGACCGTCACCCGGACCTCGCCGAGCAGGACCCCGGCACTGCCCACCGGCCTTGCCCTGCGCACCGGTTGGCGGGTGACCCCGCCGCCCGGAACGCTCAAGGGGTCGTACGACCTCGCTCTCACCGCGCGTTACCGGTCGCCTTCCGGCGCGAGGGAGGAGAGCACGACGACGGTCACGACGACTGTCGCCGACCCGCCGCCCGCCGGCACCTCCTACCTCAGCGACCTTCCGTGGCTGTCGGCCGACAACGGCTGGGGTCCGGTGGAACGCGACACCAGCAACGGGGAGACCGCCGCGGGCGACGGGCATCCGATCACCATCGGCGGGGTCGTGTACGCCAAGGGGCTCGGCACCCACGCCCCGAGCCAGGTCGACTACTACACCGGCAAGGCGTGCGGGAAGGTCACCGCCGACGTCGGCGTGGACGACGAGGAGGGCGCCGCCGGCAGCGTCTCCTTCGAGATCTGGGCGGACGGCACGAAGGTCGCCTCGACCGGCGTGCTGACCACGGACATGGCCGCGCGGCCGCTCACCGCCGACGTCACCGGCGCCGAGGTGGTCAGTCTCGTCGTCACCGACGGCGGCAACGGCGTCACCTCCGACCACGGCGACTGGGCGGACGCGCGGATCACCTGCTGACGCCCGCGGCCCGGGCATCCGCCCGGCGCCCCGAGCGGCCCGGTCGGCCGGACCTGAACCCCGGCCGACCGGGCCTGAACGTTCCTGCCGGGCTGTGGCGGACGGCTCAGACGCCGGCCGCGGTCACGTCCGTGCCCGTCCGGGTCAGCGCGGCAGCGGCGGCCCCCACCAGGCCCGCGTCCGTGCCCATCTGGGCGGGTACGACCGTCAGGCGCCGCACGAAGGAGAGCGTCGCGTAGTCGGTGAGCGCCTTGCGCAGCGGGGTGAAGAGGATGTCGCCCGCCTTGCCCACTCCGCCGCCGATCACCGCGATGTCGATCTCGACCAGGGTCGCGGTGGCCGCGATCCCGGCGGCCAGCGCCTGTGCGGCCCGCTCGAAGGACGCGACCGCGACCGGGTCGCCGGCCCGGGCCGCCTCCGCGACCGCCGCCGCCGAGGTGTCGCCGTCGGGACCCGGCAGCCAGCCGCCCTCCAGCGCGCGCCGGGCGATGTTGGGCCCGCTCGCGATGCGCTCCACGCAGCCCCGCGAACCGCAGGGACAGGGGTCGCCGTCGAGGGCCACGCTGATGTGACCGATGTGGCCGGCGTTGCCGGTGGGCCCGGGGTGCAGCCTGCCGCCGAGCACCAGGCCGCCGCCGACACCCGTCGACACCACCATGCACAGCGCGTTGTCGTGGCCGCGGGCCGCGCCCTGCCAGTGCTCGGCGGCCGTGATGGCGACACCGTCGCCGATCAGCTCGACCGGCAGCCCGCCGGCGGCCTCCCGCACCCGCTCGACGAGCGGGAAGTCGCGCCAGCCCGGCACGTTGACCGGACTCACGGTGCCGGCGGAGGCGTCCACCGGTCCCGCGCTGCCGATCCCGAGCGAGCCGGCCCGTCCCCACAGAGGTGAACCGGCGAGTTCGCCGACCACCTCCGCGACGGCACCCATGACCGTCTCGCCGTCCTGCTGGGCGGGCGTCGCGCGCTGGGCGCGCGCCTGGATCCGTCCGTGACCGTCCACCAGAGCGCCGGCGATCTTTGTGCCGCCGATGTCGAGGGCCGCCACGAGGTCGGTGTGCATCAGAGTCAGATCTCCCCGTCAACCATGAATAGCCGAGTGAAAAGGCAGCCGTCCAGCGGTGGGGGCGCGGGCCGGAGATTGCGGTGGACAGTCTCCCCCGCATCTGACAACGTTGTCCAGGCTCTATGCTCGACGCCACATCCTCATACAAACCCATGGACCTGTGCATCCCCCGTGGACAACAGGAATCCCACCGTGGACGACAGGACAGGACGCCGCATCGTGCCCGAGACCTCCCGCCGCGCAGACCGTCTTCCCGGCTCCCGTTACGGGACCCGGCCGACGATGAAGGACGTGGCTGCGCGCGCCGGTGTCGGCCTGAAGACGGTGAGCCGGGTGGTCAACGGCGAGGCGGGGGTGACGCCGGACACCGAGCGCCGGGTCCAGGAGGCGATCGACGCGCTCGGCTTCCGCCGCAACGACAGCGCGCGGGTGCTGCGCAAGGGCCGTACCGCCAGCATCGGTCTGGTCCTGGAGGACCTCGCCGACCCGTTCTACGGCCCGCTCAGCCGTGCCGTGGAGGAGGTGGCACGGGCCCACGGCGCGCTGCTGATCAACGGCTCCAGCGCCGAGGACCCCGAGCGCGAGCAGGAGTTGGCGCTCGCGCTGTGCGCGCGGCGGGTGGACGGGCTGGTGGTGATCCCGGCCGGTGACGACCACCGGTACCTGGAGCCGGAGATCAGAGCGGGCGTGGCCACGGTGTTCGTGGACCGTCCGGCCGGGAAGATCGAGGCCGACGTGGTGCTGTCCGACAGCTACGGCGGTGCCCGGGACGGGGTCGCCCACCTGATCGGGCACGGGCACCGCCGGATCGGCTTCATCGGTGACATGCCCCGGATCCACACGGCAGCCGAGCGGTTGCGCGGCTACCGGGCCGCGATGGAGGACGCCGGCATATCCGTGGAGCCGGCGTGGACCTCGCTCGGGGTGACGGACCCGGAGCGGGTGCGCCGGGCCGCCGAGGAGATGCTGTCCGGGCCCGCTCCGGTCACGGCGATCTTCGCGGGCAACAACCGGGTGACGGTCACCGTGATCCGGGTCCTGGCCGCGCTCTCCCGTCCGGTCGCACTGGTCGGCTTCGACGACATCGAACTGGCCGATCTGCTGCACCCGGGTCTGACGGTCGTCGCCCAGGACGCGGCCCTGCTCGGCCGTACGGCCGCGGAACGCCTCTTCCGCCAGCTGGACGGCACGCTCCTGGCGCCGGAGCGCATCGAAATCCCGACCCGGCTGGTCACCCGCGGCTCGGGCGAGCTGCCGCCCTCGGAGTGAACGGCGCGTGACCGGTCGTACGCTCGCGGAGCTGGGTCTCGACCGGGCGCCGCGCGACCATCCGCTGGCCTATCCCGGGCTCTGGCCCGCCGACTCCGGGCTCCTCGACGGAGACCGCCTGTTGCCGCTGGAGCGGCTGGTGCCCGACGACGGCCGGGTGCCGGTGCTCGCGGTCGGCTCCAACGCCTCTCCGGCCCAACTCCGGCACAAGATGGCCGAGTCCGGGGTGGCCGGGCCGATCCCGATGGTCCGCACCCAGGTCACCGGAGTCGACGTGGGCGTCTCCGCGCACGTCAGCCGCCTGGGTTACGTCTCGGCGGCGCCGCTGCGATCCCCGGCGTCGGTGAGGGAGTTGTTCGTCGTCTGGCTGGACGGGCCGCAGCTGGAGGTGATCGACGCGAGCGAGGGCGTGCCGCTGCCCGGCGGCAACTTCGGCCGGGCCTGGCTGCCCGCCCCGCACGTCCGCGTCGCGGTCGCGGACGGCACCGAACTGCCGGGCGTGCACGCCTACGTCAACCGGCACGGTGTCCTGCACGACGGCACCGGCGCGCCCCGCCGGCATCCCGGCCAGCGCGCCCTCCTCGCCGGACTCCTGCGGGAGTCGGCGGAGTTGAGGAAGCTGTTCGGTGCCACGCCGGAGGAGTTCTGTGCCCGTGCCCGGGCCGACGCCGGGCTGTGCCGGCGGGCGACCCGGCTGTTCGCCGAGCAGCGGTGGGCGGTCCCGTCGGGGCTGGAGGAGTACCTGCGGTGAGGACGGGCCTCCCGGCTTTCCCGGCGCGGGATGCCCGGCCGGCCGGTGCCGTCACCGAGGTGAGGACGCGCCGGCCGTCGCGCGTCAGCCGGAGACCGTCAGGTCGCCGCGCCGGGGTGCCGCGAAGCCCTCCAGGTCGGCGCGGGTGAGTCCGCTCAGCCGGGCCACCTCGGCGATGTCGAGGGCGCCGCAGTCCAGGCCCCGCAGCAGGTAGCCGCTGAGGGCCTTGGCGGTGGCCGGTTCGTCCATGACGTCGCCGCCGGTGCGGTGGGCGTACCGGGTGAGCCGGGCGGCGGCCCGCTCGAAGCCCTCGCGGTAGAAGGCGAAGACGGCCGCGTACCGGGTCGGGATGTGTCCGGGGTGCATGTCCCAGCCCTGGTAGTAGGCGCGGGCCAGGGCGCGCCGGGTGAGGCCGTAGTGCAGCCGCCAGGCGTCGTGGACCTTCGCGGTGGGGCCGACCGGGAGCACGTTGGTGGAACCGTCCGACACGCGTACTCCGGTGCCGGCGGCGGCGACCTGCATGACCGCCTTGGCGTGGTCGGCGGCCGGGTGGTCGCTTGCCTGGTAGGCGGCGGAGACGCCGAGGCAGGCGCTGTAGTCGAAGGTGCCGTAGTGCAGTCCGGTGGCGCGGCCCCCGGCGGCCTGGATCATCCGGGCGACGGTGGCGGTGCCGTCGGTGGCGAGGATGGACTGGCTGGTCTCGATCTGGATCTCGAAGCCGATGCGGCCCGGTTCCAGCCCGTGCGTCTTCTCGAAGGCCTCCAGGAGCCGGACCATCGCGGTGACCTGTTCGGGGTAGGTCACCTTGGGCAGGGTCAGCACCAGGCCCGCGGGCAGTCCGCCGGCCGTCATCAGGCCGGTGAGGAAGATGTCCAGGGTGCGGATGCCCCGGTCGCGCACCGCGGCCTCCATGCACTTCATCCGGATGCCCATGTAGGGCGCCGCCGTGCCCTCGGCGTACGCCTCGGCGATCAGCCGGGCCGCGCGGGCCGCCGCCTCGTCCTCCTCGGCGTCGGGCCGCGGGCCGTAGCCGTCCTCGAAGTCGACGCGCAGGTCTTCGATCGGTTCGCGCTCCAGCTTGGCGCGGACCCGGGAGTGGACGGGCTCGGCGAGTTCCTCGGACAGGCCGAGGACGGCGGCGAACGAGGCGGCGTCGGGGGCGTGTTCGTCCAGGGCCGCGAGTGCCCGGTCGCCCCAGGTACGGACGGTGTCGGCGGTGAACGCGTCGCCGGGGACGTAGACGGTGTGCACGGGCTGGCGGGTGCCGGGGTCGCCCGGGTAGCGGCGCTCCAGTTCGGCGTCGACCGGCGCGAGGGAGGCGCTGATCTCCTCGCTGACGGCGCCCGCGAGACTCGTCGCCACCTGCTCCTGCTGGCCCTGGCCCATCCCAACACCCTCCTGTTTTCCACTGTACGGAATCAACAATCCGTTGAATGAAGTTATCCGGGCGCCTTCCGGATGGTCAACACCATGTCCACGGTGCGACACGCCCCCATCTGGGCATGTTCACGCTCGCCTCACTCCTGGGTAGCACACTCCTCGCGAAGGACTCGCCTCACACCTGCTCGTCCGGCCGTCGCCACCGAAGGAGTCCCCGTGCCGCACCAGCGCCGGGTCACCCGCCGTCTCGGCCTGCAGATCCTGTTGGCCGCGGCGGTCACCGTGCCCCTGTCCAGCGCCGCGATCTCCGCCTCGTCCGCCTCCTCCGGGCCGTCCCCGCGCTCCGGGCGGCCCACCCCGCCCGGTCGCCCGCGGCGCGCGCCGCGGCTCGACGTCATGACCTTCAACCTGCGGTACGCGAGCACCGCCGAACCCAACAGCTGGGCCGACCGCAGGCCCGTCATGCGCGAGCTGCTGCACCGCGCGAGCCCCCACGTCATCGGCACCCAGGAAGGCCTCTACCAGCAACTGCGCGACATCGACGCCGATCTCGGGCCGCACTACGACTGGATCGGCACCGGCCGCGAGGGCGGCAGCCGGGACGAGTCCACGGCGATCTACTACGACGTCCGGCGGCTGGCCCCGGTGGAGCACTACACCTTCTGGCTCTCCGACACACCGGAGGTCATCCGCTCCAACACCTGGAACGCGGCGTTCCCGCGCATCGTCACCTGGGTCCGCTTCCGCGATCTCGCGGACGGTGACCGCGAGTTCTACGTCGCCAACACCCACTTCGACCAGAAGAGCCAGGACGCCCGCGAGCGCAGCGCCGCCCTGCTCGGCCGGCGGATCGCGGCGTTCGACCCCGCGCTGCCCGTCGTGGTGACCGGCGACTTCAACGCCGCCGCGCACGGCAACCGGGCCTACGACACCCTCATGGACTCCGGGCTCGTGGACGCCTGGGACGCGGCGGAGCGGCGCGGCCCCCTGTACGGCACCTTCCACGGCTATCACCGGCTCCGGCAGGACGGCGACCGCATCGACTGGATCCTCACCTCGCCGGGCGTCACCACGCACGAGGCGGTCGTCGACACCTTCTCCCGGCACGGCCAGTTCCCCAGCGACCATCTGCCGGTGCGGGTCTCGCTGAGCCTGCGCTGACACCACGAGGCCCCCGTGACCGGCGTCGGTCACGGGGGCCTCGGGCAGCCAGGCGGTGGTCAGCCCTTGCGGGTCTTGACCTCCTCGGTGAGCTGGGGCACGACGTCGAAGAGGTCACCGACCACACCGAAGTCGACGAGCTCGAAGATCGGGGCCTCGGCGTCCTTGTTGACCGCGACGATCGTCTTCGAGGTCTGCATGCCGGCCCGGTGCTGGATGGCGCCGGAGATGCCGTTGGCGATGTACAGCTGCGGCGAGACGGACTTGCCGGTCTGGCCGACCTGGTTGGTGTGCGGGTACCAGCCCGCGTCCACCGCGGCGCGCGAGGCACCGACGGCCGCGCCGAGGGAGTCGGCGAGGGCCTCGATGACCGCGAAGTTCTCGGCGCCGTTGACGCCACGGCCGCCGGAGACGACGATCGCGGCCTCGGTCAGCTCCGGACGGCCCGTCGACTCGCGCGGGGTGCGGCCGGTGACCTTGGTGCCGGTCGCCTGGTCCGAGAAGGTGACGGACAGGCTCTCGACGGCACCGGCGGCCGGAGCGGCCTCGACGGCGGCGCTGTTGGGCTTGACGGTGATGACCGGGGTGCCCGTGCTGACCCGGGACTTGGTGGTGAAGGAGGCGGCGAAGACCGACTGGGTCGCGACCGGGCCCTCGTCACCGGCCTCCAGGTCCACGGCGTCGGTGATGATGCCCGACCCGATGCGCAGCGCCAGACGCGCGGCGATCTCCTTGCCCTCCGCGGAGGACGGGACCAGGACGGCGGCCGGGGAGACGGCCTCGACGGCGGCCTGCAGCGCGTCGACCTTCGGGACGACCAGGTAGTCGGCGTACTCGGACGCCTCGTGGGTGAGGACCTTCACCGCGCCGTGCTCGGCCAGCGTGGCGGCGGTACCGGCGGCGCCCGCGCCCAGGGCGACGGCGACGGGCTCGCCGATGCGGCGGGCCAGGGTCAGAAGTTCCAGGGTGGGCTTGCGGACGGCACCGTCCACGTGGTCGACGTAGACGAGGACTTCAGCCATGGGAATGCTCTCCTGCGTGCGAGAAGTTGAGGGGCGGTCGGCGACTGCGGAGGCTCAGATGAACTTCTGGCCCGCGAGGAACTCGGCGAGCTGCTTGCCGCCCTCGCCCTCGTCCTTGACGATCGTGCCCGCGGTACGGGCCGGACGCGCGGTCGCGGTCTGCACCGCGCTCCAGGCACCCTCCAGGCCGACGTCGCCGGCCTCGATGTCCAGGTCGGACAGGTCCCAGGACTCCACCGGCTTCTTCTTCGCCGCCATGATGCCCTTGAACGACGGGTAACGCGCCTCGCCCGACTGGTCGGTCACCGAGACCACGGCCGGCAGGGAGGCCTCCAGCTGCTCGCTGGCGGCGTCGCCGTCACGGCGGCCCTTGACGGTACCGCCCTCGACGGACACCTCGGACAGCAGGGTGACCTGCGGGACGCCCAGACGCTCGGCCAGCAGCGCGGGGACGATGCCCGCCGTGCCGTCGGTGGAGGCCATGCCGGAGACGACCAGGTCGAAACCGGCCTTCTCGATCGCCTTCGCCAGCACCAGCGAGGTGCCGATGGCGTCGGTGCCGTGCAGGTCGTCGTCCTCGACGTGGATCGCCTTGTCCGCGCCCATCGACAGCGCCTTGCGCAGCGCGTCCTTCGCGTCCTCGGGACCCACCGTCAGCACGGTGACCTCGACGTCGTCGTCGGAGTTCTCCGAGATCTGCAGCGCCTGCTCGACCGCGTACTCGTCCAGCTCGGACAGCAGACCGTCCACGTCGTCACGGTCCACGGTCAGGTCATCGGCGAAATGCCGGTCGCCCGTGGCGTCGGGCACGTACTTCACAGTGACAACGATCCTCAGGCTCACGCCGGCTCTCCTACCGCATCGTCTTTTCTTGGCTGCCTCTTGAAGGCAGCATAGGCGCCTCAAGCGGCTCATCCCGGTCGGGGCGGCCGCGCGCTCCGAACGAAATATTACTCGCCAGTACACCCAGTTCGTTCCCGCTAAGCAAGCGCTTTGAACTGTGACGTTCGCAACGCAGCGTAACCGGAACCCGACGCCTGCGCAGAACGGGGACGGGTGATCAATCGCGCAGTCCGCTGAAGCCGCCCTGGTGGTAGAGGAGCGGCCGGCCGGCCCGGGAGGGGTCCCCGACGACCACCTCGGCCAGCACGATCCGGTGGTCGCCGGCGGGTATCCGGGCGACGACCCGGCACACCAGCCAGACCAGCACGTCGTCGAGGACCGGGACACCGGCGTGGCCCTCGCGCCAGCCGGTCGGCGGCCCGAACCGGTCGGCGCCGCTGCGCGCGAAGGTGGCCGCCAGCTCCGCCTGGTGCTCGCCGAGGAGGTGCACGCCGATGTGCTCGGCGGTGGATATCGCGGGCCAGCTGGAGGCGCCCGTGCCCACACCGAAGGAGAGCATCGGCGGCTCGGCGGAGACGGAGGCGAGCGAGGTGGCGGTGAAGCCGACCGGGCCGTCGGCGCCGTGCGCCGTGATCACCGCGACTCCGGCCGCGTGCCGCCGGAAGGCGGAGCGGAGCAGGTCGGGCGAGGCGAGCCGGGGAGTACCGAGGTCGGGCGTGGCCGTCATGCAGTTGTCCTTCTGAAAGAAGCGGCGTTCGGGTCCGGGGGTGTTCAGCGGCCCGGACAGCGCGCACTCGCGGTGCGGGCCAGGTCGACGTGGACCCGCCCGAAGAGAAGGAGTTCATGAGACATACAGTCAGGCTGACGATAGGTGGTACATCCAGTCAAGTACGTACCGGGATATGGGAGCTGCCTCACCGTCATCGTCACCCGGCCCGGACCGCCTCGCCCAGCGCGGCGATGACGTCCGCCTTCCTGGGCTGTCCGGTGGCCCGGCGCACCACCCGGCCGTCGGCGTCGAGCACCAGGACGGTGGGCGTCTTGAGGACCTCCAGTTCGCGCACCAGGTCCAGCCGGGCCTCCGCGTCGATCTCGACGTGGACCACCCCCGGAACCATGGCGGCGACCTCGCCGAGCACCCGCCGGGTGGCCCGGCAGGGAGCGCAGAAGGCGCTGGAGAACTGCACCAAGGTCGCCCGGCCGCCCAGTTCGCCGCCGAGTTCGGCCGCTCCGATCCGCTTGCCGTCGTCCCGCCCGCGCACCCGTACCCTCCCGCTCCGCCGCTTGTGCAGCACTCCGTACACGCTCGCCGCGGCGAGCACCGCCACGCACACCACCAGTCCGGTCGTCACGCCCTTCAGCATCCACGACCCGGCTCGCCGTTCCTGCCAGCGTTCACAAGACTGCAAAGATTCCCGGCTCCCCTGCCGGGCTTCGGGGCGGAATCCTTGGTTCATGGACATCGACGCACGTGGGCCCCGTTTCGCGGCGGCCGTGACGACGGCCGTGCTGGCCGCCGCGCTCATCACCCGCAGCCCCTGGATACTCGCCTGGCAGACGGTGGCGTTCGCGCTCGGCGCGGCCGCGGGCGTGAGCCGTTCGCCGTACGGCTGGGCGTTCCGGACGGCCGTACGACCCCGGCTCGCGCCCGCTACGGAGTTCGAGCCACCCGAACCGCCGCGATTCGCCCAGGCGGTGGGACTCGTGTTCGCGGGACTCGGTCTGGTCGGCTTCGCGTTGGGCCCCGGCTGGCTGGGACTCGCGGCCACCGGGATCGCGCTCGCCGCCGCGTTCCTCAACGCGGCGTTCGGGTACTGCCTGGGGTGCGAGATGTTCCTGCTCGTCCGCCGGTTCGCGGTACGCGCGGAGTAAAGGAAGGTTAAAAAACCGAGGTGGATCATAGGCCGACGTGACGAGGATCTCGCCACTCCGGGGCACCAGGGCTGGCTCCCCGTCCGTTCTTCGGGCACGATCTGCGAAAGCCGTAAACCTACGGCTGCGTAACTTTCCCGCCGGGAGCCCCTTTCCCAGGCAGAGCAGAAAGGGTCCGTCCCGCCCATGGCAGAGCTGGTCTACCGTCCCGTCATCGGTTTCGCCAAGACGCTGTTCAAGGTCTGGGACCTGAAGATCGACTGCCAGGGTTCGGAGAACATCCCGCGCACGGGCGGGGCCGTCCTGGTGAGCAATCACATCAGCTACCTGGACTTCGTCTTCGACGGCCTGGCCGCCCTCCCGCAGAACCGCCTGGTGCGTTTCATGGCGAAGGAGTCGGTCTTCCGGCACCGGATCTCCGGCCCGCTGATGCGCGGGATGAAGCACATCCCGGTGGACCGCACGCAGGGCGAGACGGCCTACCAGCACGCGCTGGACTCGCTCACGTCCGGTGAGATCGTGGGCGTCTTCCCCGAGGCCACCATCTCGCAGTCGTTCACGCTGAAGAGCTTCAAGTCCGGCGCGGCGCGCCTGGCCCAGGAGGCCGGCGTCCCGCTGATCCCGATGGCGCTGTGGGGCACCCAGCGGCTGTGGACGAAGGGTCAGCCGCGCAACTTCAAGCGCAGCCACCTGCCCGTCACCGTCCGGGTGGGCGAGCCGGTCGAGGCCCCGCGCGACCAGTACGCGGGCGCCATCACCCGCCGCCTGCGCGAGCGCGTCCAGGAACTGCTGGACGCGGCCCAGCGCGCCTACCCGGCCCGCCCGAAGGACGCGGCCGACACCTGGTGGCTGCCGAGCCACCTCGGAGGCACGGCGCCCACGCAGGAGCAGCTGAAGGCGGCCGAGGCGGTCTGAGCCTCAGGCCACCGACTCGGGCGCCCGCACCGTCACCTCGGCTCCCGGGCTGAACTTCTGCAGCAGCTCCGCGAGTTCGGTGCCCGCCGCGACCAGTTCGGCGACCGGCAACGGGGCGAGTGACTCCAGGAGGAAGACGCCCGAGACCGTCCGCTCGGTCAGGCGGGTGCGGGGCCCCTGGCGCCAGTTCCAGCGCCGGCAGGTGACGCCCGTCGCGTCGCACCACACGACCTCGCCCGCGTCCGGGTGCTCGACGCTCTCCTCGCCGCCCGCGACCGTCACGAACTCCTCCTCGCCGGTCGCGCGCACCAGGCGCATCCCGCCCCGGACGAGATCGAGGTCCTCACCGCCGACCGGGATCAGGTGGGCGACGCTGACGGCGTTGTAGAGGTCCACCAGCAGGTTGATGCGCGGCAGACCGCCGTCCGCGAGGGCGCGCCTGGCCAGCGCCTCGGCGGAGTTCCGGGTGCGGGACGGCTTGGAGCCGAACGCCGTGTAGACCGCGCGCCAGGCCGCCATGTGCGGGTCCTCGTGCGGGGCACGGCCGTCGAGGCGGGCGGCGAGCCGCCGGGCCGCGTCGTCCAGGAGGGCCGCGCTCGCCTCGGTACTGGGGCCGTTGACCAGACCATGGGCCTCGACGGCGAGGTGGGTGAAGCCGGGCGCGAGCGCACGCACCTCGTCGGACACGGTGAGCGTGAGAGTCATCTGCTGGGCCTCAGAGTGCGGTGGGGAGCGTCTTCCACAGGGACGGACGGTCGGGCGCCGCTTTCAACGCGCCGAGCACGGCCGGATGGGGTTCAGCGTACAGGACCGGGTAGTCCATCTCACTGGACTCCGGATCGGGGGTCCAGGCCAGCCGTTCGCCGTCCAGGGAGAACCGCGCGTCGACTCCCGGCTTGTTGCCGCGCGGATCCTGCCGGTGCCAGGCGCCGCCGAAGCGGACCGCGACCAGTCCGTGCACGAGGTGTCCGGCGCCGTCGTCGTCCGCCAGCCGCTGGTAGCACAGGGCCGTGGGGATGCCCTCGGCGCGCAGCAGGGCGGCGAGCGCGTGGGCCTTGGCGTGGCAGACGCCGGTGCGCCGCTCCAGCACGTCCGACGCCCGCCAGGTGACCCGCGGGTCACCGGCGTCGGCGGAGTGCGGGATGCGGTCGCGCACGAACTCGTAGGCGGCCCGCGCATAGGCATACGAGTCCTTCGCATCGGACGCCAGCCGTGCGGCCGTCTCACCGACCCGCGGATGACGGTGGTCGATGGCCTCGTCCGCGGCCAAGTAGGCGGACAGGTCGGCGGTGTTCTGGATCAGCTCCATGGGCGCAGAGCATAGGAACGCGGCCACCCGAGCGCCAATGACTTTTCGGGTGACCGCATATCTATGCGGAACGCTCGGTCCGGCTAGCGGGCCATCTCCTCCTTGAGCGCCGCCACGAACGCGTCCACGTCCTCCTCGGTCGTGTCGAACGCGCACATCCAGCGCACGTCCCCGGCGGCCTCGTCCCAGAAGTAGAACCGGAACCGCTTCTGCAGGCGCAGGCTCACGTCGTGCGGGAGCCGCGCGAAGACACCGTTGGCCTGCACCGGGTAGAGGATCTCCACTCCGTGCACGGCCCGCACGCCCTCGGCGAGCCGCTGGGCCATCTCGTTGGCGTGCCGGGCGTTGCGCAGCCACAGGTCCTTCGCCAGCAGCGCCTCCAGCTGCACCGACACGAAGCGCATCTTGGAGGCCAACTGCATGGAGAGCTTGCGCAGGTGCTTCATATGGCTGACGGCGTCCTGGTTGATCACCACGACCGCCTCCCCGAAGACGGCACCGTTCTTGGTGCCGCCCAGCGAGAGGATGTCGACGCCGACGGCGTTGGTGAACGTGCGCATCGGCACGTCCAGGGAGGCCGCCGCGTTGGCTATCCGGGAACCGTCCAGGTGCACCTTCATGCCGTGCGCGTGGGCGTGCTCGCAGATCGCGCGGATCTCCTCCGGCGTGTACAGCGTGCCCAGCTCGGTGCTCTGGGTGATCGAGACGACCTGCGGCATCGCCCGGTGCTCGTCGTCCCAGCCGTACGCCTGCCGGTCGATGAGCTCCGGCGTGAGCTTGCCGTCGGGCGTGGGCACCGTGAGCAGCTTGAGTCCGCCCATGCGCTCGGGAGCGCCGCCCTCGTCCACGTTGATGTGCGCGCTCTCGGCGCAGATCACCGCGCCCCAACGGTCGGTGACCGCCTGGAGCGCGACCACGTTCGCGCCGGTGCCGTTGAAGACCGGGAAGGCCTCGGCGGTCGGGCCGAAGTGGCCGCGCACGATCCGCTGGAGGTTCTCGGTGTACTCGTCCTCGCCGTAGGCGACCTGGTGGCCGCCGTTGGCGAGGGCCAGCGCGGCCAGGATCTCGGGGTGGGTCCCCGCGTAGTTGTCACTGGCGAAACCGCGGACCTCCGGGTCGTGATGGCGACGCGCGTCGGTCTTCGGAGGGTTCACGGCTGCTCGGTCAGCCACAGACGGTTTCCGTTCACTTCGGAGGCGGACCTGCTCCAGACGCCCTCGACGGCCTCGGCGAGGTCCCTGACGTCCGTGAAGCCCGCGAACTTCGCGTTGGGCCGCTCGGCGCGCATCGCGTCGTGCACCAACGCCTTCACCACCAGGATGGCAGCAGCGGAGGCCGGGCCCGCCTCGCCCCCGGCCTTGCGGAAGCCGTCGGCCATGGCGAGCGTCCAGGCCTCGGCGGCGGCCTTGGCCGCGGAGTACGCCGCGTTGCCGGCGGTGGGCTTCGACGCGCCGGCGGCGCTGATCAGCAGGTACCGCCCCCGGTCGCTGCGCTGCAGGCCGTCGTAGAAGGCCAGGGAGGTGTGCTGGACCGTGCGGATCAGCAGCTTCTCCAGGAGGTCCCAGTCGGCCAGGTCGGTCTCGGCGAAGGTGGCGCCGCCGCGCCAGCCGCCGACCAGGTGGACCAGGCCGTCGACCCGGCCGTGGTCCTTCTCGATGCGGTCGGCCCACGCACGGGTCGACTCCAGGTCGAGCAGGTCGACCGTCTCACCGGTGACCACGGCGCCGCCGCCCGCGTAGCGGGCCGCGTCCACGGCCTCGGCCAGGCGCTCGGGGTTGTTGTCGGCGCCGACCACGGTCGCGCCCGCCTCCGCGAGCCTGACCAGGGTCGCGTGCCCGGCCGGTCCGCCCGCCCCGGCCACCGCGATCACCGCACCGCTGAGAGACCCGTTGCCCGCCATGTGCTTCCCCTCTTGAGCAGTGTTCGTACGGCCGTCGCTCACGCGGCGACCGGTCCGGCGCTGTCCGCCGTGATGCCCTTGGTCTCGGCGATCACATTCTTCAGCTTCTTGGACAGGGCCTCGTAGAACATGCTCAGCGGAAACTCGTCCGGAAGCACGTCGTCCACGAGCTTGCGCGGCGGCAGGCTCAGGTCCAGGGCGTCGGGACCCTTGGCCCACTTGGAGCCCGGGTGCGGGGCGAGGTACCCGGCGACGAGTTCGTAGCCGGCGAACCAGTGCACGAGCTTCGGCCGGTCGATGCCGTCCTTGTAGAGCTTCTCGATCTCGGCGCACAGCTGGTTGGTGACCTGCGGGGCCCGCTCCCAGTCGATGGAGAGCTTGTTGTCGGTCCACCGGACCACGTCGTGCCTGTGCAGGTAGGCGAAGAGCAACTGGCCGCCGAGGCCGTCGTAGTTGCGGACCCGGTCGCCGGTGACCGGGAAGCGGAACATCCGGTCGAAGAGCACCGCGTACTGCACGTCACGGGCCTGCGGGACGCCGTCGGCCGCCAGCTTCACGGCCTCCTTGAAGGCGGTGAGGTCGCAGCGCAGCTCCTCCAGCCCGTACATCCAGAACGGCTGGCGCTGCTTGATCATGAACGGGTCGAACGGCAGGTCGCCGTGGCTGTGGGTGCGGTCGTGGACCATGTCCCACAGCACGAACGCCTCCTCGCAGCGCTTCTGGTCGTGGACCATGGCCGCGATGTCGTCGGGAAGTTCGAGGCCGAGGAGGTCGACCGCCGCGTCGGTGACCCGGCGGAAGCGGGCGGCCTCGCGGTCGCAGAAGATACCGCCCCAGGAGAATCGTTCCGGCGCCTGGCGCACGGCGATGGTCTCGGGGAAGAGGACGGCGGAGTTGGTGTCGTAGCCGGCCGTGAAGTCCTCGAAGGTGATGCCGCAGAACAGCGGGTTGTCGTACCGGGTGCGCTCCAGCTCGGCCAGCCAGTCGGGCCAGACCATGCGCAGCACGACCGCCTCCAGGTTGCGGTCCGGGTTGCCGTTCTGGGTGTACATCGGGAAGACGACCAGGTGCTGGAGCCCGTGGACGCGGTTCGCGGCGGGCTGGAAGGCCAGCAGCGAGTCGAGGAAGTCGGGCACCTGGAAACCGCCGACGGCCCACCGCCGCAGGTCGGTGACCAGGGCGCGGTGGTATTCGGCGTCGTGCGGGAGCAGCGGGGACAGCTCCTCGACGGCGGCGATCACCGTGTCCACGGCGTGCTCGGCGTCGACGCGCGCCGGGGCGCCCTCGGCGTCGAAGTCGATCGACCCGTCCTTGGACTGCCATGGCCGGATCCGTTCCACGCCGTCCTTGAGCACGGGCCACGCCGGGTGCTCGACCACCCTGGTCACGGGAGGAACCCGCTCCTCCGAACCCACCTGCACAAGAATTTCCGTCATGACCCATCCTCCACGGGTGTACCTCGCGTTAGGACACCGTATGCATACGACCTTTCTCCCAGCAAGGGGGCCTTCGGGAAATTATCCTGCGGCGCCACACCTTCACCGCGCTTTTTCCTGCACGAAACCGTGAAGGCGCTCACATTCACTTCGATCAGTGACGGGGTGTCAGCTTTCGGAGAGCGCATGGTTCCGGCCGGTCAATGCGCGGCGGGACGCGCCCACCCCCGGGTGACGGCCGACCGGGGCACGGGCCAGGCGCCGCGCGCCCGGCGCACCAATCCCCGGCGTACGCAGGGGGTTCATCGCGACGGGCGGCCATTAGGCTGCGCCAAGCCGCGTGGACAGCGACGTCCCGTCGTACGGTCCGCGCGCGTGCATCCCCGCCGCCGTCGACGGAAGCGAGTTGAATCTTGAACTTCCTTACCATCGGTCACCGCGGAGTCATGGGCGTCGAGCCCGAGAACACCCTCCGTTCCTTCGTCGCCGCCCAGCAGGCCGGCCTCGATCTGATCGAACTCGATCTGCACCTCAGCAAGGACGGCGCCCTGGTCGTCATGCACGACGCTGAGGTCGACCGCACGACCGACGGCTCCGGCCCGATCGCCGAGAAGACCCTGGAGGAACTGCGCACCCTGGACGCCGGCCGCGGTGAGCGGGTGCCCGTGTTCGAGGAGGTCCTGGACTCGGTACGGGCTCCGCTCCAGGCGGAGATCAAGGACGTGGCGGCGGCGCGTGCGCTGGCCGCGCTGATGCAGCGGCGTGACCTGGTCGGCCGGGTCGAGGTGTCGTCGTTCCACGACGAGGCCGTCGCCGAGATCGGCCGGCTGGTGCCGGGCGTCCGTACGGCGCTGATCGCCAGCCGCTACGGCACCGACGTGGTGGACCGGGCCCGGGAGGCGGGCGCCGCGACACTCTGCCTGAACATCCGGCGGCTGACGCTCGAGGTCGTCGAGCACGCCCGCAAGGCGGACCTGAAGGTGATCGGGTGGGTGGTGAACACCCAGGACGACCTGCGGCTGGTGCGCGCCCTCCAGCTGGACGGCGCGACGACCGACTACCCGGAGATCAAGCGCACCGCCCGCTTCACCGCGTGAGCCGTCACACCAGGGGCTTGACCAGCAGCTCGAACTGCAGGTCGGCACGTTGCGGGATGCCGAAGCGCTCGTCGCCGTACGGGAACGGCGTCATCCTTCCCGTACGGCGGTAGCCGCGCCGCTCGTACCAGGCGATCAGGTCCTCGCGCACGGAGATCACCGTCATGTGCATCTCCGTGGCGCCCCAGTCCTGCCGGGCCCGGCGCTCCGCCTCGGCGATGACGGCCTTGCCGAGGCCGGCGCCCTGGAGCGCGGGGCTGACGGCGAACATGCCGAAGTAGGCGTGGGTGCCGCGGTGCTCCAGCTGGCAGCAGGCGACGGTCCGGCCGTCCCGCTCGACCGTGAGCAGCTTGGCGTCCGGTGCCTTGATGACCTGCAGGACGCCCTCCGGGTCGGTCCGCTGTCCCTCCAGGATGTCCGCCTCGGTGGTCCAGCCGGCCCGGCTGTCGTCGCCCCGGTACGCCGACTCGATCAGTGCTACCAGCGCGTCCACGTCGGCGTCGGTGGCGTCGCGGAAGGTCAGTCCGGCGGCGTTGTCCATGTGCGGTCTCTCCGATCTCGGGCAGCCTGAGCCGCCATGAGCCTAGCGCCGCCACCGGACCGCCCACGGACCGGCCGTACCCGGCGGAGGCCGCGGGGCGGGGCCCTCGGCGGTGTCGGTGATCGCGGGCCGGAGGTGTGGGCGTGGGGTGCGGGAAGGCGGCGGAGGGGGCGTTACGCTCCGGTCGCATGGTGCATGTGGTGAGCAGCCGTACCCTCGTCCGCCCCAGCGACCCCGAGCGCTCCCGCGTCTTCTACGGCGATCAGCTCGGCCTCGCCGTCTACCGCGAGTTCGGGACCGGCCCCGAGCGAGGCACCGTGTACTTCCTCGGCGGCGGTTTCCTGGAGGTCTCCGGCCGCGCGGACGCTCCCGTCTCCCCCGACGTGCGGCTGTGGATGCAGGTCCCGGACCTGGCCGCGGCGCACGAGGAACTGCTGGCCAAGGGTGTCGAGATCGTGCGTCCGCCGGTGACGGAGCCGTGGGGCCTGGTCGAGATGTGGATCGCGGACCCGGACGGCATCAGGATCGTGCTGGTGGAGGTGCCGGCCGGCCACCCGATCCGGTACCGGCCGGGGACCTGAGGGCGCGTCCCGGTCCGATGGCCGCTGTCCGTGGCGGGGTCCGGCGTTCGCGGGAGACGGACCCCTGGAGGAATGGCCATGGCGTGCGACGAGCCGGCGCCCGGCGCCCCCTGCTGGACGGAGCTGGGGACCGACGACCTGGAGGGCGCCAAGCGGTTCCACGCGGAGCTGTTCGGCCGGCGTCGGGAGACGGACCCCCGGCAGGGCGCAGGCTGCTCCACCGCGGCGCACCTCGGGGACGCGGCGGTCGCGGGGTGCCGCCGCACCGGCTGCCGTAGTTCGCGGTCGAGGACGTGGCCGCCACGGCCCAGGCGGCGGCCGCGGCGGGCGGGACCGTGCGGGCGGCGCCGATGACGGTGCCGGAGGACGGCCCGCGCATCGCCGTCCTGAGCGATCCGCGCGGCGCGGCGTTCGGCGTCTGCCGGGCGGAGGAGAAGGGCTGAGCAGCCGGACGGGCGCGGCACCGGCGGTGAGCGTCCGCGGGCGCGGTCAGGCCCGCAGCGCGCCCGGCCGGGTCTCCAGCCGTCCGAGCAACTCGGCGAGCAGACCGGCCAGTTCGCCCTGACCGTCGGGGGCGAGGACGGACAGCACGGCGGTCTCGTAGGACAGCTGCTCGGGCAGGATGCCGTCGACCAGGTCGCGTCCCGCGTCGGTGAGGCTGAGGTGGGCCACCCGCCGGTCCCGGGCGTCGCCGCGCCGCTCGACCAGGCCCCGTTCGGTGAGCTGCTTGAGCCGTTTGGTGACGGCCGCGCCGGAGGAGAAGGTCTCCTTGGCCAGCTCGCTCGGGGTCAGTTCGTGGCCGGTGCGGCGCAGTGCGCCGAGCAGGTCGAACTCGGCGCGGCTGAGTCCCGCCCGGCGCAGCGGGGCGTCCTCGGCCTGCTGGAGCAGGGCGGCGCAGCGGTTGATCCGGCCGATGACCTCCATGGGCCCGGTGTCCAGCCGCGGATGGACGGCCCGCCACTGCCGGACGACGGCGGCGACCGTGTCGTCCCTGTCCGCGCCGCCGCTCCCTCCCCCGTCCCGTTCGCCGCCGGCCGCCGGTCGTCCGCTGGTCGCCGTCATGGCCGTACGTCCTCCGTAGTCCTCGTACCGTCCCAGGAGTGCGGTTCCTGGCGTCGTACCGTCGCGGCGAGCGTACGGTGTCCGGACTGCTCGGCGAGCACGACCCGCTCCTGGGGCAGCGTGCGCTGCCACCACTCGCCCGCGGCGGCGTCGGCGGTGGCGCGCAGTTCGGCCAGGGCGGCGGACAGGGTGCGGCGGGCGGTCTCCAGGGCGCGCGGCGCCGGACGCGGCTCGGCCAGCAGCCGCGCGGTCTCCTCCCGGGCCCGCTCGACGGCGGTCAGAGCGCGTTCGATGCGGTCGCCGGTCCGCCGGTCGGTGACCACGACGGCGGCGGCGAAGCCCACGAGCGCTCCGACCAGGGTGTCCAGGACCCGCTCGGTGATCAGCTGCCCGGAGTCCTGGGTACGGGTGAACTCCGTGACCAGCAGCGCCATCGGCGTGACGCAGACGCTGCCGAGCCAGTAGTTGCGGCCGATCAGCGCCTCGGCGCCGAAGTTGAAGGCCAGGCAGCTCAGCACCAGGACGGCCGGATGAAGGTGGGCGAGCGGGACGACGGCGGCGAAGACCAGGACGCCCAGGAGATTGCCGACGACGCGCTGGACGCCCCGGCTCCAGGTGAGCGTGGTGTTGGCCTGGTAGAGGGACGCGGCGGTGACCAGCGCCCAGTAGGGGCGGCCCACGCCGAGCGCCAGGGAGGCGTAGCCGGCGAGGGCGCAGCCGAGCGCGGTGCGGGCGGCGACCGGGGCGAGCGGTCCGAGCCGTTGCCGCAGCGGGCGGTGCGGTGCGGCGCGTTCGGCGTCGAGGCCGAGGAGTTCACCGGCGGCACCGGCCACCCGCGGGACGCGCCCGGTGCCGCGCAGCGCGCGGGCCCAGCCGCGCAGCCGCTCGGGGTCGGCGTCGGCGGGGGCGGCCAGGGCGACCTCGGCTCGGACCACGAGGTGTTCGAGGGCGCGGCGGGTGCGGTCGGTGCGGGCGCCGGCGGCCGACAGGGACTGCCAGGCGGCCTGCACCGCGGCGGCAGCGGCGGCCCTGGTCCTCTCGTGGCCCTCGCCGGTGGCGGGGGTCCCGGCGAGGGCGGCGGCCGCGTTCAGGGCCTGGGCGGTGGCCCGGCGCTCGGGGCCGTGCGGGCGCAGCAGGCCGGGCGCCATGCCGACCAGCCAGGCCCAGGCACCCGCCAGCAAAGCGAGTCCCACGTGGCCGGGCACCTGGCCGAGTGTCTGCGGCACGAACAGGCAGGCGGAGCTGATGAAGGTGAGGACCACGTTGCCGGGCGGACCGACCCGGGTGGCGTCGCACAGCGTCTTCTGGACGGCGGCCATCAGCGCGCCGACGGTGACCAGGACGACGGCGTTCGCGGTGAGCGAGGCGGCGAGCAGGGCGACGGCGAGGCCACCCGTCATCCCGAGGACGACCCGGGCCAGCATGCGGGCGCGGGCCGGGTAGGGGCGGTTGTGGCCGTAGAGGGCGCACAGCGACCCGGCCATGGTGTACATCGCCAGGTCGAGGCGGCCGAGGGCCAGCAGGATCAGGCTGGGCGGAGCGACCGCGGCGACCACGCTGAGGGCGGGCTTGAACCAGATCTCGGAGGGCCGGCCCAGGCGCAGGGCGCCGGCGAGGGGCAGACGGCGGGTGGTCGGGGTGGCAGTGCTCATACCCATCAATTTAGCATGTGTTTTACTTGTAAAGCATCCTCGAACAGGTTGCCCGGACGTCCGTCGGACACCGTGCGAACAGGCCGCCCTCACCTGCTGTGCTCCGCCGAGTGCTCCCCGTGTACACCCTTGCGCTCGCGTGAGCGCCGGGTGGGCGGGGCATCGCATCCATCGATGCGACGTCGAGCGGGGAGGTGCGCGTGCACGGACCGGCTTCGCCCGGCTGGCTGCTGGTCGCGCTGTGCGCGGCGACCGGGGCCTACTGCCTGCTGCGGATGCGCAGCGGCATCGAGGCACAGCGGCGCGCCGCGGGCGGCGAGGCACTGATGGGGTTCGGCATGGCCGCGATGGCCGTGCCCGCGACCGTCTTCACTCCACCGGCGTGGGCATGGCCGCTGTACGCGGCGGTGTTCGGCGCGGCCGCGCTGCGCGCCCTGTGGAGCGCCCGCGACAGCGCGCACCATCTGCACCACCTGGTGGGCACGGCGGCGATGGTCTACATGGCCGTGGCGATGGCGGCCTCCCCCGGCGGCCACCACCACGGCGGCGCCGGAGTCCCGGCGGTGACCGGCCTGTTGCTCGTCTACTTCACCGGCTACGTCCTGCTGTCCGGGGCCCGCCTGGTCCCGGTCGCGGTGGCGGCGGCCGGGAGCGGGACGGCCGGCTGGGGCGACCGGCCCGAACTGGCGCGGGCGTGCCGCCTGTCCATGGGTATCGCGATGGTGACCATGCTCCTGGGACTGTGACCGCGTGACCGCCGCCGCGCCGCCCGCGTTGCCTGCGTCACTTTGGCGCACCACCCCGTACCCCTGAGCGGCCCCCCGCTCATAGGCTTCCCGCCATGATGGTCCCCGTGGCACTGCTGCTGCTCGGCGCCCTGACGGCCGTGGCCGGTCCCCGGCTGCTCGCCCGGGCCGACTGGACCGACCGGGAACCGGTGGTCGCCCTGTGGGCGTGGCAGTGCGTGGTGGCTGCCGTCCTGCTGTGCTGCGCCCTGTCGATGACCCTCAGCGCCGCGGCGGCCTGGCAGGCGGCACGCGGACACCTCTTCGCGACCGCCCCGAGCGGGGTCGCGGAGGCCTACCCGCTCGCCGCCGCCGGCCCCTGGGCCGCGACCACCGCGGTGGCGCTCGCGTGCGCCGGTCTGTGGAGCGGGGCCATGCTGGTCCGCGAGATCGCCGGAGCCAGGGCCAGGCGTCGCCGCCGGCAGGCCGAACTGCTGCGCCGGGCACCGCTGTTGCCCGGCGAGGAGAGGTCCGCCGAGCGCCTGGTGGTCCTTGAGGGCGACCGCTCGGACGCCTGGTGGCTGCCCGGCGCGCCGCCCCGACTCGTCGTCACCACGGCCGCGTTGCGCCGCCTGAAGGGGCGGCAACTGGACGCGGTGCTCGCGCACGAGCGGGGGCACGCCCGGGCCCGGCACGACTGGCTGCTGCACTGCTCGGCCGCACTGGCCGCCGGTTTCCCGCAGGTCCCCGTGTTCGCCGCCTTCCGCGCCGAGATGCACCGGCTGGTCGAACTGGCCGCCGACGACATGGCCTCCCGGCGCCACGGCCGCCTCACCACCGCGCTCGCCCTGGTCGAACTCAACGAGGACCGCGGCGCGTTCGGCACCGGTCCGGCCGCGCACGCGCAAGTCCCGCAGCGCGTCGACCGGTTGCTCACCGCACCGGACCGGCTGCCCGCCCGGCACCGGCTGCGGCTGACCGCGACCGCGGCGCTGGTCCCCGTCGTCCCGGTCCTGGTGGCCCTCGTCCCCGGACTGCGCGCGCTCGGCTAGGACGGCCGCCGGGCTGGGGAATTGGCCTTCGGGCAATGATTCGGCAAAGATCGCGTCATGCGCCCCCCGTCCAGCGACCGCCCTGCCCCGCTCCTCGCGACCGCCGTCCTCGCCCTCTCCTCGGCGCTGCTGCTCGCGCTCGTCGCCGGCGAGTGGCCGCCGCTGGTCGCGCTGGACGAGGACATCGCCGACACCACCCATCGCTGGGCCGTCGCGGACCAGGGCACCACTCAGGTGCTGCGCATACTGACCGACTGGGTCTGGGATCCGCTGACGATGCGCCTGCTGTGCGCGGGGGTCGCGGTGTGGCTGGTGTGGCGGCACTCGGCATGGCGGACCGCCGTGTGGCTGGCCGTGACCTGCGCGCTCGGCACCATCGCCCAGCAGAGCCTGAAGGCCGCCGTGGGCCGGCCGCGCCCGGAGTGGCACGACCCCGTCGACTCCGCCCACTACGCCGCCTTCCCCTCCGGGCACACCATGACGGCGACCGTGGTCTGCGGCCTGCTGCTGTGGCTGCTGCACCGCTGCGGCACCGGCCCGGCCCTGCGGCGCACGGCCCTGATCGCGGCCGGCCTCTCCGTCACGGGCGTCGGCCTGACCCGCGTGTGGCTCGGCGTCCACTGGCCCTCGGACGTCCTGGGCGGCTGGCTGCTCGGGGCCCTGGTGGTGGCGTTGGCGGTGCTGGCGTACGAGTGGGAGCGCGATGGCCGGGGGCACTCCCGGTAGCACGGGCCTGGCGGACCGCGCTGGTGATGGCACTGCCGGTGCTGGCGTACGAGAGAGCGCCGGGGCCGGGGCCACTCCCGCCGGCGCCGGCCCGGTGGACCGCGTGGGAACGGCCCCGCGAACCACCCGGAACCGGCCCGGCACAGCGTGTGGAACCCGCCCGGAAGCGCGCGTGGGACCTGCCCGGCACAGCGCTCGGGCCGCCCCGGCGGACCCCGCAGGACCGGCTCGGCAGGCCGCCTCGCGACCACCGGGTCCGCCGCATCGGTCTGGGGCGTCATCGCGGGCCGCCCCGCTCCGGGCGTCCGCCGCAGACGGCCCCGGTGTCCTCGCCCCGCCTACCGAACCCCGCTCACCTGCGCAGACGTGGTGCCACCGCCCGCGAGCTGATCCGCCGGACGGCACCAGGGTCTGCGGTGGATCAGGGCCCGGGCAGCCGGGTCTCGCGGGGACCGCACGATCCCCCGGACGGCGGCCCGATAGGGTCCGGGGCATGGATGCCGTGCTCTTCGACTTCTCCGGGACCCTCTTCCGCATCGAGTCCACCGAGTCCTGGCTGCGGGCGGTGGCCGACGAGGCCGGAGCGGAGTTCACCGAGACGGAACTGACCGCGGCCGCACGGGCACTGGAGGCCGCCGGAGCCCAGCCCGGCGGCGCGAACCCGCTGGAACTGCCCGCGGACCTCGCCGAGGTGTGGTCGGTTCGCGACCAGAGCGCCGCACTGCACCGCACCGCGTACACCGGCCTGTCCCGCCGCGTGCCGCTGCCCGACCCCGCTCTGCACCACGCGCTGTACGAGCGGCACATGACCCCGCGGGCCTGGACGCCGTACCCGGACGCCGCCGAGGTGCTGCGGACGCTGCGCGCCCGGGGCATCGGCGTCGGCGTGGTCAGCAACATCGGCTGGGACCTGCGTCCGGTCTTCCGGGCCCACGGGCTCGACGGGTACGTGGACGCGTACGTCCTGTCGTACGAGCACGGTGTGCAGAAGCCGGATCCACGGCTCTTCACGGTCGCGCTGGAGGCGGTCGGGGCCGCGGCCGCCCGGACGCTGATGGTCGGGGACAGCAGGACCGCCGACGGCGGTGCGGCAGCACTGGGCTGCGGGGTGCACTTCGTGGACCATCTGCCGGTCTCCGAGCGCCCGGACGCCCTGCTGCCGGTGCTGGACCTGGTGGGCGTGGCCCGCCGACGGGCCGCGCCCACGCAGTCCTGACATGCGTGCGCCGTCCGCCCGAGACGCTCCCCCGTGTCGCCCCGGACGGACGGCAGCACTGAACAGGCCCCGCACGAAGCGGTGCCCACTGCGTCGATTATAGTTGGCTGGCAGCCAGTCAACGCAGGAGTACCAGGATGTCCCCTCGCAGCGCCTCGGTCAATGAAGAGTTGCGCAGGCGTTCCCGGGAGCGGTTGCTGCAGGCCGCGGTCGAGCTGGTCGACGAGCACGGCTTTGAGGCCACGACGCTGGGCGCCATCGCCGACCGGGCCGGATCGGCGCGCGGACTGGTCTCGTACTACTTCCCGGGCAAGCGCCAGCTGGTGCAGTCCGCCGTGCACCGGCTGATGCACCGCACGCTGGAGGAGGGCCTGGAGCGCGAGCCGCGCACGGACGACGGCCGGGAGCGGCTGGCGCGGGCCATCGACGCCATCCTGGGCCTCACCCGCGACCGGCCGGTGCTGATGCGCCAGCACATGGCGGGCCTCCTCCAGGCGGAGGGTTTCGTGCAGTGCCCGGAGCAGCGCCGGCTGTCGGAGCTGCTCGGCGACACCGTCGCCCGCTACGGCTCGCAGGACGTCCAGGTCGACTACCCGATGCTGCGCGCCCTCCTGATGGGAGCGGTGTTCGCGGCGCTGGTGCCGGGGGTCCCCATGCCGGTTCCGGTCCTGCGGGCGGAGCTGTTCGAGCGCTACGGGCTCGACTGGGAGCTGGGCGTGCCTCCGGGTTCCGCGCCCGAGACGGAGCCGCAGGAGCTGTCCCGGTTCTTCGCCACGGAGGACCGCACCGGATCCGGGTGACCGCACCGGATCCGGGTGACCGTGCGGTTCAGCGGCGCGCGTGCCGCGGGGTCAGGAAGCCCGCGTCGCGCGCCTGGGCGATGAGCCGGAGCGACCGGCGCCGGCTGTGCCCGGTCGCGTACATGACGGCGAGGACGGGGTCGGCGCCCTCCTCCTGAGCGGCCCGGTACTTCTGGGCGACCAGCCACCGCCCCTCGATCCCCCGCGGCCAGGCGGCCCTGGCCCGTCGCGCTCCCGCACCACCGTCCGGGTCCCGCGCGGGGCAAGCGCTCTCCGCGCCGTCCTCCGCACGGCCCTCCGGATCGCCCTCGGGAGCGCCCTCGGGGTCACCCTCGGGATCGTCCGCGGCGGGCTCCTCGTCCGCGTACGACTCCATTCCGCACGCCCGGAACAGCGGCTCCTCGATCCAGTCGGCGAGCGCCGTCAGGTCGGCCAGCGACAGCGCGGGCCGCGCCTTGACGTCCTCGATCGACACCAGCCCTCCGGCCACCACGGCAAGGGCGTCCACGCGGGCGCCGTCACCGAAGGCCAGGCTGACCTGGAACCAGGACGTGGCGCCGGTGTGCTCCTGCACCTCCCAGGCGGGCGTCACGGACACCGCGCCGTCCTCCGCACACCGATCGGAAAGATTAAGAAAGGATGCTTCTAGCACACACAAAACGTAACCGCATGATCACATTCGATAGCGCGGACACGCGTCCGCGTCACCCCAGCGGCCCCTGTCGAGGTGTCCGCGCCGGTGGGATGCTGGAGCCACCAGCCCCTCGGGCAAGGGAGTCCCCCGTGTTGCGTGTCGCCGTCGTAGGCTCCGGGCCGAGCGGGTGCTACACCGCCCAGAACCTCGTCCAGCTCGACCCCACGGTGGTCGTGGACGTCCTGGACCGGCTGCCGTGCCCGTACGGACTGGTGCGCTACGGCGTCGCCCCGGACCACGAGAAGATCAAGTCGCTCCAGGGGAACCTGCGCGCGGTCCTCGAACACGAGCGGGTCCGGTTCCTCGGCGGTGTCCGGATCGGCGACGGCCCCGGCGAGCTCCCGGTGCGGCGGCTGCGCGAGCTGTACCACGCGGTCGTGTACTGCGTGGGCGCCGCGGGCGACCGGCGGCTCGGCATCCCGGGTGAGGACCTGCCGGGCAGCTGGTCGGCGACCGAGTTCGTGTCCTGGTACAGCGCGCATCCGGACGCGATCGACGCCGGCTTCGTGCGCGACGCCCGCTCCGCGGTGGTGATCGGCGTCGGCAACGTCGCCGTGGACGTGGCCCGGATGCTGACGCGGGGCGTGGCCGAGCTGAGCCCGACCGACATGCCGCAGGCGGCGCTGACCGCGCTGGCGGCGAGCCGGATAAGAGAGGTCCACGTGGTCGGCAGGCGCGGCCCGTCCCAGGCCCGTTTCACCACCAAGGAACTGCGTGAGCTGACCGCTCTGCCGGACACCGAGGTCCGCGTGGATCCGGCCGAGTTGGCGCTCGACCCGGCCTGCGCCGACCCGGCCGCGCTGCCTCCGGCGCAGCGCCGCAACGTGGAGGTGCTGCGCGGCCTGGGCGAGGGCGGCGCGCGGGGTGCGGAGCGCCGCATCTGGCTGCGGTTCTTCCTGCGCCCGGTCGAACTGCTCGCGGACGGCGGGCGGGTGAGCGGGGTGCGCTTCGAGCGGACGGAGCCGGACGACCACGGCGGGGTGCGGGGCACCGGGCGGTACGAGACGCTCGACGCGCAGCTGGTGCTGCGGTCGGTGGGCTACCGCGGGCTGCCGCTGGCCGGGCTGCCCTTCGACGCGGAGACCGGTACGGTCCCGCACGCGGCCGGCCGTGTCCTGCACGGCCCCGGCGGCGGACGGGCCGACGGGGGCGGCGACTACGTGGCCGGCTGGATCAAGCGCGGCCCGACCGGCGTGATCGGTACCAACCGGCCCGACGCCAAGGAGACGGTGACCTCGCTCCTGGCGGACGCGCCCCTGCTGCTCGACAGGGCGGTGCCGGACGATCCGGTCACCGCGCTGCGCTCGCTGGGCGTCGAGCCGGTCGAGTGGCCGGGCTGGCAGGCGATCGAGCGGGCGGAGGCGGCGCTCGGTGCCCGCCTCGGCCGCGGCGTGGTCAAACTGGCGGACTGGGAAGCCCTGTTGACGGCGGCACGGTCGAAGGCGTAGCGGAGTCGGACCGGGGCGGGCCGGGCAGGACACGTCGCGGCAACACCACGGCAATCAACAAACTGTGCAAGCCGCTTACGGTCTCGTCCTGACCGGATGTCGTCCCCGCCGCCTGGAGTCCTCGTGTCCGCCACCGCCGCTCCCGCTCCCGTCCATCCCGTCGACGAGGTGCCGCCCGTACGGCACCTGGCCGCCTTCGGCCTCCAGCACGTGCTCGCGATGTACGCCGGGGCCGTCGCCGTCCCGCTGATCGTGGGCGGCGCGATGAAGCTGCCGCCCGCCGACCTGGCCTATCTGATCACCGCCGACCTGCTGGTGTGCGGGGTCGCGACGCTCATCCAGTGCGTCGGCTTCTGGCGCTTCGGGGTCCGGCTGCCGATCATGCAGGGGTGCACGTTCGCCGCGGTGTCTCCGATGGTCCTCATCGGCACGACCGGCGGCGGACTGCCCGCGATCTACGGCTCGGTGATCGTCGCGGGCCTGGCGATCATGCTGCTCGCCCCGGTCTTCGGAAAACTGCTGCGGTTCTTCCCGCCGGTGGTCACCGGCACGGTGATCCTGATCATCGGGATCTCGTTGCTGCCGGTCGCGGGCAACTGGGCCGCGGGCGGCGCCGGAGCCGAGGACTTCGGCGAGCCGCGGAACCTGGCGCTGGCCGCCTTCGTGCTCGCGGTGGTGGTCGCCGTGCAGCGCTTCGCTCCCGCCTACCTCGCCCGGATCGCGGTCCTGACCGGCATCGTGGTCGGCCTGGCGGTCGCGGTGCCCTTCGGGTTCACGGACTTCGGCGGGGTCGGCGACGCGGACTGGGTGGGCGTCAGCACGCCGTTCCACTTCGGGACGCCCACGTTCAGGGCGTCCGCGATCGTCGCCATGCTGGTGGTGGCCCTGGTCACCATGACGGAGACGACCGGTGACCTGATCGCGGTCGGCGAGATGACCGGCCGGAGGGCCGAGCCGCGCTCCCTGGCCGACGGCCTGCGCGCCGACGGTCTCTCGACCGTCCTTGGCGGGGTCTTCAACACCTTCCCGTACACGGCGTACGCGCAGAACGTGGGCCTGGTCGGCATGACCCGGGTGCGCAGCCGCTGGGTGGTCGCCGCGGCCGGCGTCATCCTGGTGCTGCTCGGCCTGCTGCCCAAGCTGGGCGCGGTGGTCGCGGCCGTACCGGCACCGGTGCTGGGCGGCGCGGGCCTGGTGATGTTCGGGACGGTCGCGGCGAGCGGCCTGCGCACCCTCGCGACCGTCGACTTCGAGGGCACCCACAACCTGACGGTGGTGGCCGTCTCGGTGGCGGCCGGCATACTGCCGGTGGGCGTCCCCACGGTCTACGAGAAGTTCCCGGACTGGTTCCAGACGGTGATGAACAGCGGCATCAGCGCGGGCTGCCTGACGGCGATCGTCCTCAACCTCCTCTTCAACCACCTGCCGACCAGGACACCTGCGTCCCCGGAACGCCCCGGCACCGGGCCGGACGGCGTCTGAAGGGCCTGCCGTGCCGGTGCCGGGTCCGCACCCTCCGTCAGGCCACGGCGTCGGCGTCGCCGGCTCGGGTGGTCACCGGGGCGGCCACCTGCGGCTGGTCCGGCCAGGCGACCGCGTAGCGAGGATCACCGCCGCGGCTCAGCCGTACGAAGCGCAGGAGTTCGCGGACGATGCCCGCGTTGCCCATCGCCCAGCCCGTGGCCGGTTCGAGGTCGCCAGGGACGGCCCGGTGGTCGACGTTGGACCAGCGAGCGCCGTCCCCGTCCCGGATCGCGCGGGATGCGAGGTCCGCGACGAGGATCCGGGCGAAGGCGTCGGAGTCCCGCCGCTCCGCGATCCGGTCGCAGGCCATGGCGAGGACGCCCGCGGTCCCGCAACAGCGGCCGTTGTTGTCCCAGAAGCCGGGGCGCAGCCGCTCGGGCAGGCCCGAGCGCGTGACCGTGTGCCAGCAGCGGTCGGCGAGGGCGGTCCAGGCGGGGTCGCCGGTGACGTCCCGCAGCAGCCGGAAGGCCTGGCCGTCGCCTGCCGGGCCGTGACACCAGCCGTAGCTCACGGCATCGACCACGTCGGGACGGTAGTGGGGAGTGGAGTGGGGCACCAGGAAGCCCGGCGGCCCCGCCTGGTCGCGGGCCACGACGTCGGCGGCACCGGCCAGCGCCAGTTCGACCAGGTCGCCGCGGCCGGTGGCGCCACCGATCCGGGCCAGCGCGAGAGCGATGCCGAGCGTGCCGTGCGAGACGTGGTGCAGATGGGAGTCGATGTCGGGGCGATGGGTCCACTGGACGCCCGCCGGAGTCGGCTCCGCCGTCAGCAGGTAGGGCTCCACGGCCAGAACGGCCAGGTCGGGATCGCCGGCCGCGAGCGCTCCGAGGCCGATGCCCGCGTTTCCGCCCATCAGCTCGAACAGAGCGCCCCAGCGGGTCCCGTCGAAACGTGACCGTACGACCGCCAGCGCACGGTCGGCCGCGGCACCTGCCGCCCTGTCGCCGAGTTCCTTCTCAAGTGTCCGCAGGACGAGGGCCGTTCCGGTGCGGCCGAAGTACAGGGAGTCGTCGTCGACGCCGTCGACCGCGTCCGCGATGCCACGGCCGGTGCGCAGAGCGGTGTCCGCGTAGGTGTCGTCTTCGAAGTGCCGCCAGGCCTCCAGGAACACCAGGACCTGCCCGGCCGCACCCCGGTAGAACGCGTGGTTGATCTCGCCGTCGGAGCGGAGGTTCGGCCAGGCGAGCCCTCCTCCAGAGGTCTCCCGCGCGGAGCCGGTCAGCCAGCGGAGGCCGTCCAGCGCGAGATCCTCGGCTTCCTCGACCACCTTCAGCGTCGTCCGTGCCACCGTCATGGACACACCTTCGCATGATCATCCCGCCGCATCCCCCAGTTCCGCCCGATAGGACGCGTACGCCGTGCGCAGGGCGTCGCCCGGCCAGGTGTCGGGGAGGAGTTGCGGCGGCAGGACGGGGTCGGTCAACAGGTGGCGTACGGCCGCTGCGAAGAGGGTGAGGCGGTCGGGGGCGCGGCGGGCCTCGGCCTCGTGGGCCAGCAGGGCGCGGGCGGTGTCGGCCCAGGCGGTCAACGGCCAGAGCTGGGCGGCAAGTTCGGGGGCGGGGCGGGACGGGCGGGCCGTGCAGGGCTCGGTGAGGTCCAGCACGTCGCCGGGCAGCTGTCTGGCCAGGTTCGCCGGGCGCAGCCAGACGCCCTCGCGGAGTTCGGCCAGGCGGAGTCGGGTCAGGCGGGTGCGCAGTTCCGCGCGTTCGGCGGGTCCGCGCCCGGTGGCCGTGACGACCAGCATCTCCCAGTCGCCGTGCCAGGAGCGGGTGCGGGGCCGTACCGCCTCGTCCTGGCGGCGCTGGCGGGCGAGGAGCCGGTCGCTGAGGCCGTAGACGGCGTCGTCGGTGCGGCGCAGGTCGCCGGCCGCCGTCATCCGGCTCAGCGCGGCCCGCAGCGCGGAGCCGCCGACCCCGAACGGCTCCACGAGACGGAGCAGGTCCTTCACCGGCAGCCGCGGCGGATGTGTGCCCAGCAGCAGGCTCAGCACGACCGACCGGGCGGACAGCGGCCGCAGGTCGACACCGGCGGGTCCGGCGGACACGTTCATGCGCATGGTCACGTACTGTACGGGCGGCCTCGTATTGCAGCGTTGCTACAGCCGTAGCGAGAGTGCAACATGGAGTCATGGACCCGACCGCCGCGCTTCCGCAGCCGCAGTACGCCACCCACGACGTCACCAACCAGCCGCCGCCGCTCGCGCCGTACGACTCCTCCGACGACGCGGCCCTCCTCGAAGGGCTGCGCCGGGAAGGCGCCGAATGGGCCGAGCAGGGGATCCGGCGGCTCGGCGCGCGGGCCGGGAGCGCGCAGGCGCAGGAGTGGGGCGAGCTGGCCAACCGGCACGAGCCCGAGCTGCGCAGCCACGACCGGTACGGCAACCGGATCGACGAGGTCGACTTCCACCCCAGCTGGCACCACCTGATGCGGACGGCGGTGGCCGAGGGCCTGGCCGGGGCGGCGTGGGCCGACGACCGGCCCGGCGCCCACGTCGCGCGGACGGCCGGCGGACTGGTGTGGGGTCACACCGAATCCGGTCACGGGTGCCCCACCTCGATGACCTACGCGGCCGTTCCCGCGCTGCGCGCCACCCCGGACCTGGCCAAGGTGTACGAACCGCTGCTGACCAGCCGGGAGTACGACCCGGAGCTGCGGGTGCCGACCGAGAAGCGCGGGCTGCTCGCCGGGATGGGCATGACCGAGAAGCAGGGCGGTTCGGACGTCCGGACCAACACCACGGCCGCCACGCCCACCTCGGAGCCCGGCGTGTACACCCTGCGCGGGCACAAGTGGTTCACCTCGGCGCCGATGTGCGACGTGTTCCTCGTGCTCGCCCAGGCGCCGGGCGGCCTGTCCTGCTTCCTCGTGCCGCGGGTGCTGCCCGACGGCAGCCGCAACGCGTTCCGCATCCAGCGGCTCAAGGACAAGCTCGGCAACCGGTCGAACGCCTCCTCGGAGCCGGAGTTCGACGGCACCGTGGCCTGGCTGGTCGGGGACGAGGGACGGGGCGTGAAGACCATCATCGAGATGGTCAACTGCACCCGCCTGGACTGCGTGATGAACTCGGCGACCCTGATGCGCAAGACGCTCGTGGAGGCCGGTCACCACGTGCGCCACCGCAGCGCGTTCGGCGCCCGCCTCGTCGACCAGCCGCTGATGCGCAACGTACTGGCCGACCTGGCGCTGGAGTCGGAGGCCGCGACCACGCTCACGCTGCGGCTGGCCGGTGCCGCGGACCGCGCGGTGCGCGGGGACGAACAGGAGCGGGCCTTCCGAAGGATCGCGACCGCCGTCGGCAAGTACTGGGTCACCAAGCGCGGCCCGGCCTTCACCGCGGAGGCCCTGGAGTGCCTGGGCGGCAACGGCTACGTGGAGGACTCCGGCATGCCCCGCCACTACCGCGAGGCCCCTCTGCTGTCGATCTGGGAGGGCTCGGGCAACGTCAACGCGCTCGACGTGCTCCGCGCCCTGGCCCGCGAACCCGGCGCCGCCGACGCGCTGTTCGGCGAACTCGCCCACACGCGCGGGGCGGACGCCCGGCTCGACGCCACCGTGACCCGGCTCACGTCCGACCTGGCCACGACCGACCAGGCGGGCGCCCGCCGGCTGGTCGAGCGGATGGCACTCGCCCTCCAGGCCTCCCTCCTCGTCCGGCACGCCCCGGCCGCCGTCGCCGACGCCTTCTGCGCGACCCGGCTCGGCGGCGACTGGGGGTACGCGTTCGGCACGCTGCCCGCCGGGACCGGGCTCGACGCCATCCTGGAGCGGGCCCTGACCGGCGGGAACTGAGCCCGCGCGAGGCCCGGTCGGCTCGTGGGCGTCGCCGGTTCGCACACAGTCGTCGTCCGATTCCGCATTGTTGTCAGTGCCGTGGTGCACACTCCTGAACAGGTGGTAATCGCCCGGGGAGGACAACGTGTTCACGGGGATCGACGAGGTCGACTGGGCTTCGCTGCGGCACGCGTACGGCAGCGCGGCGGACGTGCCCGGTCTGCTGCGCGCGCTGGCCTCGCCGGACGCGACCGAACGCGAGGCCGCGCTCGACGGGATGTACGGCTCGGTGCACCACCAGGGAAACGTGTACGACTCGACGCTGGCGTGCGTCCCGTTCCTCTTCGCGCTCGCCGCGCGCCCGGAGGTGCCGGACCGGGGTGCCATCGTCGAACTCCTGGTCAGCATCGGGGCGGAGAGCGCCGGGCCGCCGGCCCGGACCGCGGTGCGCGCGCACGCCGAGGCCTTCGTGCCGCTGGCCGACGATCCGTGTCCCGGGGTGCGGCGGGCGGCCACGACGGCCCTGGTCGGGTTCCTGGACGACCCCCCGCGGGTGCTGGAGCTGCTGCGCCGGCGGATCGCGGTGGAGCGCGACGACAAGGTGCTGCGGACCCTGACCGAGGCCCTCGGCCTGTTCGTGCGGCGCCATCCCGCCGACGCCGCCGGGGCGGTGGAGCTGCTGACCGCGCAGAGCCGGCCGCCGCACTCCCCCGGGGCACGGCTCGCCGCGCTCGGCCAGCTCGCCCTGGCCGCGCCGCGGCGGCTGCCCGGCGACCTGGTGCCGACGGCGGTCCGGCTGCTCCACCAGCGGTCCGCGCGGCGCACCCCCGGTCCGGACCGGGCGGCACCGGACACGCTGGTCGGCCGGATACGGCGGCTGCGGCCGTCGGACGAGGAGGGCGCGTACCTGCTGCGCACCCTCCACCGGGCGCTGGACGACCGGGTGGCCGACCGGATCGCCCTGCTGGTGGGCCAGTTGAGCAGTCCGGACGCGATGGACCGGATCAACGCGGTACGGATGTCGGCCGGGCTGTTCCGGGAGTGGCGGGCCGACCACAGCGCGGCCGTGTCTCTGATCGGCGGCCAACTGGACCGCGAGGAGGATCAGTTGCGTGACGCGGCCGTGTCCGTGCTCGCGGAGCTGTTCGGCCTGGCCGCGCCCGCCGCCGACGACCTGCACGCACTGGTGGTCGCGCGGTCCGACCTGTGGGTGCACAGCTGGGTGCGGGGCAGACCCTCGCTGGGCCCGCCGCTCAAGGCGCTGGCCAGGAGCGGCGATCCGCGTGCGGTCCCGGTCCTGGCGCAGTTGCTGGCGGGCCCGGCGGCTCCGGCCGGTCTCGGCTTCGAGGTCGTCCACCTGGGGCCGGCCGCGACTGCGCTGGCCCCCGCGCTGCGGCGCCGGCTGGGCCGGATACCGCTGGACTCGCCCGAGGCCGCCGAACTCGCCGCTCCCCTGCTGGCGGCGCTCACCGCCCTCAAGGACCCGGCCGCGGTCCCGGAGGTGGTGCGCCTGCTGCGCGGCGCCCCGAACGGCCTCGGCGCGCGGGAGGCGCTCGTCGCACAGGCGGTGCGCACGCTCGACGCCCTGGGCACGGCGGCCCGGACGGCGACACCCCTGCTGCGCGGGCTCCTCGACACCCGGCACGCGGCGCGGGCCGCCGGTGCCCTGTGGTCGGCGGAGGGTGATGCGGACGCCGTACTTCCGCCCCTGTTGAAGGAGTTGACGCACGGCCGCGGCCGCGGCGCGCGGACGGCGGCCGAGCAGTTGGGGCGGCTCGGGGCCGCCGCCCGGGACGCACTGCCCGCGCTGCGCGGCCTGGCCGGATCGGGCCGGGTGTGGGAGCGGACCGCGGCGGCGCAGGCCTGGTGGCGGATCGACGGTGACCCGGAACCGGTGCTGCCGGTGCTGCGGGACGCCTGGTCGGAGAATCCGTTCGCCCGTGGTGCGATCGCCACCTGCCTGACGGAGATGGGCCCGGCGGGCGCACCGCTGCGCGACCTGCTCACCGCCGAACTCGCCGCCCCCCGACGGCACACGGCCCGGCCGGGCGGACACGGCAGCCACGACATCGCCCGCGACGAACGCCTCCTCACCGACTGCCGTACGGCCCTGGACGGTTGGTGACAGCCACGTCCCGGACGGACCCGGCTCAGCCGAACCCGTCGCCGCCCCAGGGCACACCACCCGTTGACATCCGCTTCCTGCACGGTGCGGTCCGGGTCAGCCGATCGTGCGGCCCCATTGCGGCCCGAGCCGTGACCACTCCGCGTCCCAGCGGTCCATCCGCCTCCGTTCCAGCCGGCCGCGCGCCACGAGCCCGGCGACGAACGGGACGGCGGCGGCGCTCAGTCCGACGAGACCGCCGATCAGCACGGACCGCAGACGGGCCTCGGAGGCGGTGGCGGGCCGAGTCACGAGATGCCCGTGGAGGTCCGTCCAGACGGTGACCGGTGTGCCGATGCCGCTGCCCGCGCCGACCCGCGCCTGGCCGGTGTGCGCGGAGCCGTCGGCGACGGTCCAGCCCACCCTGGCCCAGACCCGTTCGCCGCCGGAGGACCCGGACTCGGTCTCCGTCTCGGCTCCGGACCCTCCCGGGGCACGGTCCAGGACGTGCGCCACGACCGGCCGCCACTCCGCGCGCTCACGGGCCAGACCGCCCTCCACCGACCGCGCCGCCGCGAGCCCGCCGGCCACCCCGGCCGCCAGCGTGAACAGCCAGGCGCCGAGCAGCACCCAGGCCTCCAGCGTGTCGCCGCGCCGCTTCAGCGGATTGCGCCGCCAGCGCCACAACCAGACCTTCGGACCACGGAACGCCTTCAAAGGCATCCTCCTCACGCGCGCACGGACAGGCCGGACCGCCCTCCCATACGGGAGAGGCCGCCCCGTTGCTCACGGCGAACCTCCGAGTCGACGGTCGCACGACCGGGCCCGCTCGCGCAGGCGTCTTCCGGAACGGATCCGGACGCCTTCCCCGACCGCCCGGCACCACGGCGGCGGCCCGTTCCCGCGAACCGTCCGAAGGCCACGATTTCTGTCGTAGGAACGGACGGTCCGGTCATCCTCGGTCGTCCCGTGGTCACCGCTTGATCACCGCCCCGTGTACGGCAGTAGGGTGACGCCGTGGCACCACGACCCTTGCATGAAATCGTCGAACCGGGCTGGGCGAAGGCCCTGGAACCCGTGGCCGGACAGATCGCCGCGATGGGCGACTTCCTGCGCACGGAGATCGCCGCGGGACGCACCTACCTCCCGGCCGGGCCGAACGTCCTGCGGGCCTTCCAGCAGCCTTTCGACGACGTCCGCGTCCTGATCGTCGGTCAGGACCCCTATCCCACCCCGGGGCACGCGGTGGGCCTGTCGTTCTCGGTCGCGCCCGACGTGCGCCCGCTGCCGGGCAGCCTGATCAACATCTTCCGGGAGCTGAACACCGACCTCGGCCTCCCCCAGCCGTCCAACGGCGACCTCACCCCCTGGACCCGGCAGGGCGTCCTGCTGCTCAACAGGGCGCTCACGACCGCGCCGCGCAGCCCCGCAGCGCACCGGGGCAAGGGCTGGGAGGAGGTCACCGAGCAGGCGATCCGGGCGCTGGCGGGGCGCGGCAAGCCGCTGGTGTCCGTCCTGTGGGGCCGCGACGCCCGCAACCTCCGCCCGCTGCTCGGCCAGTTGCCCGCGGTGGAGTCCGCGCATCCCTCGCCCATGTCGGCGGACCGCGGCTTCTTCGGCTCCCGCCCGTTCAGCCGGGCCAACGACCTGCTGATCCAGCAGGGCGGTCAGCCGGTGGACTGGCGGCTGGCCTGAACCGGACGGCGGCGGGATCCCGGACACCGACCGCCCCGCCGCCGACCTGCGCCGCAACCGGTCAGGGCACCGCACCGGCCGCTCCTGACCCCTCCCGGGGACGAGGAAGAGCCGCTCTTCGCCGTACACACAAAAAGGGATTGATCCGACCGGGACATGAACTGTCCGACAGGTGACGGGATCACCTCCGAATCATGCGTAACTCATCAGACAAAACCGGACGGATACCGCTCACCTGCACCCTCCCCGAACAGGGGAGCCCAATAAGCCAGTAACATGCGTCGCCATGAGCTCCCCCACTGGGCCCGCGTCCGGCCTGCCAGTACGAATGCCGCGACCTCGCCAGCCCGGGCGGCACCGCCGACCCGAGCCGCTGGTGGCTCCCGAGGACGCGCCCGCGCTCGTCCTCGCGGTGCCGGGTACGCCCAGCACGGCCACGCGCGGCCTCGCCGAGGAGGTCGTGAGCATCGCCCGCTCCGAGCTGCCCGGCCTGGACGCCCGCATCGGTTACCTGGACGGGGACGACGACGAGTTCCCCACCCTGCAGTCCGTGCTCACCCGCGCCGCCGAGGAGCGCACCGCCCGCTACGAGCAGGCCGTCGCCGCCGGTGTCGAGGGCGTCAAGATGCCCGACGGCCCGGTCGCGGTCGTCGTGCCGCTGCTGGCCGGCCCGGACAGCGCGCTGCTGCGCCAGGTCCGCCAGGCCGTCATGGAGAGCCGGATCGCCGCCGACCTGACCGACGTCCTCGGCCCGCACCCGCTGCTCGCCGAGGCGCTGCACGTGCGCCTGTCGGAGGCCGGTCTTGCCCGCGCCGACCGTGCCCGCCTGTTCACGGTGGCGACGGCCGCCGACGGCATCATCCTCGCCTCCGTGGGCGGCGAGGAGGCCGTGCAGGCCGCCGGGATCACCGGCATGCTGCTCGCCGCGCGCCTGGCCGTGCCGGTGATGGCCGCGGCGCTCGACCAGGAGGGTTCCATCTCCTCCATCGCGGAGCAGCTGCGGGCGGCCGGCTCGCAGCAGCTGGCGCTGGCGCCGTACCTGATCGGTCCCGAGATCGACGCGGAACTGCTGGCGGCTGCCGCCGAGGAGGCCGGATGCGCCACCGCCGAGCCGCTGGGCCCGTACCCGGCGATCGGCAAGCTCGCGCTGGCCAAGTACACGACGGCGCTGGGGATCGCTCCGCAGCAGCCGCAGGGCACGCCGGTGCGCTGACGCCCTCATGTGTGTCCGTGACGGGTCCCTTCCCGGAAGGGGCCCGTCGGTCTTTTCCGGGCCCAGGGACCGGTCGATTCCCTCCGGGTGGGGTCCGCACGCCCGTCGCGCGGCGACCGGAGCGGCTCAGTCGAAGACGACGCAGGACGGCGCCGGGATCACCACGGAGCCGTCGTACCGCGGTACGCCCGTCTCCCGGTCGACGGCGAACCAGGTGATGTCCCCGGAGCGTTCGTTGGCCGAGTAGAGGAAACCCCCGGACTCGGTGAGGGCCCTGGGCCAGTGGCCTCCGCACGGGACCGTGGCCGTCAGGCGGAGCTGGTCCCCGTCGACCGCGAACGTGGACAGGACGTCCTCGCCGCGGGTCGCCGTCCACAGGAAGCGGCCGTCGGGCGACACGGCGATGCCGGACGGGTAGGCGTCGCCCGCCGGGGCGCCGGGCAGTACGGGAGTCTCCGCGAGGGGCTTCAGGGCGCCGTTGGCGGCGTCCCAGCGGCAGACGGTGACGGTCGGGGTGAGTTCGTTGACCACGTAGACGTACCGGCCGCCGGGGTGGAACGCGAGGTGGCGGGGGCCGGAGCCGGGGCGCAGCGCGAACTCGCGGTGGACGGCCGGCACGCCGTCCTTGAGGGTGCACACGCGGACCGAGTCGGTGCCGAGGTCGACGCTGACCGCCCAGCGGCCACTGGGGTCCGGCTGGACCTGGTGGGCGTGCGGGCCGCGCTGACGGCGCTCGTGCGGGCCCGAGCCGCTGTGCCGGAGCACTCCGGACACGGTGTGCGCGAGGGTGCCGTCGGGACGGACCGGGACGGCGCTGACGCTGCCCGAGCCGTAGTTGGCGGTCAGGACATGGCCGTCGAAGACACTGAGGTGGGTGGGGCCGCTGGCGTCGACCGGGACGGGCGGTCCGGCGAGCCGGGGCTTGTCGTCGTGCACGTGGTAGGCGGCCACCGCCCCGTCGGCGGTCTCGCTGACCGCGTACAGGGTGCGCCCGCCGGGTGCGAGGGCGAGGTACGACGGGTCGGGCACGCCGCCGACGCTCTCCAGCAGGGCCAGGGCGCCACTGTGCGGATGGACCGCCGCCGTGACGACTCCCGGTCCGCCCGCCGCCGTGAACGACCCGATGAAGGCCCTCCGCCGTCTGCCGCCGTCTGTCACCGGTGTCCCCTCTCGATACGAGCCGGTACGAGTCAGTACGAGCCGGTCCGGGGCCGACGGTAGCAGTTTGCGGTCTAGACCAGGATGTCCGGGGCGGCGCGTGTCAGGCCCCGATCAGGGGCGAGCGGGAGGGGGCGCGCAGCGGTTCGGCGAGTTCGGCCAGCGCCCGCTCCACGCCGTGCAGATGGGCGAGGGCGGGCTCGGTGGGCTGCTCGGCCGGACCGGCGGTGTGCGCGGAGCCCCGGGTCAGCGCCTCCACGGCCGCCTCGACGCGCCAGCAGGCGGCGGCCAGCCGGGCGTCGTGGGAGGCCTCGGGGTCGGCGGCGACCACGACCAGGCCGCGGATCTCCCGGGCGCAGTCGTCGAGCAGGGCCAGGACACGACGGGCACGCCGCTTGCGTCCCGGCATGGGGCTGAGCGGGTGGACGAGCGGGGCGACCGAGAGCCTGACCCGGCCCAGCAACTGCTCCAGTTCGGCGACGCGGGGTGCCGGATCGGCGGTGGCCGACCCGGCGAGCCTGGCGGCGGCCTCGGCCGTGCAGGCGTGGACGCAGCGCAGGGCGCGCTGGATCCAGGCGTCGGTGGTCAGGTGGGTGGTGACCGGCAGCACGAACAGCACGGCGAGTCCGGCGCCGAGGGCGCCCACCGCGGTCTCCGTCAGCCGGAGCACCAGCAGGGAGGGGGTGAGGACGCCGAGGAGGCCGTAGAGCAGCTCGGCGAGCAGGGTCACCGAGAGCATCATCCAGGTGTAGGAGACGGCGGCCGCGTAGAAGATGCCGAACACGGCGACCGCGGTCAGTACCGCGGTGGGCACCGGGGCGCCCTGCACGGGGACGGCGACGAGCAGGCCGAGCGCGATGCCGAGGACGGTCCCGAGGACCCGGCGGAACCCCCGGACCAGGGTCTCGCCGCGCGAGGCGGTGTTGACGAAGATCCACCAGGTGGCGCCGACCGCCCAGTACCAGCGCTGTCCCGACACCGCCTGGCCGACGACGAGCGCGAAACCCGCGCCCGCGGTCGCCTGGACCGCCTGCCGGGTGGTGACCCGGGCCAGGCCGCGGCCGGCGGGCGGGGCCGGTACGGGCGCCGGGGGCAGGTGGCGTTCGTAGCACCACAGGCCGAAGCGGACGACGGCCGCGGCGAGCACCGAGAGCAGCACGGCGGCGTACAGCCGGGGCAGCTGTCCGGGCGTGGCGTGCAGGAACTGGGCCACGAAGTAGGTCATGAAGGCGAACACGCCGAGGCTGTGGCCGCGCGGCCCCCAGCGGCGCGCGTACACGCCGGCGCCGACGACGGCGAGGAAGACCAGGTCCCGTGCGACGGGCACGTCGTGCAGTTCCGCCGCGGCGGCCAGCACGGGGAGGCCCACGACGGGCAGCAGCGCGGTGGTGACGGCCTGCCCGCGCACGGTGGCGTCGGCGACCGTGAACAGGGCGAGCAGCGCGGCGAGACCGCCGGTGACGGCGCCCGCCAAGGGCTGCCCGGCCGCCCCGCAGAGCACGACGGCGAGGCCGATGCCGAGCACGGCCCGCCCGGCGAAACGCAGCCGCACCCGGCCCGGGTCCGGAGCCGTGAACGCCCTCTTCAGCACTGCTTCCCCTCCCATGGACGGCACAGAAATGGCGCCGCGGGATTCCGCAGCGCCATCGACACCCCCATGAGAGCATTGCCGGGGCGACTGGCTCAAGTGTTCCCGAATTCACTGGGCCACTGGCTCAATATCGTTTCGCCCCACTGGCCACCCGGAGCACCATTGGCGCAGCTCGACCGGAATCCTCACTGAGCCATTGGTACAGTCAGCCGCCATGGCCGTGGACGAGCTCGACACCCGCATCCTGCACCTGCTGCTGGAGCAGCCGCGCACCAGCGTGCGCGAGTACGCCCGGATCCTCGGCGTCGCCCGGGGCACCCTCCAGGCCCGCCTGGACCGGCTGGAGCGGGACGGCGTGATCACCGGCGGCGGTCCGTCCCTCTCCCCCGCCGCGCTGGGCCATCCGGTGCTGGCCTTCGTGCACATCGAGGTCACCCAGGGCCACCTCGACGACGTCGGGGACGCGCTGGCCGCCGTGCCGGAGATCGTGGAGGCGTTCTCGATCACGGGCGGCGGCGACCTGCTGACCCGGGTGGTGGCACGGGACAACGCGCACCTGGAGGACGTGATCCAGAAGCTGATCAGCCTGCCGGGCGTGGTGCGCACCCGTACCGAGGTGGCGCTGCGCGAACGCGTCCCCCACCGGCTGCTGCCCCTGGTCGAGTCCATCGGCCGGGCCGCACGCGGGTGACGCCGTCGCGGCCACCCGAAAGCCGTCACGGCCACCCGTACGGAGCAGCGCCGCCAGCCGTTCGCTCCGCCGGTCGTGCGACCCGGGTGGCGGCTGCCTAGCGTGGCGGCATGACCACGACCTGGGCGAAGCCGCGACGACCGGCCTCCGACGACCGGCGGTGGCGGGCGCTCGGGGTGTGTCTGGCGGCCGGCTTCATCTCACTGCTCGACACCTCCATCGTCAACGTGGCACTGCCCTCGATCGAGCACGGGCTCGGCGCGTCGGAGGCCGCCCAGTCCTGGGTGGTCTCGGGCTACTCCCTGACCTTCGGGCTGGCGCTCGTCCCGGCCGGCCGACTCGGTGACATCCGCGGGCGGCGCCAGGCCTTCCTCCTCGGGCTGGCCGTCTTCACGGTGGCGTCGGCGGCCTGCGGGCTCGCCGCGAGCCCCGACTGGCTGGTGGCGTTCCGGCTGATCCAGGGCGCGGCCGCGGGCATGGTCGCCCCGCAGACCACGGGGCTGATCCAGCAGATGTTCCAGGGCGCGGAGCGGGCCAAGGCCTTCGGGCTGCTCGGCAGTGTCATCGGCGTCTCGACGGCCGTGGGCCCGCTGGCGGGCGGTCTGATCATCGACGCGGCCGGTAGCGGAGACGGCTGGCGGTGGGTGTTCTTCGTCAATCTGCCCATCGGGATCGCCGCGTTCGCCACCGGCCTGCGGCTGCTGCCCCGCTTCCCCGGATCGACCGGACGGCGCGAGGAGTTCGACCCCGTCGGAGTGGTGCTCCTCGGTTCCGGCGTGCTCGCGCTGATGCTGCCGCTGGTGCAGGAGCAGCAGTGGAACGGACGGCTGAAGTGGTCGCTGCTGCCGGTCGGCGCGCTGCTGCTGGGCCTCTTCTGGGTCTGGGAACGCCGGATGGGACGGCTCGGACGGGCGCCCCTGGTCGACCTGGAACTGTTCTCGCTGCGGTCCTTCACCCGCGGCGCGCTGATCAGCCTGAGCTACTTCGCGGGCTTCACCACGGTCTTCTTCGTCCTCGCCCTGTTCCTGCAGAACGCGGCCGGTTACAGCGCCCTGGCCTCGGGCCTGTCGGTGATGCCGTTCGCCGTCTCCTCGGCGGTCGGGGCCGCCCTCGGCGGCCGGCTGGTGGTGCGCCACGGGCGCAAGATCGTCGTCATCGGTCTCGGCGGGGTGGCGGTGGGGCTGCTCGGGATCGCCGCCGTGGCGTGGCTGGTACCGCTGGAGGACCTGGGGTGGGCGGCCGCGGTGCCGATGATCATCGGCGGGATCGGCTCCGGTGTCACGGTCTCCCCCAACACGACGCTCACGCTCACCCTCGTCCCGGTGAAGCGGGCCGGTGCGGCCGGCGGCGTCCTGCAGACCGGCCAGCGCGTCGGCTCGGCGGCCGGGATCGCCGTGGTGGGCGCGGTGTACTTCGCCCACCTGGCGAACGGCGGCCCGGCCGTCGAGGCTCTTCAGCTGGGTCTGCTCACGTCCGTCGGTTTCATCCTGGTGGCGCTGTGCCTGGCGGTCGCCGACCTGCGCGAACGCTCGCACACACCGCACGACGACTGAACCGCTCGGGCCGGTGCCCATCAAGGCGGGGTGCGCGCGTCACCGCGGACCGCGGCACCGGCGGTGGCCAGGGGAAACGGCCGCGCGCGGGCTGAGCGAGGGCTCCGTCCGCGGTCGGCGGCGGGAACATCCGGTCCGGGTCGCGGCGGGAGCGGACGCGGATCAGGACCGGCGGCGCGGCTTTCCGCGCTTCGCGGGCTTGGCGGACTGGGTGCGCCTGCCCCCGCCGGCTCCGGCCCGGCCCTGGGAGCCGCGGCCCGCCGCGGTCGCCTTCTGCGGGCGTTTCGGCTGGGTCCGCGCGGCCGGGGATCCCTGCGGCGCCTGGTCGGACTGGCGGCCGCGCGTGCTGTTGACCGTGCGGCCGCGGACGATGCCGATGAAGTCCTCCACCAGGTCGGTGGTGGCCTCCTCCGGCCAGGACAGCGCGACGGCCGACCGAGGCGCGTCGGTGAGCGGCCGGTAGGTGAGGTCCCGGCGGTGGTACAGCCGGGCCAGCGACTGCGGGACGGCCAGCAGTCCGATGCCGGCGGCGACCAGTTCGACGGCGTCCTCGGTGGTCGCCGGACGCTCGAAGGCGGGCTCGCCGGGCGGCGCGTCCCAGTCCAGGACGTCGTCCAGGGGGTGCAGGAGGACCTCGTCGGCGAGGTCGGCGACGGTGACCTCGTCGGCCGCCGTGAACACGTGGTCCTTGGGGACGACGACCACCGTGGCCTCGGTGTAGAGGGGGATCGCGCTGAAGAACGCGCGGTCCACCGGGAGCCGTACGAGACCGGCGTCCGCGTCGCCCGCGCGCAGCATTCCGGCCGCCTCGGCGGCCGTGACCTGATGGAGGGCGAGGGGGACGCCTGGCAGCCGCTCGTGCCAGATCCGTACCCACTTGGCGGGCGTCACGCCGGGGACGTACGCGAGCCGGAACGACGGTGTTTCCTCCGAGCCTGTCACCCGGCCAGGTTAACCGCCCGGGGGCGGCGGCCCCGCATCGGCCGTGGTCGGCGTATCCGCACCCGGCCGATACCCTTGGGCTCATGAGTTCGCACCAGACCACCCAGACGATGAAGCCCGCGACCGCGGCGAAGAAGCTGGGTGTGTACCTGCCCGCCACGCCCGCCGCCTTCCAGGAGGGTGTCGTCTCGCGCGCCGAGCTGACCGCGCTGCAGAACGACCCGCCCGAGTGGCTGCGCGAGCTGCGGGCCAAGGGGCCGCACCCGCGTCCGGTGGTCGCGGAGCGGCTCGGCGTGTCGATCGCGGGCCTGGCGCGCGGCGGAGTGACCGAACCGCTCACCACCGACCAGATCGAGGAGCTCAGGCGCGAGCTGCCCGAGTGGCTGGAGAAGGAGCGCGCCACCCAGGCGGAGGTCCGCAAGGAGGGCGCGCGCCTGAAGAACCTCAAGCGGGAGAAGGAGGCGGGGCAGGGCTGAGACCCCGCCCGCGTCCCGTTCGTACGGCCCCGGTCCAGGCGCGTCCGCGCACGGACCGGGGCCGTTCGCATGTCCCGTCTTCCGGGTCCGCACCGGCCCGCTCACCTGCGCAGGGACGCCCTTTTCCACCGCCGCCGCGGTCTCGGCCGGGCGTTGTCAGTGGTCTCGCCTACAGTCGCCAGCACTTGATCACTGCGGTGCGGGGAGGCACGCATGGGGTGGGTGACGGCCGGGGACTACGAAGTGGCCCTGGACGACGGGAAAGTGGTCTGCCGCAACGCGGCGGGACGGCGGCTGAAGTCCGTGCCGGCGAAGCTCGCGGACGATCCGGCGGTCACGGGACTGCGGCAGCTGGCCGAGTGGCTGGAGCGGCACGAACGGCAGTGCCTGGCCGACGTGGAGCGGTGGCTGACCCGTTCCCTGGCGGTACCGCTGCGGGTCCTCACCCGCGTCTGGCCCGACCCGGCCTGGCAGGCGGCGCTGCGCGACCTGGTGGTCACCGGCGCCGACGGTGAGGTCGCCGGGTTCCTGCGGGACGCCGACGCCGAGCGCGGACTCGGTCTGGTGGATCTCGACGGCGACACCGTGCGCATCGCTCCCGCCCTGGTCCGGCTGCCGCACCCGGTGCTCCTCGAAGACCTCGCGGAGCTGCGGGAGTTCGCCGTCGAGCTGGGCGTCGAGCAGAAGGCCTCGCAGCTCTTCCGCGAGGTCTGGCACCGCCCGGCGGGCCTGGACGCGGACGCCGTCCAGGTCGAGGAGTACGCGGGCGGCACGTTCAAGGAGCTGCGCTTCCTGCACGGCAGGGCCACGCAGCTGGGCTACCGGGTCCGCGGCGGCCACGCGGTGTGCTCCGTGCTGGAGGAGGGCCGGGGCATCGAGGCCCGGGTCTGGGTCGGCGACTTCGACGGCTACAGCGAGACCGAGACCGGCCCGCTCGTGTGGACCGACCCGGCGGGCCGGGCGCTGAAGCTGGGTCAGGTCGGCCCGGTCGCCTGGTCGGAGGGCATGCGGATGGCGGCGGCGCTGTACGCCGGGCGGGACATCGAGGACGAGGAGCGGGCGGCATGACCACGTACGACGACACCACGACGGCCGCGCTGCTGGACGCCGGAGCGATCCTGCCGTCGGGCACGACCCGGCGCGAGGACGCCGACGTCCTGACCGCCCGCACCTACACCCATCCCGCCCTGGACGACCGCCCGGTGGTCCGGTTGGTGCCCGGCACCCTCGGCGAGGCCGAGGACCTGGCCCTGGAGTTCCTCGGGCTCACCCGGGAGCCGGAGGCGCCCGAGGTCGGCCAGGTGCGCCGGGAGACCCTGGGCTTCCCGGCCTGGGCGCTGGTCCACGACCCGGCCAACGGCCACCACGCCCTCGCCCTGGTCAAGGACGTCGAGCGGCTGGCCCGGCAGGCCAAGTCCAGGCCGGGCACCGCGAAGGAGGGCTTCGAGGCGCTCGGCGAGCGGCTGGGCCGGGCCGTTCCGCACTTCCTGCCGACCTTCTACGAGCAGGCCGCGCGGGTCTTTTTGCGGTACGAGAACGCCACCTACGCGGCGGCCTTCTTCGGCAAGGCCCGCGAGGCGGAGCGGGTGCACGCGCTGGCCGTGGACGAGGAGCGGCAGCGTGCGGTGTTCCTGGAGTTCGCCTTCGCCGGAGCGCTCACGGTCAAGGCGCTCAAGGAGTACGTGAAGGACCTCGCCCGGCGGCTCGAACCGGCTGACGCCTGGGCACAGTTCCGGCAGCTGACGGTGGAGCGCTGCGCGGCCGGCATGCCGCCCTACGCCTCGCTGCCGCAGGACGCGCGCGGGCTGATCAAGGCGGCGGGTCTGGGCCGGGTCACCGAGGAGTGCGCGCTGGTCGCGGAGCTGATCGCGTCCCCGGCCGCCGTACGGGCACCGGCCTCGTTCTGGAACGCGTACCGGGGGGTGCTGCCGGTCCTGGCCGCGTCCCGGCCCGAGATCCGGGTGCGGCTGCTGGAGATCATGCCGGCCGGGCTGGGCCGCCAGGTGGCGGACGACGAGTTCTGGCTGGCGCTGCTGGCCGAGTGCGGCGCGGACCCGCTGCTCACCGACGAGGCGGGCGCGGAGGTGGACGCGGCGGACTGGCTGAGCCGGTGGGCCCAGCACCGCAAGCACGGATCGGCGTACTCGCACCGCTCCCCCGCCACGCTGGCGCTGGTCGAGCGGATGGCGCCCCGGCTGCGGGCGTCCGGGCGGCCCGTGGACCTGTTCACCGGACGCTGGCAGGCCGGAGCCGACCTGGATCTCCTGGACCTGTGCGTGGCGGAGGGCATCGCGCTGACCGCTCCCGAGGTGGACGCGGACATCCGGCTGCCGCTGAGCGACTGGCTGCGCGACGAGCGGCCGGGGCAGCGGGACCTGAAAGCACTGGCCGCCGAATCCCGTTACCGGGACATGCTGTGCGAGGCCGTCGAAGGGCTCGGACGGGGACGCGGGTCCTCGGACCTCCCCCGGGTCGCCGCCCATCCGGTCCTCGGCGACGTGCTGCGCGAGTGGCTGCGGGAGGCGACCACGGAGTTCGCCGCCACGACCGGACTGCCCGGCGCCGGCACGAAGCTGGAGCGGCTGCGCCCCTTCCGGACGGTGGTGCAGGAGAGCGCGCCCGCGGTCCGGCGGCTCGCCTCGTACGACGTGGTGCCGGTCCTCGGCCGCACCCTCCGCGCCGGGATCCTCGACGAACTGGGCTGGCCCGCGCTGGAGGAGGCGCTGGCACTGCTCGACTCCGAGGTGCGCAAGGACCGCGACGACACGCTGTCGGTGACCGAGGCCTGGCCCGCGCTGATCCTGGCCCGCGGTCACAAGGCGGTCGTCGTCGGCCCCGAAGGGGTGCTGCTCACGCACGACCTGCGGCTGCCGGCCGACCTGGACCGCTGGCAGCGCCCCCGGTTCCGGTACTCCGACGGCGAGCTGCTGGTGCTGTGGCGCGACGGCTCCAAGCAGCGGGGCTACTGGTCGAACCGTCCCTCCGAGGTGTTCCCGCTCGGCGGCGAGCAGGTGCCCGGCTGGTGGTCCGGCATGGACGCGGACAACGCCTCCGTCCCGCTGCCCGGTGGCGGCCGAGCCACCGGCGGCCGCACCCTGCACGCCGGTGACACGGTCCTGCCGCCGAGCCGGCCGGTGCTGGGCGACGGCACCACCTACTGGCGCCAGGGCCGGCAGGGACGGCAGTCGGTGTGGCTGGAGTACGACCCGGTGACCGGTGAGCACGGCCGGGCCTCGCTGCCGGCGCTGCTGGCGTCGGCCGTCCGTGAGGACGCCTCGCTGCTGCACGGCTCGTGCGAGGTGCTGCCGTTGCAACCCGGCCTGGAGGACAGCCCGTTCGGCACCGACGGCACGGTTGTGGGCCGCTGGGTGCGCACCGAGGGCGAGGGCGCCGAGGCCCGGACCGTCGCCGGGACACCGGACGGGCGGACGGTGACGCTGCGGGCGGCCCGCAACGGCCGGGTCCCGGGGGTGCCGCTGGGCGCGCTGCGCCTGCCGGGCGGGGCGGAGCCGATCGCCGCGCAGACCTACCGGAGCGTCGCCCTGCACGCGAGCGACGGCACCGAGCTCGGGCGGACGTCCTTGGGCGAGTCCGGCGGGATGTACGCGGCCGGCACCCGGCTGGTGCCGCCGGTCGCGTTCTGGCACGCGCTGCGCCCCCGCGACGAACGCGGCTCCGGTGAGCTGCGGGCCCTGACCGACGAGGCGGCCGGTGAGCTGCTGAGGGCCACGGCGACGGCGCTGGAGGAACGGCGGCAGGCGCTGGCCGGGGCCGGACAGGACGAGCGGGCGAGGTCCGCGGTGCCGTCCGCCGAAGAGGTCACCGAGGCCGCGGTGGCGCGGTCGCTGCCCGCACTGGCCGACCGGCGGTTGCTGACCGGTGTGGCCGCGCTGGTCCGGGCGGCGCTGCGGGTCGCCGAGTCGGCCGCGTCCCTGGCCGCTCCCCCGCAGGAACGGCCGCGGCAGCCCCGGCGGCGGACGGAGGGGATGTTCGCCGACTACGCACCGGAACACGGCGGGGACCGGTCCCTGCACGACGCCGTCGCCGGGATCGTGACGCTGCACAACTCGTGGCAGAACGGCTGGGCCGCACTGCGCCAGATCCGCTCGGTGAACCACGTGCTGTCCGGCAAACCCGCCGACGGCAGGCCGCTGCCGGGCTCCGAGCGGCTCGCCGTCGGCGACGGCTGGCTGAGCGACGAGCACACCGTGCCCGGCATCGGTGCGATCTGGCCGGCCGTCCTCGGCGTCCTGCGCCCGCTCGCCTACCGCGCCGCCTCACCGGCCTTCTCCGACGTGCAGCGGGAGCCGCTGCTGCTGCTGTTCGACGCGCTGGCCGAGGGGCCGCTCCCCGGCCTCGGGAACACGCTGCGCGAGGTGGTGCTGAGCGAACCGCACGACAAGCAGCAGCGGGCGGGACAGGTGCTGCGCCGGGACGGCCGCACGGTCGTGGTCCTCGGCTGCCAGAGCGTGGACACCCGGCAGGGCGAGGTCGAGTGGCTGGCCTTGGACCACGATCCGTCCGGCGCGTTCGGCGCCGTGGGGCACTTCACGCTGGTCCGGGAGACCAGGCACACCACCGGCATCCCGGCGGACCGGCTCGCGGACCTGACCCGGCTGGTCCGGGAGCGGGGCGCCGCACCCTGGCGGGCCGGGGCTGCCGAGGAGCTGGTGTCCGCGACTCACGGCGGGCTCGGCCCGCTCCAGGCCACCGTCCTGCTGGCCGGACATCCGCAGGCGCCCGAGGCCGACGGCCTCGCCACCATGGGGCTGAAACCCCGTCAGCGCGGCTTCGGCGCCGAGCTGCTGAACTCCCTCGATCCGCACGAACAGCGGGCGCTGCTCGGCGCGCTGCTGCCGGACGACCCGGCCACCCTGTGGAGCGCGGGCCCCGACACGGCGGCCGCGGCCCGGTACTGGGCCGAGCGGCTCGCCACCCTGGTGCGCCTCCCGGAGGACCTCAGCACCGATCTCGCCGGCATGGATGTCGCGCACGCGGAGGCCGTGCTCAACCCCGGGCGGACCCCCTGGCTCGCCCGGACCACGGAGTTCCGGCCCGACAAGGACGGCGCCCCGACACCCGTCGACCCCTCGGCGGTGCCCAGTTCGTACGTGCTGGCCGGTGCGGTGGGCAGCCTGGCGGCGCTCGCGTACCTGCTGCCGTACGGACATCCGCTGCGGGCCGGACTGGCGGACGGGCACACCGCGCTGCGCCGCCGCCTGTCCGACCCCGGACTGCTGCTCGACCTGGGCCTGGACTGGACGGAGAAGGGCGGCCCGACCTCCGTCCAGCTGCGCAAGGTCTTCGGTCTGCCCGAGTCCGGCGGCGCCGGCGCCGACGGACTGACCCTCGTCGGCGACGCGCTGGCGCTGCGGCCCTGGTACGGGGAGACGGAGCACGTCATGGTCCGGCCCGCCGCGCTCGGCGGAGCGGACGACCCGGTCCTCGGACTGCTGGAGGGCCTGGCCGGTGAAGGACGTAGGGCCGGGCTGCACGCGGTGCGGACGATCCTCGGCGACGACCTCGCCCGCGCCCTCGCGGCGGAGGGGCCCGCGGGGCACGCCCAGGACCCCACGGTCAGCGTGCCCGCGCTGGTCGCGGAGGCCGCCGCGGCCCACGGTCTCGGCGAGGACGCCGCGACGCTCTACCTCCAGCTGCTGGCGCTGCCCGACCCCACCGACCGCAACTGCGCGCGCTGGACCGGCTGGAAGCCCGCCCGGGCGAAGAAGGCGCGCGCCGAACTGGCCGCGAGCGGCCTGGTCGTCGAGGCCAAGCGCCCACGGGCCGGCCGCACCCTGTTCCTGCCCGGCGGCTGGCGCGACCTCAGCGCCCCGGCGCTCCCTCTGGAGACCTGGAAGGAAGCCCTCTACCCGGTCTCCGACGGTGACCGCACCCTGCCGCTGGTCCCGGTGCCCGAGCTGTTCGCCCGCGCCTGGGAGCGCGTGCGGGCCGGTGACGCGCCCGCCTACGAACAGCTGACCACCCGGGCCACCCGCGCGGGCCGCCGCCGATGACCAAGCTCCGTACCACCGTGAAGGACGACCGCCGATGACCGCCGCCACCGCTCCGACCGCTCCACCCCGCCAGATCGTGCCGCCCGAGGACCGGTACGCCACCGAACTGGCCTTCCTCGCCGCCTACGACGCCGGGCCGCGGCCGCCCGCCTGGCGGCTCACGCCCCGGGCCGTCGTCACCTTCGTCATGGGCAGCGGCGGGCAGGCGCTGCGGCTGCCCGACGACGCCGGGGTACCGGCGGGCGTGCCACGCCGGCTGGCCATCGCGGGCAAGTTCGTCGGCGACCGGGCCCTGGTCGAACGCTGCGTGGTGACGCTCGCCGGTGAGCGGGGTCTGCTGCTGGTCGGCGAGCCCGGTACCGCCAAGTCGATGCTCTCCGAACTGCTGTCGGCCGCGGTGTGCGGCACCAGCGGGCTGGTCGTGCAGGGCACGGCGGGCACCACCGAGGACCAGCTCAAGTACGGGTGGAACTACGCCCTGCTGCTCGCCCAGGGACCCAGCCGGCAGGCCTTGGTCCCCTCGCCGGTGCTCACCGCGATGTCCCGGGGCGCCGTCGCGCGGGTGGAGGAGGTGACCCGCTGCCTGCCGGAGGTCCAGGACTCCCTGGTGTCGCTGCTGTCCGAGCGGCGCATCGCGGTGCCCGAACTGGCGGGCACGGACGACGCTCTGGCGCACGCCGCGCCCGGTTTCACCCTCATCGCCACGGCCAACCTGCGGGATCGGGGCGTCTCGGAGATGTCGGCCGCGCTCAAGCGCCGCTTCAACTTCGAGACCGTGGGGCCGATCCCGGACCTGGACGCGGAGACCGCGCTGGTGCGCGGCCAGGCCCGGGCGTCCGTGGAGCGGGCCGGGGCGCCCTTCGAGGTCGACGACGCGGTGCTGGAGGCGCTGGTCACCGCGTTCCGGGATCTGCGGGAGGGCCGGTCCGCGGAAGGCTGGGAGGTGGAGCGGCCGTCCACGGTGATGAGCACGGCCGAGGCCGTGTCGGTGGCGGGCGCGCTGGCCCTGGCGGCGGCCTACTTCCCCGGGGACCGCGACGTCCTCGGCCTGCTCCCGGGACACCTCCTGGGGGTGGTGCGCAAGGACGATCCCGCCGACGCGGCCCGGCTGCGCGGTTACTGGGACGGTCCGGTGCGACGGCGCGCCGAACAGGGCTCGGCGACCTGGCGCACGCTGTGGGACCTGCGCACGGTCCTGGAGGCATGACGCCGTGACGGACTCCCCCGAGGCGGCCCTCGCGGCGCTCACCGACCCGGCGGCGCCCTACCTGATCGGCGTACGGCACCACGCGCCGTCCCTGGCGGCGGTGGTGCCCGCGCTGCTGGACGCGGCGAAGCCGGACGTCCTGCTCGTCGAGCTGCCGGCCGAACTGCAGGACTGGCTGCCGTGGCTGGCCCACGGGGACACCCGCGCCCCGGTGGCCCTCGCGGCGGCACCGGCCGACGGCGGCACCGGCCCGGCCTTCTATCCGTTCGCGGACTTCTCCCCGGAGCTGGCCGCCGTGCGGTGGGCGGCGCGCGCCGCGGTGCCGGTGGTCGCCTGTGATCTGCCGCTGGCGGACCGGGGATGGCAGGAGGGCGAACACGCGGCGCAGGGGCCGGGCCCGCTGTCGGGCGCCCTGCGTTCCCGGCTCACCGGACGTCCGGGCGAGGACCTGTGGGACCGGCTGGTCGAGGCCGCCGCGCCCGGTTCCGCGCCGGAGGCGGTGCGCCGGGCGGCACTGCTGACGGGGTGGGCGCTGCGGGAGGAGTCGGCCGTGTCGCAGGTCGACCTGCGGCGCGAGGAGTGGATGCGGTCCCGGCTGGCGGAGGCCACGAGGAACGGTGAACGCGCGGCCGTGGTGGTCGGCGCCTTCCACACACCGGCACTGGTCGGTTCGCACGGTGACCCGGGACGGCGTACGGCGGTCGCCGGCTCCCGCCCGGACGCGGCCGGTCCTCGCCCGGAGGCGGCAGCCCTTCCCCCGGACGCGGCCGCATCGCGCCCGGAAGCGGCTGCTCCCCGGCCGTCCGCGCCCGAGTGGACCACCTCGCTGATCCCGTACACCTACGCGCTCCTGGACGAGCGCTCCGGGTATCCGGCCGGCATCCGGGACCCCGAATGGCAGCACCTGGTCCTGGAGGCGGCCGGTGAACCGGCCGCATTCGAGGACGCGTTGACCGGATCGGCGGTCCGGATCTGTGCCGCGCTCCGCGAGCTGGGCCACCCCTCGGGCCCCGCCGACGCCCGGGAGATCATCCGTCTCGCGGGCGACCTCGCCGGGCTGCGGGGCCTGCCCGCCGCGGGCCGCGGCGAACTGGTCGAGGCGGTGCAGACCGTGCTCGCGCAGGGAGAGCCGTACGGGCGCGGCCGGGCCGTGGCACGGGCGATGGAGAAAGTGCTGGTGGGCGAGCGCACGGGCGCCCCGGCGCCCGGCGCCCCGCGAAGCGGGCTGGCCCCCGCCGTGGAGGCCGACCTCGCGGCACTGGGCCTGCCAGGTCCCTCGGAGCACGGCGCCACCCGCGATCTCCGGCTGGACCCCTTCCGCTCGGATCTCGACCGCCGCCGCGAACTGCTCCTGCGCAGACTGGCGTTGTGCTCGGTGCCGTACGGCGAGCGCAGGCGGGTGACCGGTACCGGCGGCGCCGACGCGCTCACGTCGCGCTGGGAGGTGCGCTGGACCCCGGCCACCGCCGCGATGCTGACGGCCGCCGGGATGCGCGGGGTCACCCTCGTCCAGGCGGCCGAGGGCCTGCTGCGCGAGCGCCGGCGCCGGGAGCGGGCGGCGGGCGGCGCCACGGCGGCGCAGGTGCTCGACGGCCTGGAGCAGGCGGCCCACTGCGGTCTGCCGAGCCTGGTGGACGAGCGGCTCGACGACACCGCCGCCGTGCTGCCGGACTCCGGCACCCTGCCCGAACTGCTCGCCGCGCTGGCCCTGCTGGACCGCCTGCGGGCCGGTCACGTCGCGGGTCTCGACGCGGACGAGGACCGTACGGCGCGGGCGGTCGCCGTGGCCGGGCTGCTGACCGCCGCCGCGGTGCGTCAGGTCGAGGGTCTCACCGGCTCCGAGGACCCGTCCGACGCGCACGCCCTGCTCGAACTCGCCCATCGGGCCGACCTGCTGGGCGGCATCCGGCTCACCGACGCGCTGGCCCGGCTGGCCACCGACGGGTCTCCGCTGATGCGGGGCGCCGCCGGAGCCGTCCGGGTCCTGCTCGGCCAGGAGGACCCGGAGGTCTTCGGGAACAGGGTCGCCTCCTGGGTGGACGGGGCCGTCGACGCGGTGTCGCGGACCGCGCTCACCGCCCGGCTGACGGGGCTGCTGACGGCCGCCGGGCGGCTGCTGGAGGCGGCGGCACCGGCGTTGGAGCCGCTGGTGGGCCGGGTGACGGAGCTGTCCGACCGGGACTTCCTCGACCGGCTGCCCGCGCTGCGCGGCGGTTTCGACACGCTGGCCCCGGCCGACCGCGGCCGGCTGTTGGCCGGTGTGGAGGAGCGCCTCGGCGCCGACCGGGTCGCCGACACCGGCGCCGTCGACCCGGCCGCGCTGGCCACCTGGACCCGCGCGGATCTCGCCGCCCGCGAGATCCTGGACGAGCTGGGTCTGCTGCCGCCGCCACGGGAGCGGGCGGTGGCCGCCGGCATCGCCGGGGTCCCGGCACCGCCGGACCACCGGCTGTCGCCGGCCGACCGCTGGCGCCTGCTGCTCGGCCGCCGCACCGACCAGCTCCCCGACCGGGCGCGCGCGCTGGCGACCGCTCTGGACGAGCTGTACGGCAGCGGTCGCGGCGAGGGCAGCCGGTCGGACCTCGGCGACGGCACCGGCGGCGGCCGGGAGGCGCCGTATCCGGGAGTGCGGGAGTGGTCGCAGGAGCTGGCGGCACTGTTCGGCCCGGGCATCCGGGAGGAAGTGCTGGCGGCGGCCGCCGCGACCGGCCGTCACGATGTGCTGGCCGAACTCGACCCCGACAGCGTGCGCCCCTCCGTGGACCTGCTGCGCTCGGTGCTGCGGCACGCGGGCGGACTGCCGGAGGCCCGGCTGGCCGCGCTGCGCCCGCTGGTGCGGCGCCTGGTCGACGCGCTGACCAAGGAGCTGGCGACCCGGCTGCGTCCCGCGCTGCACGGCGCGGTACTGCCCCGTCCCAGCAGGCGGCCTGGCGGCGGCCTGGACCTGCCCCGCACGCTGCGGGCCAACCTGGCCACCGCCCGGCGGGCCGCCGACGGCACGGTCCGGGTGACACCGGAACGCCCGGTCTTCCGGACCCGGGCCCGGCGCGCCGCCGACTGGCGGCTGGTCCTGGTCACCGACGTGTCGGGGTCCATGGAGGCGTCGACCGTGTGGGCGGCGCTCACGGCCTCGGTGCTGGCCGGTGTACCGACCCTCTCCACGCACTTCCTCGCCTTCTCCACCGAGGTCATCGACCTCACCGAGCACGTCGAGGACCCGCTGTCGCTGCTGCTGGAGGTCAGGGTCGGCGGTGGCACCCACATCGCGGCCGGGCTGCGGCACGCGCGGGAGCTGGTGACGGTGCCGTCCCGGACCCTGGTCGTCGTGGTCAGCGACTTCGAGGAGGGCTACCCGGTCGGCGGGCTGCTCGCCGAGGTCAGGGCGCTGGTCGGCGCGGGCTGCCACGTGCTCGGCTGCGCCAGCCTGGACGACGTTGGGCGTCCCCGGTACTCCACCGGAGTCGCGGGACAGCTGGTGGCCGCCGGGATGCCGGTCGCCGCCCTCAGCCCTCTCGAACTCGCCCGCTGGGTAGGGGAGAAGATCGCATGAGCCTCGAACTGCCCGCAGTGGCGCCGGCGGTCACCGCCGAACTGGTCGCGTCGCTCTCGCCCCGGCTGCGCAAACGGCTGGACGCGGGTGTCGCCAAGCTGGCCTCCCGGCCCGCGGTCCAGGAGGGCGACACCGTACGCATCACCGTCGACGACGAGGGCTCGGAGCTCGAACTCCGCGCCCCCGACGGCGTCGTGGCCACCGTGGCGGACATCCGCTGCGGCTGCCTGCTGTCCCCGGACTGCCTGCACCGCGCCGCCGCCGCATCCGCCGCCCCGGTGGCCGACCCGGCCACCGCTCCGCCACCGCCGCCCGACGCCACCACGGCCGCACCGCCGTCGGACGGAGTCACCGCGGTCCAGGTGCCCGACGGCGCCACCGCGACGCCGGGCACCGAACGGGCGGCGACGCCACGGGCGGGCGCCTCCGAGTCCGGCGGGGTACCGGACTCCGGCCGGGCCGTCCCGAAGGATCGCGCCCCCGCTGCCGAGGACTCCGCGACTCCTGCTCAACACACGGCCGCCGAGGCGGTGTTCGCCGCCGCGGCGGCCGTGCTCGACGCCGGTACGGACGGCTCGGGCGCCGTGCTCCAGGCGGAGCTGCTGCGCGCCGCGCACACCGCGCGCCTGGCGGGGCTGCCCCGGGCGGCCACCGCCGTGGTCGCCGTGGTCACCGCGCTGCGGGCGGCCCGCGCGGCCGACCCGGCCTTCCGGCTCGCCGAGTTGGTGACGGCACTGTCGGAGACCCTGTACGTGGCGCACCGCGTGCGCTCCGCGACGGGTCCGGAACTGGCCGGGCTGCGTGGCACCGTACGGCAGCCGTACACCCCGGACGGCTCGCTGCGGCTGTACGGCCTCTTCTCCGAGCCGGTGCTGACCGCGAGCGGCTACGCGGGCGCCGTCACCTGGACCGCCGACGCCGACGGGCGGCTGTACACCGTCTCGGACGTGGCCCCGGGCGGCGCGGGCCGGGCGGCCGGCGCCGCCGACCGCGCGGTACGGATCGGCGACACGGCGCTGACGCACCGCGAGTTGGCGCGCGCGGGCCTCGCCGTCTCCGGGGCGACGGTCTCGCCGACCGGGCGGCTTGGAGCGGGTGCGGGGGTACGGGCCGTGCGCGCGTCCGGTGCGGGCTGGCGGGACGAACCGCTGGAGCGGCTGTGGGCGGTGCCGGCGGCCGAGCAGGTCGCACGGATCCTGAGCGGCGGTCCCGATCTGCTGTTCCTGGAGGTGACCCCGACCGGCGTGGTGCGCGGCGCGGCGGGCGACGCCCTGCTGGCCGACTGCGACGGCCTGCCGCTGCGGCTGACGGCGGCACACGACCATCCGTCGCTGCCGCACCGCGACAACCTGCGGTTGCTGGCGGCCGTCCACGGGCGGCGGTTGCGCGTCGTCGCACGGCTGATGGCGGCCCCGGACGCCCGGGCCCAGTTGCTCGCGACCGAGCACCCGACGATCGCCGGAAGCCGGGTCGACCTGGGACTGGACCGGCTCCAGCACGCGGATCTGCCGTCACCGGCCGCGGCCGGCGTCGTACCCGCGTCGCCGGAGGCGCCGCTGCACCTGCTGCGCCGCCGGGTCGAGCAGGCGGCCTCCGGTGGCCGGCGGGTGCTGGCCTTCCCGGGGAACACCGCAGCCGACGTCCACCGGTTGCACCGGCACGGTCTGGCCACGGCCGGCGATATCCTCGACGCGCTGCTCGCGGCCGCGGCGGAACGCACGCGTGACGCCTTCGGCCGCCTGCTGCCGGCGGATCCGGGCCGGTTCGCGCGGGCCTGGCTGACCGCGGCGCGGTACGCGGACGAGGTCGACCGTGTGCTCTGCGCCGCGGCCTGGGGCGGGTGACCGGGCCGGCGACGGGCGCGGGCCGCCGCTCCCCCGTGCCGGCGGCCCGCTACGACCCGTCGCCGAGCCCGGTCCCGGTGCCCGGTTGAAGCATGCGACAGCGGACGGCCGCATGGGTATGCGTACTACTGCGTAGAGGCGAGGGCGGAGAGGAACACGTGGCACAGGGGCTGGACAGGGCCTACGAGCACCTCACCGGGCTGGCCGTGGCCGCCCTGAACGAGCGTGAGCCCGAACGGCTGTGGCCGATGCTCGCCGACGCGCTGACCGACCTGTGCGAGGGCGAGACCCTCATCTACAAGCTGGACGACTGGAACGAGGGCGCGGGCACGCTCGGCATGGCGGCGACCGCGGCCGCCGAGTGGGGCCGGCTCGGCCCCCGGGAGCTGGGGGTGCTGCGATCCGGCTATCCGTTCGCCCGGCACTACGCGGGCGGTCCCGGACGGACCCCGGTGACGGCCGGACGGCTGGCGGGCGGAGCCTGGAGGGCGAGCGAGACCGCGCGGGTCCTCGGCCGGGTGCTGGACCTGGACCAGGTGCTGGCGCTTCCGCTGCCCGGGACGGTCGCGCCGATCACCGGCTGCCTGGTCTACCGTTCCGGGGCCGATTTCACCGAGGACCAGCTGCGGACCGCCGAGCGTGCCCAGCCGCTGCTCGCCGCCGTCGAGGGGCAGCGGCACCTGCTGGAACAGTGGCGCCGGTCCGCCGCGCCGGCGGGTGAGGCGGAGGAGCGGGCGGCGGACGCGGCGCTGACGCCCCGTGAACTCACCGTCCTGTTCCTGCTGACCGACGCCTTGACGGCGGACGCGATCGGCAGGCGGCTCGGCATCTCGGCCCGCACGGTGCACAAGCACGTGGAGAACCTGTACCGCAAACTCGGCACCCGCGACCGTCTGAGCACGGTGCTGCGGGCCCAGCGCCTGGGTCTGGTGGCCGCCCCGGACCGGGCGAAAACGCGTGGACGGCGGCCGCGGCCGCCCGGCAGAGTGGCCGCCCATGACGAGCAGTGACCTGTGGAGCCGCGCCGAGGCCGAACGCTACGACACGGAGGAGACCGTGATGACCTCGGCGGCCGTGCTCGAGCCGACGGTGGACTTCCTGGCGGAACTGGCCGGGGACGGGCGGGCGTTGGAGTTCGCGATCGGGACCGGCCGGGTCGGGGTGCCGCTGCGGGCGCGCGGGGTGCCGGTGGTGGGTGTCGAGTTCTCCGAGCACATGGCGGCCGTGCTGCGCCGCAAGGTGGACGCCGAGACCCTGCCGGTGGTGATCGGGGACATGGCGACGACGACCGTGCCGGGCGCGTTCTCCCTGGTCTATCTCGTCTACAACACGATCTCGAACCTGCTCACGCAGGACGAGCAGGTCGAGTGCTTCCGCAACGCGGCCCGGCATCTGGCGCCCGGCGGACGGTTCGTGATCGAGCTGGGGGTGCCGCCGCTGCGGCTGCTGCCGCCCGGCCGGACCGCGGTGCCGTTCGACGTCTCCGAGGAGCATCTCGGCTTCGACACCTTCGACCTGGTCGGGCAGATGCTGGTCTCGCACCACCTCACCCGCGACGGCTCGGACGGCCGCTACCGGCGTGACGCCTCCCGGCACCGGTACGCGTGGCCGGCCGAGCTGGATCTGATGGCCAGGATCGCCGGGCTCGAACCGGAGCGGCGCGTCGCGGACTGGGACGGCTCGCCGTTCACGGAGGACTCGCCGAAGCACGTCTCCGTGTGGCGCCGACCGGCCTAGGTCCCCGAGCGGGATCAGGCGCCCGCCAGGAAGGACAGGCGCACCTTTCGTTCCGGGTTGTCCTTGTTCGTGTCGACCAGGCACACCGACTGCCAGGTGCCGAGCGCCAGGCGGCCCTCGATCACCGGGAGGGTGGCGTGCGGGGGCACGAAGGCCGGCAGGACGTGGTCGCGGCCGTGCCCCGGGCTGCCGTGCCGGTGCTGCCAGCGGTCGTCGGCGGGGAGCAGGGTGTGCAGGGCGGCCAGCAGGTCGTCGTCGCTGCCCGCGCCGGTCTCGAGGACCGCGATCCCGGCCGTCGCGTGCGGCGTGAAGATGTTCAGCAGGCCGTCGCGGCCGGCCGTGGCCTCGCGCAGGAAGGCCTCGCAGTCGGCGGTCAGGTCGACGACCCGCTCCCGGGTCCCGGTGGCGACGTGCAGCACTTGTGTGGTGAAGGCATCCGACATGCCTCCATCCTCGCCCATCCGCCGGGCCCCCGGCACACGCGGCCTGGCCGGGAAGATCTCCGGCCGGCCTCCTGTTGGTAGAACCGTGAACAACGTGCGCGAGGTCGACGTGGTCGTCATAGGTGCCGGTCAGGCGGGTCTGTCCAGCGCCTATCATCTGCGCCGCACCGGTTTCGAGCCCGGCCGTGACGCCGTGGTCCTGGACCACTCCCCCGCGCCGGGCGGCGCGTGGCAGTTCCGGTGGCCGTCGCTGACGTACGGCAAGGTGCACGGGATGCACGCGCTGCCGGGCATGGAGCTGACCGGGGCCGATCCGGCACGGCCGTCCGCCGAGGTGATCGGTGAGTACTTCGCCGCCTACGAGCACACCTTCGACCTGCGGGTTCGGCGCCCCGTGGACGTCCGCGCGGTGCGCGAGGGAGCGGGCGGACGGCTGCTCGTGGAGACGGACGCCGGGGACTGGTCGGCGCGGGCTCTGATCAACGCCACCGGCACCTGGGACCGGCCGTTCTGGCCGCGCTACCCGGGCCAGGAGACCTTCCGCGGGCGCCAGTTGCACACCGCCCGGTACGCCGGGCCCGAGGAGTTCGCCGGGAAGCGGGTGGTGGTGGTCGGCGGCGGCGCGTCCGGCACCCAGCACCTGCTGGAACTCGCCCCGTACGCGGCGGCCACCACCTGGGTCACCAGGCGTCCGCCGGTCTTCCGCGAGGGTCCCTTCGACGAGGGCGCGGGCCGGGCCGCGGTGGCGCTGGTGGAGGAGCGGGTCCGGCAGGGGCTGCCGCCGCGGAGCGTGGTCTCCGTGACCGGGCTGCCGCTCAACGACGCCGTACGGCAGGGTCTGAAGGACGGCGTGCTGGACCGGCAGCCGATGTTCGACCGTCTCACTTCGACCGGAGTGGACTGGGACGACGGCCGCCATGTCGACGCCGACGTCATCCTGTGGGCGACCGGTTTCCGTGCCGCCCTGGACCATCTGGCACCGCTGCGGCTGCGCGAGCCGGGCGGCGGGATCCGCGTGGAGGGGACCCGTTCGGTCCTGGATCCGCGGGTACACCTCGTGGGCTACGGCCCCTCGGCCAGCACCGTCGGCGCCAACCGCGCGGGCCGCGAGGCCGTCCGGGACATCAGGCGGCTGCTGGCGGGCGACCCGGTCGCCGCGTGACCCGCGGGCGGCTCAGCCGGAGGGCTGCGCGGCGGGCGACGACTGCTGGGCCCTCTTCCTGCGTTCCGCGTTGAACTCGGCGACGTTGCGCTGGTGTTCGGCGTAGTCGGCGGTGAACCGCGTGTCCCCCGGCTTGACCGTCACGAAGTACAGCCAGTTGCCGGGCGTCGGGTTCATCGCGGCCCGCATGGCGTCCTCGCCGGGGCTGTCGATCGGGCTGGGCGGCAGACCCATGCGCTGGTAGGAGTTGTACGGGTTCTCGATGCGGGTGTCGGCCGTCGTGGTGTCCAGGGTGCTGCGGTCGAGGGCGTAGTTGAGGGTGGAGTCCATCTGCAGCGGCATGCCGCTCTGCAGCCGGTTGAAGACGACCCGGGCCACCTTGCCCATGTCGGCCTTGTTCGACGCCTCGGCCTGCACGATGCTGGCGATGGTCACCGCCTGGTAGACGTTCATCGCGTCGCGCTGCGCACCGGCCGCGACGGGCGCGCCGCCGAACCGCTTGTTGGCGGTGTCGACCATGTACCGCAGCACGGACTGCGGGGTCGCGTTCTTGTCCAGGGGATAGGTGGCCGGGAAGAGATAGCCCTCCGGGTTGCCCTCGGCCTCGCCCGGCAGTTTCAGGCCGGCGGTGCCGACGGACTGCCGGGTGCTGCCGGACGGGAGGGCGAGCGCCTTGTCGACCGCGTCGTAGACCTGGGTCGCGCGCCAGCCCTCCGGGATGACCAGGGCGGTGGCCCGGCCGCTCGCGCCGTGGGTGAGAAGGAGCAGCGGCACCGTCACCGCGGCGCCCGCCACGACGACGCCGGCCACGCCGAGCAGGATCCTGCCCCGGCGCGTCAGCCGGATCGGCTTCCGCCCGGCCGCCCCGGACCGCACCGTGTTCGTTCGGGCCGCGCCCCCTCGGGCCGCCTTCCGCCGCGGAGTGTTCATCTGCATGCAGGAACGTTAGCCCGCACAAGCCCGCAAACCCGACATATCGTCAGGTTGTCGGCCTCAGATTGTCGGCGGAGTGACCTTCTGACGCTCCCGGTCGCCCCGTCGGCGCCCCGGCCGTCTCGGCGTCTCCCACGCGGCCGTACCGTCGGCCTCTGCGGGATCGGCCGCCGCGTCCGCCGTCTGCGTCGCCGCCCGGGCGTCCCGGCGCACCAGCGCCGCGTACCGCCCGTCGCGCTCCAGCAGTTCCTCGTGCGTGCCCCGCTCGGCCACCCGGCCGGAGTCGAGGACGACGATCTGGTCCGCGCTCCGGATCGTGGACAGCCGGTGGGCGATGGTGACGGTCGTCCGGTCGGCCGACAGGGCGTCGATGGCTTCCTGGACGGCGCGCTCGGTACGGGTGTCCAGGGCGCTGGTCGCCTCGTCGAGGATGAGGACCGGCGGGTCGCGCAGGATGGTGCGCGCGATGGCCAGCCGCTGCTTCTCACCGCCGGAGAAGCGGTGGCCGCGTTCGCCGACGACGGTGTCGTAGCCGTCGGGCAGCGCGGCGATGTGGTCATGGATCTGAGCCGCGCGGGCGGCCGCGTGAAGTTCCTCGTCGGTGGCGTCCGGCTTGGCGAAGCGCAGGTTGTCGGCGACCGAGGCGTGGAAGAGGTACGTCTCCTGGGAGACGACGCCGACCGCGCGGGCCAGGGTGTCGAAGTCGAGGTCGCGGACGTCCACGCCGTCCAGGGTGACCCGGCCGCCGGTGACGTCGTAGAGCCGGGGCACCAGGTAGCCGAGCGTGGACTTGCCGGCGCCGGTCGGACCGACCACCGCCAGGCTGCCGCCGGCCGGCACGGTGACGTCGATGCCGTCGAGGACGGGCCCGCCCTGGTCGTCGTAGCGGAACTCGACCTTCTCGAACCGCACCTCGCCCTTCACCCGGTCGAGGTGGACCGGTTCGTCCCGCTCCGTGATGTCGATGGGCAGGTCGAGGTATTCGAAGATGCGCTGGAAGAGGGCGAGCGAGGTCTGGATCTGGACGCCGGTGGCCAGCAGGCTCACGGCGGGCCGGAACAGGCCCTGCTGGAGCGAGACGAAGGCGACGATGGTGCCGAGCGAGATCTGCGGGCCGCCCACGTGGAGGGCCATGCCGGCGGTCCAGTAGATGACGGCGGGCATCGCGGCCATCACGATCGTGATCACTGCCATGCGCCAGCGGCCCGCCATGTTCGAGCGCACTTCCAGGTCGACGAGCTGCTCGGACTCCTCCGAGAAGGAGGCGGTGAGCGAGTCGGCGCGGCCCATGGTCCGGCCGAGCAGGATGCCGCTGACGGAGAGCGACTCGGTGACCGTGGCGGCCATCGCGGCCATCTGCTTCTGGCGCTCGGTGGTGATCTTCTTGCGTTCGTTGCCGACCCGGCGGCTGATCCACACGAAGGCCGGGAGCAGGACCATCGAGACGACGGTGAGCCGCCAGTCGAGGGCGATCATCGCGACGATCGTGGCGACCACGCTGGTCAGGTTGGAGACCAGGGAGGTGGCCGTCGAGGTGACGGTGGCCTGCATGCCGCCGATGTCGTTGGCTATGCGGGACTGCACCTCGCCGGTGCGGGTGCGGGTGAAGAAGGCCAGCGACATGCGCTGGAGCCGGCCGTAGACGGCGGTGCGCAGGTCGTGCATGACCCGCTGGCCGACGGTGGTGGATATCAGCGTCTGCAGGACACCGAAGACGCTGGTGAGGACGGCGCTGAGGATCATGCCCAGGGCCAGCAGGCTGAGCAGTCCGGTGCGGCCCTGCGGGATCGCGGTGTCGAGGATCGCCTTCAGGAGGAAGGGCGTGGCGACCGAGACCAGCGAGGCGGCGCCGACCAGCAGGCCGACGATCGCGAGCCGCCCGCGGTAGGGACGGAAGAGGGCGAGGATACGGCGCACCTGGCGGGGCTGTCCGGCCGAGGTGCCGTCGGGGGTCCAGTTGATCTCGTCTCGGGGCATGGCTCCTACGGATGGGTTGGCGTGGACGGACTCACGGAGCATAGCTCACTGTTACCTATACTCACAATGAACATGGTCCTGATATTGTTCCCGTATGAGCACCCCCGACTCCGACGGCCCGCTCGCCGAGCAGCTCCTGCGCCTCACGCGCCGGGTGTGGCGCATCCAGAAACGCCATCTCGCGACGCGCGACCTGGGTGTCACCCCGGCCCAGTCTCGGCTGTTGCGCACGCTCGCGCACTACGACGCCCCCCCGCGCATGGCCGACCTCGCCGCCCGCCTGGAAGTGGTACCGCGCGCGGTGACGACGCTGGTCGACGGCCTGGAGACGAACGGCAAGGTGTGCCGGGTGGCGGACCCGACGAACCGCCGGGTGACCCGGATCGAGCTCACGGACGAGGGCCGCGAGACCCTGCGCGAGCTGCGGGCGGCGCGCAGGTCCGCGGCGCAGGAGATCCTGGCCCCGCTCTCGCCGGAGCAGCGGGAGGTGCTGGCCGGGCTGCTGGACACGCTGATCGACGGGCCCGCGCCCGTGGAGCACTGCTGAGACCCGGCGAGGCGGCTCCCCCGGCCCGGATCACCGGAGGGCGAGCCGCCTACCGCTCGACGGCCGCCGTTCAGCAGCGGCGGCGGTCCTCCGTCAGCACCCCCTGTTCGGTCGCCAGCGAACGGTCGTAGCACTCGCCGGGGCCGTACCGCCGGTAGCGCTCGCTCGACGTGCCGACCGCGTGCCGCTGGTCGCGCGGCACGTTCAGGGTGTACGTCGCGTCACCGCGGTAGGTGTCCGACAGCCGCGTCCGGCCGCCCTCCGGCGAGGTGACCGCAGCCCGGTCGCCGAGGGTGAGCGCGGTGCGCAGCCGGTCGTCGGCGCCGACGGTGGTGGCTCCGTCCATCGTGTACGTCCGCCGGGTGCGCGTGGTCCGCGGTACGCCGCCGCCCGTCCGCACGGTGACGCTCTCGTCGTCCGTCCAGACGGCGTCGAGCGCGTCGGTCGTCTCGCCGTCGTTCCAGCGGTGCGCGGAGGTGTGGGCCAGGGTGCGGCTGACGGTGGTGGTCACCCGGCCGTGCGAGGTGTCGACGTATCCGGAGACGGTCAGCCGGTGTCCCGCCTCGGTGTCGACCCGGTACTCGCCGGGACCCGGCGTGTACACCGAGGAGTTGACGGGCTCGGACGCCCGGTCGGCGAGGAGGCCGCCGGTGAGCCGGGCGCGGTGCGCGTCCTGCCGGACCAGCACGTTCACGGAGGTGCTCCAGCCGGCCTGGCCCTCGGGCACGCCGGCGACGGAGACCTCGACGCGGTGCGGGCGGCCGTCGTCGAGCAGTCCGGCGAACGGTGTCAGGTCGTACTCGATCGGCTCGACGTCGAAGGCGCGCGGCCCCGGTACGACGTACCAGAGGAACGGGTTGGACCAGCCGCCGGTCCACACGTTCGGGAACGGCGCGGCGATGCCGGCCGTACGGCCGTCCACCGCGATCCGCACCTCCCGGTAGGGACCGCGGTCCGCCTTGCAGGAGTAGGGCGCCGGGTCGGCGACCGTCAGGTACCAGAACTCCTCGCAGCCGCCGCCGGATCCGGTCGCGTACACCTCGGCGACGATGCGCTCGCTGTTGCGCGGCACGGTGAGGGTGGTGCCGCCGTCCAGGGTGAGCACCCGGTCGGGGACCGCGGACCGGGGCCGTCCCGCGTAGAACGTGAGCGTGACCCTGACGTCGATGACCCCGGTGTAGGTGTCGTCCACGACGTTGCCGATCAGCATCTCCACGTCCCGCGTGCCGCGGAAGGTGTCGCTGTACCGGGTGACGTCCTTCTCCACGTGCCAGGCGATGCCGTCCGGCGAGGGCTCGGGGGTGGAGGTGCGCAGCACCTCGACGCCGCCGACGTGCAGGGAGCCGAGCCGGTCGTACTGACGGCCCTTCACCTCGCCGTCCAGCCGCAGCACCACCTTGCTCCAGCGGTCGCCGCACCCGCGGGGCGGCGTGTAGGTGCCCCGGTACGGCGTGAAGTCGCGGAACCGGGCCTCGGCCAGCGTGACCCGGCACGTCTTGGCGCCCTTCGGCACGGACACCGGCGGTGTGGCGGTCACCGGATCGTGCCAGTCGGTGCCGAACTCCGCGGGAACGCCGACGGCCGAGGCCGCCGAGGCGCCCGTGCCGAGGAACGCGCCCGCCAGCAGAACGAGCCCGAAGAGCATGGACATGACCATCCGTCTTCTCATGGCCGGTGTTCTACGGGGAGTTGACCGCCCGCCGCAACACGGAGACCGGCCGACCGCTCCGCGATCCGCTCGTAGGCGCATCGGTGAACATATGATGCTATGAGCCGATCTGGCTGCCACAGTGCTCGCATGGAGATCACGACCGCTCGCGTCCGTCGCGTGGCCCTCGCCGTCGCCCTCGGCGGTGCCGTCGCCCTCACCTGCGACGCCGTGCTCGCCGGCCTCCCGCACCGGGGCCACGACTCCCCCGCCGCCGGCCCCTCGAACGCCGCCGCCTCCGGCCCCGCGCCGTCCCCCGGCGCCCCGGGCATCGGCGACCCGTTGATGCCGCTGGACGGCAACGGCGGCTACACCGTGCGCCGTTACACGCTCGACTTCGACTGGCGGGCACCCCGGACGCCGTTCGAGGCCGGTGCCACCATCAGCGCCACCGCCACCCAGGCCCTGTCCCGCTTCGACCTGGACTTCGCGGGGAACACCCTGCACCGGGTCACCGTCGACGGCAGCCCGGCCACCGCCGTACGCGACGGCGACGAACTGGTCGTCACACCCGCGCGGCCGATCCCGCGCGGCCACGCCTTCGCCGTCCGCGTCACCTACACCGCCGACCCCACCCAGCGCCGCCGGCGCGGCGACGCGATCCAGGAGTACGGCTGGGTGCCCACCGAGGACGGCACCCTGCTGTGCGCGCAGCCCGACGGAGCCAAGCTCGTCTTCCCGGTGGACGACCACCCGAGTCTGCGGGCACCGGTCACCTTCCGGATCACCACCCCTGCCGGGATCCGCGCGGTGGCCAACGGCCGGCTCGTCGAGCGCGCCGCCCGGCCCGGCGGCCGCGTGCGCTGGACGTACGACTCCGAGGAACCCGTCGCCGCCCAGCTGATCCAGCTGGCGATCGGGAAGTTCACGGTCCTCGACAGCAAGGGTCCCCGCGGGCTCCCGGTCCGGGACGTGGTGCCGGACGGCCTGGTCGCGGACACCGCGGCCGGCCGCGCGCTCACGGCTGACCACCTCGCCTGGCTGGAACAGCGGCTCGGGCCGTACCCGTTCCGCCGCTACGGCGTGCTGGTCGGGGACACCGACCTGCCGGTGGCGCTGGAGACGCAGTCGCTGTCCGTCGTGCCGAAGGAGGACCTGCTGGGCGACCGGGTCGACGCCGAACGCAACCTCGTGCACGAGCTGACCCACCACTGGACCGGGGACAGCGTCGCCCTCCGGCGCTGGTCCGACCTGTGGCTGAGTGAGGGTCACGCCCGGTACTACGAGCGGCTGTACTCCGACGAGCACGGCGGCGTCCGGATGGAGGACGCCATGCGGGACGCCTACGCGCAGCACGACCAGTGGCGCCACGACGACGGCGCGCCCGCCGAGCCCACCGAGCCGACGCTGTTCAAGGTCATGCGGTACGACGGCTCGGCGCTGGTGCTGTACGCCCTGCGGCAGAAGGTCGGTGACGACACGTTCGACCGGATCGAGCGCACCTGGGTGACCAGGTACCGGGGCCGCGCGGCCGGCACCAAGGACTTCGTCGCGCTCGCCTCCGAGGTCGCGGGCGAGGATCTGACGCCCTTTCTGACGCCCTGGCTGTACGGGCCGCACACCCCGCCGATGCCGGGTCACCCCGACTGGCAGGTGGATCCCGTCGAGGACTGACTCGGCACGGTCGGCGCCCCCCCCTTCGGACGCCGAGCCGCTGCCGCCGACCGGGTGGCCTCTGCGGGACCGCTGGTCCACCCGGTTGACGCTCGGCGCGCCGTGCCGCGCGGGACACGGAAACGTACGGGGGGTGGCCTAAGGGCGATCCCCCCGCCCTGATCGCGACGAGCGTGCTCGGAGACCCTCAGCAAGCGGTTGGAGACCCTCAGGTATGAGAAGAACTGTCGCCCCTCGTGTCCCCGGCACCCAGCGAACCTGTCGGCTGACGGCCTGTCTGCTCGCGACGGCCGCGCTGCTGCCACCGCTGCTGATCCTCCCGGCCTCGGGTGCCGACGAGGCCGAGGACCAGCGCCTGCAGAACGCCTTCTCGGACGCCGCGCGCGAGTTCCACGTGCCCAGCAGCGTGCTCCTGAGCGTGTCCTACATGCAGTCGCGCTGGGACTCCCATCTGGGCACCCCCAGTGTCGCGGGCGGTTACGGGCCGATGCACCTGGTGGAGACCGACGGCCGCGCCCCCTCCCCGGCCGCGGCGCCCGCGGCCCCGGACGGCCGGAAGGACACCGCCCCGGCGGGGGCCGTTCCCGCGCCGGGCGGCCACGCCGTGCAGCCGGCCGACCTGGAGCGCGCCGCACGGCTCATCAAGGTCCCGCCCGCGGAGCTGCGGACCGACGCGGTCGCCAACGTGCGCGGCGGCGCGGCCCTGCTCGCCGCCGCGCAGCGCCATCTCGGCAAGCCGCTCAGCCAGGACCCGGAGGACTGGTGGCAGGCGGTGGAACGTTTCCCCGGCACCCCCGACATCACCACCGCGGCCACCTACGCCGACGACGTCTTCACCCTGATCCGCCGTGGAGCCCACCGGACCACCGCCGAGGGCCAGGACGTGACCCTCCCCGCCAGCCCCGGAGTCCGCTCGAACCCCGGTCCGCAGCTCCCGCCCCGCCCCAAGGAGGTCGAATGCCCTGCGGACCTGGCCTGTGACTGGCTGGCCGCGCCCCACGTGCAGATCGACGAGGACGGCGACTACGGCAACCACGACCTCGCCGACCGGCCGCGGGACCAGAAGATCGAGTACATCGTCATCCACGACACCGAGGCGACGCTGCCGAACATGTTCAAGACCGTGCAGGACCCGACCGAGGCGTCCTGGCACTACTCGATCCGCTCCACCGACGGCCACGTCACCCAGCACATCCGGACCAAGGACGAGGCCTGGCACTCGGGCAGCCAGTTCGTCAACGCCCGTTCGCTAGGCGTCGAGCACGAAGGGTTCCTCGCCCACCCCGGCGCCTGGTACACGGAGCAGATGTACCGGTCATCGGCCCGCCTGGTGCGCTTCCTGGCGAAGAAGTACGGCGTCCCGCTCGACCGGCAGCACGTCTTCGGCCACGACAACGTGCCCGCCCCGACCGGCGACAGCATCCCCGAGATGCACGAGGACCCCGGTCCGTTCTGGGACTGGCGGCACTACTTCGACCTGCTGGGCGCGCCGCTGAAGGCGACGGCAGGGCCGGACAGCGACATGGTGATGATCCTTCCGGACTACGCCACCCACAAGCCGCGCTACACCGGCTGCGACGGCGCGGGCACGCGCTGCCGCCCGCACGGCTCCAGCGCCGTCCGGCTGCACACCGCGCCGGCCGACGACGCCCCGCTGATCCAGGACCCGGGCCGCAGGCCGGACGGCGAGGAGTCCACCGAGGACGTCAGCGATCTCGGTTCCCGCGTCTCCACCGGCCAGACCTTCGCCGTCGCCGGACGCAGTGGCGAGTGGACGGCCATCTGGTTCCAGGGCAACAAGGCCTGGTTCAAGAACCCCGCGGACCACCCCACGGCCGTCGGCGCGAGCGGTCGCATGGTGACGCCGAAGGCGGGCCTGGACGAGATCCCGGTGTACGGGCGCGCCCTGCCGGAGGAGGAGGCCTACCCCGAGGGAATGGAGGAGGACACCGACGCGCCGCTGCCCTACACCCTCCGGGCCGGTCAGCGGTACGTGACCCAGGCGGGCGTCAACAGTTCCTATGTCGACAGGTCGACCTTCACCGACGTGCCGCAACCCGTGGTGCTGGGCCGGGAGAAGTACTACGAGATCCAGTTCGGCCACCGGCTCGCCTACGTCCGCGCCAACGACGTGGACCTGGTGCAGGCGAGCACCGGCTCGGCCGGAGCGCCCGATCAGCGGTCCGGCCCGGCCGGCCGATGACCACGAGCACCCGCGGTCCCGCTATGCGGTCAGGTTCACCCGGTCCCCCATCACCACGACGGGATCGCGGGCCGGGTCGAGCGTGCGGAGCAGGAACCGCATGGCCTCCCGCGGGAGACCGATACAGGCCGAGGTGCCGCTGCCGTGGTCGAGGTGGAGCCAGATCTTGCCGCCCCGCGCGGCACCCCAGGGGCGGGTGGCGTCGTGCGGCGGCGCGCCCCGCAGCCGGTTGTAGTCGATGGCGATGACGTAGTCGAAGTCGTGCCGGTAGGCCGGACTCCAGTAGGACGGCGGCGCGTAGGCGGCCTGGTCGTGGGTGTAGGCGAGTCGCGTGCCCGGGTCGGGGAGCACGCCTCCCGCGTCGGTGACGGTGAACACCCCGACCGGGCTGCGCCCGTCACCCGCGTGGTGGTCGGTGGTCCAGCCGTCGCGCCCGTTGTGCGCTGCCCAGCTGCCCAGCGGGCGCCACCCGTCGTCCTCCAGGGCGTAGAGGACGACCGTGGCGTCGGCCGAGTCCTGTCCCTCGCCGTACACGACCAGGGCCTGGCGGGAGTCTGCGGGGATCGCCGCGCGCAGCCGCCCGCCCACGCCGGGCAGCGCGGCCGGGTCGCCCGCGGGCACGACCGGCTCCGGCCGCCCGGTCCGGCCCGCGGCGGCCGCTCCGGACACGGCGGCGGTTCCGCCGGGCTCCGCCGGTACGCCGTTCTTCGCGCCGTCGCCTTCCTGCGGACTTCCGCAACCGCCGAGGGCCACCAGCACGGCCGTGAAGGACACCACCGTCACGGCCGCCGTACGCCGAACGCTCTTGGTCTGCACCCGGCCATCCTGACATCACATACCGTCACATTTGATTATCTTCTCCCTGCATGCCGCGTGTTGGACGGCAACCCTGGCCGGAAGACGGTGGATTCCGCAGATCGTCCAGGAAAACCGTTTGATTTCGACCACGTCCCGACGCGAACCTTTCACGGCTTGTCGCCACCTTCTTCCCCTGACACGAGCCACTGGGACGTCATGCAGATTCAAGATCTTCCGTACTCCGATCCGGGCGTGCCGGACGCACGATCGGGTCCACGCTTCCTGTGGTGGCTCGGGCGGAACCAGCTGGGTGGCCAGTTCAAGGCGCTGGCCTGGGGTCTGCTGCACTTCGGGGCCGTCTCCGCGCTGCCCTTCTGCGTGGGGTTCGCCGTCCAGGCCGTCGTCGACCGCTCCGGCACCCGGCTGGCGCTGACGGGCGGTCTGCTCCTGCTGTGCGGCGCGGCGATCGCCGTCGGCGACACCTTCCTGCACCGGGCCGCCGTCACCAACTGGATCACCGCCGCCGCCCGCGTCCAGCAACTGCTCGCCCGCAAGGCCACCCGGCTCGGCTCGGCGCTGACCCGCCGGGTGGCGGCCGGCGAGGTGGTCGCCGTCTCCACCGGTGATGTCGAGAAGATCGGCTGGTTCGTCGAGGCGGTCTCCCGGTTCACCGCGGCCGCCCTGACCGTCGTCGTGGTCGGCGTGGGTCTGCTCTTCTACCAGCCCGCCCTCGGCTGGGTGGTCGCGGCCGGGCTGCCCCTGGTGGCGCTGGCCGTGCTGCCGCTGCTGCCCCGGGCGACCCGGCGCGCCGACCTCCAGCGGGCGAAGGCGGGACGGGCCACCGAGCTGGCCTCGGACACCGTGGCGGGGCTGCGGGTGCTGCGCGGCATCGGCGGCGAGGACCTCTTCCTCGACCGCTACCGGCGGGCCTCCCAGGAGGTGCGGCGGGCCGCCGTGCGCAGCGCCCGGATGTGGTCCCTGATCGCCGCGATCCAGGTGCTGGTGCCCGGCCTGCTGCTGATCGCGGTGGTCTGGCACGGCGTCCACCTCGCCCGGCAGGGCCGGGTCACCGTCGGCGAACTGGTCACCGTCTACAGCTCGGTCATGATCCTGAACTATCCGCTGCAGCACTTCACCGAGATCGCCATGGCGTACTCCTTCTCGCGGCCCTCCGCGCAGCGGGCCGCCCGGGTGCTCTCCCTGGACCGGGCCACGGACACCGGCGGCTCGCGCGCGGACGCGATGCCGCACGGCGACCTGTACGACCCGGACACCGGTCTGCTGGCCCCCGCGGGCCGGCTGACCGCCGTGGTCTGCGGCGACCCCGACGCCGCCGGCCGGCTCGCGGAACGGCTCGGCGGCCACCCCGCCGAGGCCGGCCCCTCCGTGCTGCTCGGCGGGGTCCCCCTCGACGAACTGCCGCTGCGGACCGCCCGCACCGCCGTGCTCGTCCAGGACAAGGACCCGGTGCTGCTCTCCGGTTCGCTGCGCGAGCTGCTCGACGTGCCGGCCTCCGGCGCCGTCCGGGCCGCGGACGCGCTGGCCGCCGCCCAGTGCGCGGACGTCCTGGAGGCCCTGGTCCAGGGCTCGCTCGACGTCACCGACCCGCTGGACGCCCGGATCACCGAGCGAGGCCGCTCGCTGTCCGGCGGCCAGCGCCAGCGGCTCGCGCTCGCCCGGTCACTGATCACCGATCCCGAGGTGCTCGTCCTGGACGAGCCGACCTCCGCCGTCGACTCGCACACCGAGGCACGGATCGCGGAGGGCGTCCGCGAGGTGCGATCCGGCCGCACGACGGTGCTGTTCACCTCCTCGCCGCTGCTGCTCGACCGGGCCGACCGGGTGGTCCTCGTCCACGAGGGCGAGGTCGAAGCGGTCGGAACGCACCGCGAGCTGCTGGCCACCGAGCCCCGGTACCGGGCGGTCGTCACCCGGGAGACGGCCGCCGAAGCCGCCCTCCGGAACACGAACGACGAGGACACCTCCGCTCGGGACGACGCGCTCGGGACGCACGGGCACAGGGAGACCGCGCCGCGCGGCGGCGCGCTGGAAGAGATCGAGGAAAGCGCATGATCGGCGTCCCTCCACCGGACTACGACCCGGCGGCTCCGACCACGGCAGCCACCCTGCCCGTCGGCGCCGCCGCGACCGTGCGCGCCTACGTGGCCGAGCTGTTCCGCCGGCACCGCCGGGCCTTCCTCGTCCTGGTGCTGGTCAACACGGTGGCCGTGGTCGCCTCCATGGTCGGGCCGTACCTGCTCGGCGGGCTGATCGAACGGGTGTCCGACGACGCCCGCGAACTGCATCTGGGCCTGACCATCGGTCTGTTCGTGCTCGCGCTCGCCGTCCAGGCCGTCTTCGTGCGCGAGGTGCGGCTGCGCGGTGCCGTGCTCGGCGAACGGATGCTCGCCGACCTGCGCGAGGACTTCCTCGTCCGGTCGGTCGGGCTGCCGCCGGGCGTCCTGGAGCGGGCGGGCACCGGCGATCTGCTGTCCCGGATCACCACCGACATCGACCGGCTCGCCAACGCGATGCGGGAGGCCGTGCCGCAGCTGTCGATCGGCTTCGTGTGGGTGGTGCTGCTGCTCGGCGGGCTCGTGGTCACGGCGCCGCCGCTGGCCGCCGCCGTGCTGCTCGCCCTGCCCGTCCTGGTCGTCGGCTGTCGCTGGTACTTCCGGCGGGCCCCCTCCGCCTACCGGTCCGAAGCCGCCGGATACGCGTCCGTGGCCGCCGCCCTCACCGAGTCCGTGGACGCCGGGCGCACCATCGAGGCGCACCGGCTCGGTGCCCGCCGCATCGCCCTGTCCGACCGCCGGATCAAGGAATGGACCGCCTGGGAGCGGTACACGCTGTGGCTGCGGTCGGTGCTCTTCCCGGTGACCAATGCCACCCACACCACCGTGCTCGGCTCGGTGCTGCTGATCGGAGGTGTCCTCGTCCTGCACGGCCGGCTCGACGTGGGCCAGCTGACCACGGGCGCCCTCATCGCCCAGATGCTCGTCGAACCGGTCAACCTGATCCTGCGCTGGTACGACGAGGTGCAGATCGCCCACGTGTCGCTGGCCCGGCTGGTCGGGGTGCGGGACATCGAGCCGGACCCCGGCGACGCGTCGCTGACGCCGACCGGCCGCAAGGTGCACGCCGAGGAGGTCCGCTTCGGCTACCTGCAGGGCGTCGACGTGCTGCGCCGGGTCTCCCTGGAGGTCGCGCCCGGCACCCGGCTCGCCCTGGTCGGCCCCTCGGGTGCCGGGAAGTCCACCCTGGGCCGGCTGCTCGCCGGGATCTACGCACCCCGCGACGGCCGGATCACCCTCGGCGGCGCCGAGCTGTCCCGGATGACCGCCGAACGGGTCCGCTCCCACGTCGCCCTCGTCAACCAGGAGCACCACGTCTTCGTGGGCTCCCTGCGCGACAACCTGCTGCTCGCCAAGGCAGGTGCCGAGGACGCCGAGCTGTGGGCGGCCCTCGGCGCCGTCGACGCGGACGGCTGGGCACGGGCCCTGGAGCAGGGCCTGGAGACGGAGGTGGGTTCCGGCGGCCTCACGCTGACCCCGGCGCAGGCCCAGCAGATCGCGCTGGCCCGGCTGGTGCTGGCCGACCCGCACACCCTCGTCCTGGACGAGGCGACCTCGCTCCTGGACCCGCGGGCGGCCCGCCACCTGGAGCGCTCCCTGGCCCGGGTCCTCGACGGCCGGACCGTGGTCGCCATCGCCCACCGGCTGCACACCGCGCACGACGCGGACGTCATCGCCGTGGTCGAGAGCGGCCGGATCAGCGAGCTGGGCAGCCATGACGAGCTGGTGGCGGCGGACGGCGCCTACGCGGCGCTGTGGCGGTCCTGGCACGGGTGACCTGCCGTGGCACGGGGTGCGCGCCACAGGTCGCGCCCCGTGCCGTTGCGCGGGTACGAGCAGGGGTGGAAGGCTGGAGAGCGGCACCGGTTCGGGGGCGGGCCGGGAACCGGAGGGTTCGCGGCGCGCGAGTCCCGTGCCGAGCGTGCCGGCGGCCCGCCGATCGGACCGCCGCCTCACTCCCTGGAGGTAGCCGTGACCACCACCGACGGATGGGGGGACGACGTCTACCAGCCCGACGGCTCCGAGATCCGCGAGGACACGGGACTGCTCGACGTGGAGGACACGCTGGAGTCCGACGGCGTCACCGATCCGCTGGACCGGGGCTGGTCCCCGCCCGAGCGGCCGTGGGCCGTGCAGCACACCGGGGTGACCGCTGCCGAGGGCCACCGGGGCGAGACCCTGGACCAGCGGCTCGCCGAGGAGCTGCCCGATCCGGAGGCCCCCGACGGCGACGGCATCGGCGACTGCCAGGGCACCGACGGCGAACCCCTGGACAACGAGGTCGGCCATCTGCGCTCCGGCCGCCTCGTGGCACCCGACGAGGGCGCTCACGAGGACGACGAGGACTGTCTGGTCGCCACCGACGTGGGGATCGACGGCGCCGGGGCCTCCGCCGAGGAGGCCGCGATGCACATCGTCGACGAGGACACCGCCTACGGCTGACGCCGCGCCCCTCTGTCCGACAGCCCCGACTGCCCCGTCCGCCCTGTCCGCCTCGTCAGAGGAGTCGCCATGCAGCAGGACAAGCAGCCCGACTACCACCCCGTGGTCTTCCGCGACCGCGCCGCCGGATACGCCTTCCTGACCCGGTCCACCGCGACCAGCGACCAGACCATCGACTGGGACGACGGCCACACCTACCCGGTGGTCGACGTGGAGATCTCCTCCGAGAGCCACCCCTTCTACACCGGGAAGGCCCGCACGGTGGACACCGAGGGCCGTGTCGCCGCCTTCGAGCGGCGCTACGGAGGAGGCTCCCCAGAGGCCGGCTGACCCCGGCAGTGCCGCGGTCAGATCATGTTCAGGGCGGCCGCGCCGCCTATGCCGCCCAGCACCATGAAGACCGGCATCAGCACCTTCAGCTCGACCCAGCTGCCTGCGCGGAACCGCATCACCTTCGGCGGGCCGATCGGGTACCACCGCTTGCGGCCGATCGGGATGGGCCACAGGATCGGGCAGCCGGAGACCGTCAGCGCGTCGCCGATGTCGTGGACCAGCGCCCCCAGCACCACCGGCAGCCCCAGCCACAGGTACTCCTGGCCGGGCTGGGTGAACAGCCAGTCCGAGCCGTTGTGCGGCTTGTCCAGGATGCCCGCGAGGATCCAGGCGCTGGTCGCGGCCAGCAGCCACACCAGCACGTCGCTGCTGGAGCCGCGGGCGGCCCGCCACAGCAGGCCCTCGATGGCCAGCACCATGTGGGCGAAGAGGATCGCCAGCACCGCCCAGCGGCCGCCGAGGATCGCCGCGGCGGAACAGCCGCCGCCGATCAGCACCGCCCACACCCAGGTGTGGGTGAGGGTCCGGTGCCCGCCGTTGCGGCGCGGGTCGCCCGGCTTCCGGGTCGACTTGTAGACGGCGTAGGAGATCTTGTCCACGATCTCGCACAGCCACCGTGACAGCGGTCCGAAGGCGCGCGAGATGGTGGCGGCCTTGTGATCTAGATCCGGGGCCAGTGCGGCGCCGGCGCAGATCAGCGCTCCGACCAGGAGCACCGGCCAGGGCATCCCGTGCCCGGCCGCGGCGGCCGCGGCTCCTACGCCGAGCCAGGCGGCGGCTCCCGACAGTGAGTGTGCTGGTCCCATCATGGCCGCTGTGCGCCCCATTCCTCGTATGCCGCTGTCCAGTTGACCGGGTGCGATGACGCTCCGTCGGCGACACAGCATAGGCGTCGTGATCATCAACCTCGAAGCCGATTCCCCCCTCGGGGGTCGGGCCAGGCAAGATGGGTGCGTGACCCTCATCGATCGACTGCCGCCGACCGCCGACCCCGACGCCCTGTACGAAGCCTTCGAGGCCTGGGCGCAGGAGCGCGGTCTCACGCTCTACCCCCACCAAGAGGAGGCGCTGATCGAGGCGGTCTCCGGGGCGAACGTGATCGTGTCGACACCGACCGGCTCCGGCAAGAGCATGATCGCCGCGGGCGCGCACTTCGCCGCCCTGGCCCGGGACGAGGTCACCTTCTACACGGCACCGATCAAGGCGCTGGTGTCGGAGAAGTTCTTCGAGCTGTGCAAGATCTTCGGCACCGAGAACGTGGGCATGCTCACCGGCGACGCCTCCGTGAACTCCGACGCGCCCGTCATCTGCTGCACCGCCGAGGTGCTCGCCTCGATCGCGCTGCGCGACGGCAGGCAGGCGGACGTCGGCCAGGTCGTCATGGACGAGTTCCACTTCTACGCCGAGGGCGACCGCGGGTGGGCGTGGCAGATCCCACTCCTCGAACTGCCGCAGGCGCAGTTCATCCTGATGTCCGCGACCCTCGGCGACGTCTCCTTCTTCGAGGAGGATCTCGCCCGCCGCACCGGCCGCCCCACCTCGGTGGTGCGTTCGGCGACCCGCCCGGTGCCGCTGTCCTACGAGTACAAGTTCACCCCGCTCACCGAGACGCTCACCGAGCTGCTGGAGAGCAGGCAGGCGCCGGTGTACATCGTGCACTTCACGCAGGCGCAGGCCGTGGAGCGGGCGCAGGCGCTGATGAGCATCAACATGTGCTCGAAGGAGGAGAAGGAGCAGATCGCCGAGCTGATCGGCAACTTCCGCTTCACCACCAAGTTCGGCCGCAACCTCTCCCGGTACGTCCGGCACGGCATCGGCGTCCATCACGCCGGCATGCTGCCGAAGTACCGGCGGCTGGTGGAGAAGCTCGCGCAGGCGGGCCTGCTGAAGGTCATCTGCGGCACCGACACCCTGGGCGTGGGCGTCAACGTGCCCATCCGTACCGTGCTGTTCACCGCCCTCACCAAGTACGACGGCAACCGGGTGCGCACCCTGCGCGCCCGTGAGTTCCACCAGATCGCCGGGCGCGCGGGCCGGGCCGGCTTCGACACGGCCGGACTCGTGGTCGCGCAGGCGCCCGAGCACGTCATCGAGAACGAGAAGGCGCTGGCGAAGGCGGGCGACGACCCGAAGAAGCGGCGCAAGGTGGTGCGCAAGAAGGCGCCGGAGGGCTTCGTCGCGTGGTCGGAGACCACGTTCGAGAAGCTGATCGCGTCCGAGCCGGAGCCGCTGACGTCGCGTTTCCGGGTGACGCACACGATGCTGCTGTCGGTGATCGCCCGGCCGGGCAACGCCTTCGAGGCGATGCGCCATCTGCTGGAGGACAACCACGAGCCGCGCAAGCAGCAGCTGCGGCACATCCGCCGAGCGATCGCCATCTACCGCTCGCTCCTCGACGGCGGCATCGTCGAGAAGCTGGACGAGCCGGACGCGACCGGCCGGATCGTCCGCCTCACGGTCGATCTCCAGCAGGACTTCGCGCTCAACCAGCCGCTGTCCACGTTCGCCCTGGCCGCGTTCGAGCTCCTCGACCCCGAATCGCCGTCCTACGCGCTCGACATGGTGTCCGTCGTCGAGTCCACCCTCGACGACCCGCGGCAGATCCTGGTCGCCCAGCTGAACAAGGCGAAGGGCGAGGCGGTGGCCGCGATGAAGGCGGACGGCGTCGAGTACGAGGAGCGCATGGAGCGCCTCCAGGACATCTCCTACCCGAAGCCCCTGGAAGAGCTGCTGTTCCACGCCTACGACACCTACCGCAAGAGCCACCCCTGGGTCGGTGACCATCCGCTGTCGCCGAAGTCGGTCATCCGGGACATGTACGAACGGGCCATGTCCTTCACCGAGTTGGTGTCCTTCTACGAACTGGCCCGCACCGAGGGCATCGTGCTGCGCTACCTGGCGAGCGCGTACAAGACGCTGGACCACAACATCCCGGACGACCTCAAGTCCGAGGACCTGCAGGACCTGATCGAGTGGCTGGGCGAGATGGTCCGGCAGGTCGACTCCAGCCTGCTGGACGAGTGGGAGCAGCTCGCCAACCCGGAGGAGATGACCGCCGAGGAGGCCCAGGAGAAGGCCGACGAGGTCAAGCCGGTCACCGCCAACGCGCGCGCCTTCAGGGTGCTGGTGCGCAACGCGATGTTCCGCCGGGTGGAGCTGGCCGCTCTCGACCATGTCGAGGAGCTGGGCGAGATGGACGCGGAGGCCGGCTGGGACGCCGAGGCCTGGGGCGAGGCGATGGACGCGTACTGGGACGAGTACGAGGACCTGGGCACCGGTCCCGACGCACGCGGTCCCAAACTGCTCGTGATCAAGGAGGAACCGGAGAACGCGCTGTGGCGCGTCCGGCAGATCTTCGACGACCCGAACGGCGACCACGACTGGGGCATCAGCGCGGAGATCGACCTGACGGCGTCCGACGCCGAGGGCCGCGCGGTCGTCCGCGTCACCGATGTCGGCCAGCTCTGACCACAGGAGAACAGCACCCATGACCAACCCGGCCGAGAGACTGGTCGACCTGCTCGACCTGGAGCAGATCGAGGTCAACATCTTCCGTGGCCGCAGCCCCCAGGAGTCCATCCAGCGGGTCTTCGGCGGCCAGGTGGCGGGCCAGGCGCTGGTCGCCGCCGGCCGCACCACGGAGGGCGACCGGCCGGTGCACTCGCTGCACGCGTACTTCCTGCGCCCGGGCCGGCCGGGCGTGCCGATCGTGTACCAGGTCGAACGGATCCGGGACGGGCGGTCGTTCACCACGCGCCGGGTCACCGCCGTGCAGCAGGGCCGCACGATCTTCAATCTGACCGCCTCCTTCCACAAGCCTGAGGTGGGAGCTTTTGAACACCAGCTGCCGCCGGCCCGCACGGTGCCGCACCCGGACTCGCTGCCGACCCTCGCAGAGGAGATCCGCAAGCATCTGGGCGAGCTGCCCGAGCAGCTGGAACGGATGGCGCGCCGCCAGCCCTTCGACATCCGTTATGTCGACCGGCTGCGCTGGAACACCGAGGAGATAGCGGGCGCCGAGCCGCGCAGCGCGGTGTGGATGCGCGCGGTCGGTCCGCTGGGCGACGATCCGCTGGTGCACACCTGCGCGCTGACCTACGCCAGCGACATGACCCTGCTGGACGCGGTGCGGGTCCCCGTCGAGCCGCTGTGGGGGCCGCGGAACTTCGACATGGCCTCCCTGGACCACGCCATGTGGTTCCACCGGCCGTTCCGTGCCGACGAGTGGTTCCTGTACGAGCAGGAGTCACCCATCGCCACCGGCGGGCTGGGCCTCGCCCGCGGACGGGTCTACGACCTGGAGGGACGGCTGCTGGTGTCGGTCGTGCAGGAAGGGCTGTTCAGGGCCCTGTAGTACAGGCGCATCAAGCCGCGCAGGCCACGCGGCTGCTCGGCTCGCGCCGGCGCGGGGAGCGGTGGCCGGGTGGCGGCCTGGTGCGGCCGCGGGGCGGGGCGGGGCGCGGGCCGGACCGTGCGGGCTTCCGCCACGACCCGTGCCAGGTCGTTGCGGAGCCAGTCGATCTCGTCCGGTTCGTCCGCCGTCATCAGGTCCTCGGCGAGCTGCGCGCTCGGTGACCCCGGTGCCCCGTGAGCGGGCGGGGCGGCCCGGAGCGCCTTCACGTGCGCACGCTCATGAGGATCCGTCAGGACGTCGTCGATCTCGTCGGGGTCCAGGAAACCGGCCAGCGCGCCGGCCCGCTCCCACGGTCCGTCCGCGGCCCTCAACAGGAATCCGCAGTGGCGTCCGCGCCAGTTGCGGGCCCGTTGGTCCGCCCCCGCCCTGAGCCGGTCCCGCAGTTCCCCGGGCGTGGGGCCGGTGAGCAGCACGGCGTTCTTCTCGTCGGCCGCGAACTGCCGCAGCTCCGCCGCCAGGTAGAGCCAGACCACGGCCCGGTAGCGGTTCGGGTACCAGTTCACGGGGGTCACCAGGCCGAGTTTCGCGAAGCGGGTGAACCGGCCCGAGGGGATCCCCAACAGCGCCGCGCCCTCGGTGGTGCCGACGGCTCGCACGCTCTCGCGGAGTTCGTCCGCCCGGTCGCGGAGCCGTTCGATCTCGGCGCGGGCGACGCGCCGGCCTCCGCCTCCCTCGTCGGGCACCGTGCGGATCCGGCCGAGATGCACCGCGAGGTCGAACTCACCTCGCCTGAGGCCCAGTTCGCGGGCGGCGCGGCCGAAGGTGTGGTGCAGCGGGCGGGGTCGGGCGATGGCGGTGGCGGTGGCGGTGGCGGACATGGTCGTACTCCCCCGTGGAGCGGGTGGCTCGCGCCGGATGCGCTCGCCGTGGAAAAACCGTAGCCGCTCCGGCGGATCTCCTGGCGGGCCTGTGGACAACTCCGCAGCAGGGGATGAATCAGCAGGTCAGAGGTCTACTGCGGAGGAGCGCTCGGGTTGCCTGACGTCCACGCCGAGGTGTTCGCCGACCCGGTTGACGAGCAGGGTCATCTCGTAGGCGATCTGGCCGATGTCCGCCTCGGCGCCGCTGAGCACGCACAGGCAGCTGCCGGTCCCGGCGGCGGTGACGAAGAGGACCGCGTCGTCGTACTCGATCATCGTCTGGCGGACCTGGCCGGCGCCGAAGTGCCGTCCGGAGCCCTTGGCGAGGCTGTGCAGCCCGGAGGCGACGGCGGCCAGATGCTCCGCGTCCTCCCGGCGAAGTCCGGTGCTCGCCCCGGTGACCAGCCCGTCGTTCGACAGGATCAGCGCGTGCCGTACGTGCTCCACGCGCTCGGTCAGGTCGTCGAGCAGCCAGCCCAGTCCCTGGTTCTGCGCCATCTCCTGGTCTCTCCCCGTGTGCCGTCTCCCCCTGGCTGGAGGATCTCCCCGCCAGCCTTCCCCACCACCGGCGTCCGGGCAAGGAGGATGGCCGCATGGCACAGAAGATGACCGACGAGGAATGGCGGGCGTTCGTCTCGCACGGCACCCGCACCGGCAAGCTGTCCACCGTCAACGCCGACGGCAGTCCGCACGTGGCGCCCGTGTGGTTCCTGCTGGACGGCGACGAACTGGTCTTCAACACCGGCAAGGAGACGGTGAAGGGGCGGAACCTGGCCCGGGACGCGCGGGTCGCCCTGTGCGTGGACGACGACCGGCCCCCTTTCCATTTCGTGGTCCTGAACGGGACCGCCCGGCTGTCGGAGGAACCCGGCGCGTTGCGTGACTGGGCCGCCCGCATCGCGGGCCGTTACATGGGAGAGGACCGTGCGGAGGAGTTCGGCGCCCGCAACGGCGTCCCGGGCGAACTGCTCGTGCGGGTCACCGTGGAGAAGGTGGTGGCGATGAAGGACCTCGCCGCCTGACGCTCAGCTCACCGAGTCCAGGAGCCGGGCGGTGTGCATCCGCCCGGCGTACTCGACGAGCCGCACCAGCACCTCCTTGCCGGAGTCCCGGTCCCGGGCGTCGCACAGCACCACGGGCGTGCCCCGTTCGAGGTCCAGGGCGCGGGAGACGTCGAGCGCTCCGTAGGACCTCGCGCCGACGAAGCAGTTGACGGCGACGACGAAGGGGATGTGCCGGTGCTCGAAGTAGTCGACCGCCGGGAAGCAGTCCTCCAGGCGGCGGGTGTCGGCGAGGACGACGGCGCCGAGGGCTCCTTGCGACAACTCGTCCCACAGGAACCAGAATCGGTCCTGCCCCGGGGTCCCGAAGAGGTACAGGGAGAGCCCGGAGCGGATGGTGATGCGTCCGAAGTCCATGGCGACGGTGGTGGTGACCTTGTGGTCCACGCCGTCGGTGTCGTCCACCAGTTGGCCGGCCTCGCTGAGCATCTCCTCGGTGCGCAGCGGCCGGATCTCGCTGACGGCACCGACCAGGGTCGTCTTTCCGACGCCGAAACCGCCGGCCACCAGAATCTTCAGGGCCAGGGCCGATCCGTCGTCGTCGGCGGCGGACTCGTCGGCGGCGGACTCGGAGTACTCGGAGACCATGATCACTTCTCTCGTGTGGGCCGGCTGCGGACGGCCTGCCCGGGAACCTCGGGCGGCGGAGCCAGCAGCATGGCAACCGCTGTTCCCCAGCGGGCGATGGGACCGAAACGCGTCTGTTCTGACCGAGACGCGCCCGGTTGCTTCCGGTTGCTCGTCTACAGTGCTCGCAATCCCGCGATGACCTCGTGCAGGATCCGTTCGTCGGGAAGCTGGGCCGGCGGCACCGGCCGGCTCACGGTGACGCAGCCCATTTCCAGCAGATCACCCAGGAGGACCCGGACCACGCCCACCGGCAGGTCCGCGTCCGCGGCGAGTTCGGCGACGGACTGCGTTTCCGTCCGGCACAGCTCGATCAGCGTCCGGTGTTCGGGGCCGAGCGCCATGCCGTCGTCGGCTCCGCGCGCGCCCGGGTCCAGCGAGACCAGGGCGATGAGGTCGAACCGGACTCCGGCGGGGCCGGATCTGGTGCGGCCGCCGGTCATGGCGTAGGGGCGCACGAGGGGCCCTGCCTCGCCGTCGTACCACTGGCTGCCCTGCTCGTCGAGCGGGGTGCCCGTCGTGTTCTCGGTCATCGGGGACGCTTCCGGGTCAGCCGGCGGCGGGCGGCCGGGCGCCGACCCGCGGTGCGGTGCGCAGGTGCTCGCCGACGCGTTTGACCAGGCGCGCCATCTCGTAGGCGACCAGGCCGATGTCGGCGGTGACGGCGGTGAGCACGGCGAGGCAGGAGCCGTCGCCCGCGGCGGCCACGAAGAGGAAGGCGTCGTCCATCTCGACCATCGTCTGTCGCACCCCGCCCGCCCCGAAGTGCCGTCCCGTGCCCTTGGCGAGACTGTTGAAGCCGGATGCGACGGCGGCCAGGTGCTCGGCGTCCTCCCGTCCGAGGGCGGTCGAGGCGCCGACGGCGAGGCCGTCGTTGGAGAGCACCACCGCGTGCCGTACCTCCTCGACGCGCAGCACCAGGTCGTCCAGCAGCCAGTCGAGTTCACCGGATCGGCGGTCGGCCCTCATGCCGGGGTCCTGGATCATGCGTGGTCTCCTTCGGTGCGGTCGGTGGCGTGGTCGTGTTCCGGTGTGGCGCGGCCGGGTTGCCTGCCGCCGCCCCGCGCCCAGCCGTCGCGGTAGGCCGTCATGCGTGCGCGGACGAGTTCGGGGGTGCGCTCGTCCGCGCTTCGGGCGGGCTCGGGTTCTTCGGCGCGCGGGTCGCGCAGTTGGGGGGCGAGGTTCGCCTGGCGTACCCGGCGCGGGAGGTCGTCGTCGCGGGTATCGGAGTCGTGCGGTGGGCGGTGTGGCCTCAAGGTCGTGACTCCGGGGGGTGATGGTTCGGGTGCCGGGTGGACGCCGGTGCGGACGGGGTGCGTCGCGGCGATCGCGGGGCGGGCGGCGGGGGCCTCGGCGGGCGGCAGGTCGGTGCCGGGCACGCGTGCGTGCTCGCGTGCCGATACCTGTCGGATGCCGACGGCCTGACGGCCGGAACGTTCCGGCGGACCGCCGTGCAGCAGGGTCTTCGGCACCAGGACGACCGCGGTGGTGCCTCCGTAGGGAGACGTCCGCAGGTGTACTCCGATGCCGTGGCGGGCCGCGAGCCGGCTGACGACGAACAGGCCGAGCCGATCGCTGTCGAACAGGTCGAGGGCCTCGGACTGCTCGATGCGCCGGTTGGCCTCGGCGAGCGTCTCCTGGCCCATGCCGAGCCCGCGGTCCTCGACCTCCAGGGCGTAACCGTTGCCGACGGGTTCCCCGGAGACCCGCACGCGCGTGTGCGGCGGCGAGAACTGGGCGGCGTTCTCGACCAGTTCGGCCAGCAGGTGCGTGAGGTCGGCCACGGCCGCGCCCGTGACGGCCGCCTCGGGGAACTGCCGTACCTCCACGCGCGCGTAGTCCTCGACTTCCGACACCGCGGCCCGTACGACGTTGGTCAGGGAGACGGGCGTGCGCCAGGCCCGGCCCGGTGCCGCCCCGGAGAGGATGATCAGGCTCTCCGCGTGTCGGCGCATCCGGGTGGTGAGGTGGTCCAGGCGGAACAGGTCGCCGAGTTCGCTGGGGTCGTCGGAGCGGCGTTCCATGCTGTCCAGCAGGTTCAGCTGACGGTGGACCAGCACCTGGCTGCGGCGGGCGAGATTGACGAACACGCCCGAGATGCCGCTGGCGAGTTCGGCGCGTTCCACGGCGGCGCGCAGGGCGGCCCGGTGCACGGTGGTGAGGGCTTCCACGACCTGTCCGGTCTCGTCCTCCGCGGGCGGACCCTGGGGGGTCTCCGCCCGCACGTCGATCTCCTCGCCCGCCCGCAGTCTGCGCATCGCCTCGGGCAGCTTTCGCCGGGCGATCTCCAGCGCGCTGTTGCGCAGGGTGACCAGTTCGACCACGAGTCCGCGTCCGATGCGAACGGAGATGACGAGGGATGCGGCCACCGCGAGGAGGCCGAACAGGACGGCCGCGCCGGCCGGGGTGAGCAGGCCGCGGGCGAACGGGTCGGACCGGCCGGCGACCGCGTGTGCCGTGCCGGTCTCGATGGCCCGCATCCCGTCCCGCACGCGCGCGTGTGCACTGTCCCACGTCGTCTCCGGGGCCGCGCCGAGCGCGTCCGCTCCGGGGCGGCCCGCGAGGACGCCGTCCTCGGCGGCGCTCAGCGCGGCGTAGTCGTCGCCTTCCGCGAGCCGCCGCCAGGCGGTGCGCTGGGCTCCGGGCAGGTCGGCGACGGCCGCGTCGGTCAGGACACGGCGGGCGCCGACGGCGCCGGTGAACAGGCCCAGTCGCGTGCCGTCCAGGCCGCCGGTCCGCCGCGCGCCGGCGAGCAGCGCGTCCTCCTGGGCCAGTGCCTCTCCCGCGCGGGAGAATTCGAGCAGCACGCGCGCGTCGGCGCCCATGTCGTCCGCCTGGACGCCGCTGAGGGCACCGTCGACGGTGAAGGCCGTGGCGATGGTCCGTGTGTACCGCTCGTAGGTCTCGTCCCGGCCGGCGCCGCGGTCGAGCACCGCCGTCCGCAGGGTGGGCAGGCTTGCGGCGCCGGTGACGAAGGTCCGCAGGCGTCCGGCGACTCCGGAGGGCAGTTCGCCGCTGTCGGCGACGGTGCCGTCCTTGCCGAGCCGCAGCGCGGCCACGGCCTTGTCGGTCCGGGCACCGAGCGTCCTGAGGTCGGCGGCCTGTGCGGTGGTGGGACCGCCGGCATAGCGGACGGCGGCGGTGCGCTCGGCCTGGAGCGCGGCGACGGCGTCGGCGACCGGAGTCCGCAGCGCTGCGTCGACGCGCTGGGACTGGCGCAGCCGGGAGACGTCCTGCGCGGTGGTGACCGTGGCGTACGCCCACAGGGCGAGCAGGGACACGACCGGCACCATGAGCAGGCAGACGACCTTCGCCCGGACGGTCCGCGGCCGGATCCGCCAGCCTCCGGCGGGCGCGCCCCCGCCCGCCGCGGCGGCGAGGTCCTCGGCCGGTTCGTCGGCGGGTGCTCCGGCGTGCGCGCGGCGGCCTCGGGCCGGGCGCGAGGACGGTTCCTGCGGGCCTGCTGTGGGGGTCCTTCGCGGTGTACGCATGGCCTCCTCGCTCGGAAGTGGGTCGGGGACAGCGGGGCCGGGTCGGTGCGATCCGGCATGCCGCGACGGCGCGGGGCCGGTCAGCGGGCGGCGCCGGCGACGGGCCGCTGGGCGGACGCGGACTCCGCGCTTTCCCCGGCCGTGGGCGACAGGGCGACGAAGGCTGAAGTGATGAACAGATAGGACCCGAGCCCGACGGCGAGCGGGAAGATGAACTGCATCGCGGTGGCGCCGGGCAGAGCGGCCGAAGAGGGCGTGACGTGCACGCCGACCGCGAACATCCCGGTGTAGTGCATGCTGCTGACGGCCGCGCCCATGACCAGGGAGGCGACGGTGACCGCTACGGGTGACCTGATGTTGAGCGCCGCCCACAGCGCCGCGGTCGCGGCGGCCACCGCGATGAGCACGGAGAGCCCGACGAGCATCGGGTCGTAACGCACGTCACCGTGCAGCCGGACCGCCGCCATGCCGAGGTAGTGCATGCTTGCGACGCCCAGGCCGGTGGTGAGACCGCCCGCCAGCAGGGCTCGGTTGCGATCACGGCCGTAGCCGACGGCGAAGACGCCCGCGGTGACCACGAGCACGGCGACGAACAGGCTGAGGATGGTCAGCGGCACGTCGTAGCGGATGTCGGTGCCGCTGACGCCGAAGCCGAGCATCGCCACGAAGTGCATGGTCCAGATGCCGGTGCCCAGCGCGGAGGCCGCGGTGAGCAGCCAGTTGCGGCGCGCTCGGCCGGTGCTGCCGAGCGCGCGGACGGTGCAGCGCAGGCCCAGTGCGGCGCCTGTGCAGGCCATCACGTACGACAGCACGGGGGTCAGCCAGCCGAAGGTGGCGTGGTCCAGGTGTCCCATGGCCAAAGGACGCTAGGTGGCACGGACGCACAAAGGGGGCGCATTTCGAAAGGTGTTGCAATATGACCCGGAGATGTGTCGGAACGATCGCCTCCGGCTCGAACGTGCGCGCAGGTTCGTCCTCCGTGACGGTGAGGGAACATGCGGAACATGAGCGATGACCACACGGACGTCCAGGAGTTCTTCACCGCGCGAGCGGCCGGCTGGGACAGCAGGTTCCCCGACGACGGTCCCGCGTACGCGGCGGCGGTGGCCGAGCTGGGGCTGCGCCCGGGCGACCGGGTGCTCGACGCGGGCTGCGGCACCGGCCGCGCGCTGCCGCCGCTGCGCGCGGCGGTGGGGCCCTCGGGCCGGGTCATCGGGCTGGATCTGACCCCGGCGATGCTCCAGGCCGCCGTACGGGCCGGACGGCATCGCGACGGGAGCCTGGTGCTCGCCGACGTCGCCGCCCTGCCGGTGCGCTCGGAGTCCCTGGACGCCGTGTTCGCCGCGGGCCTGATCGCCCACTTGCCGCGGCCCGACCGGAATCTGCGGGAGCTGGCGCGTGTGGTCCGGCCCGGCGGCAGGCTCGCCCTGTTCCACCCCATCGGCCGGGCCGCCCTGGCGGCGCGGCAGGGACGCCGGATCACCCCGGACGACCTGCGCGCGCAGGGCAATCTGGGCCCGCTCCTGGCGGGTTCGGGCTGGCGGATGACGTCGTACGCGGACCAGGACGCCAGGTTCCTCGCAGTGGCGGTCCGCGAGGACTAGCCGCCAGGACGCGGGCTCGCCGTGCCCGGCCACCCTCGTCGGACCGGGACCGGGACCGGGACCGGGATCCGCCGTCCGTCCGGTCACGCCCTCTTCTGTCGCGGGGACTTCGACTCTACGTTCGATGACAGAAGGGCCGTGTTGGCGAGCGACCTTCAAGCGACAGCCGACAAGGGAAGGCGGCCGGCATGTTCGACCGGATGCGCAGGTACGCGGAGAGGGTTCGCGGCACCGGGGACACCCAGGTGCCGGAGCGGCGTGAAAAGCGTCCGCACAACTTGTTCGAGGCCGCGGCGGTGTACGTCGCGGCCCGCGCGGAGGACGATCAGGACCGGATCGAGGAGGCGGCGGGCTGGGTGTCGCCGGAGGCGCTGTCGTTCGGGGTGAGCGAACTGGCCTGCCGTGCCGTCGTCACGCTGGCCCGGGAACGCGGGGAGTCGCCGCGGACGGTGGCCCGCGACCTTCTCGGGCTGCCGGCCGCCTGAGGCTTCGCCCCACCGAGGCCGTTTCGTCCCCGTCCCGGTGGAAAGCTGCAGCTCCGGGTGTGGTGGCTGGTCGTGACAACGGCCTTCCGCTCGCACTAGGGTGCGCGCCGTTGGACGAACGACTGGGAGGCAGGCATGGCCGGGACGACGGACGAGGAGGCTCTCGCCGCCGCGGAGGAGGCGCTGTACGTACTCACGGCGGTGCTGCTGACGCCAGCGAAGTTTCCGAGCGTGCTGGGCGACGACTATCCGGAGGCCTGCGCCGCACTGGAGCTGGCACCGCGCGCCGACGGCTACGGCCTGGTGCTCGGCCAGGACGGCGGCGGGGCGCGCTGGACGGTCGTCGTGGACGACGTGTCACTGGTCGCCGTCGCGATCGCCTCGTGGGACTGCGGCATGGAGCACGACCTCTCCCCCGACGAACGTACGGTGGTCGCCGCGCTGCCCGGCTGGCCGCTCGCGGTAGCCGTGGCGGCCCCCAACGTGCCCGCGCCTCACGATCCGGGCCCCGAGATGGCCGACCGTGCCCCGCTGACCCCTCCCGACACCAGTTCCTGGGGCCCGGCGCAACGACGGCTGGGCGCGGACGAGATCGCCCTCCAGTGGGCGGTCTGGCGGGAGCAGATCGGCGACGACCACTTCCCGACGCCGACGGAGGCACCGGCGAACCCCACGCAGGCCTCGGGCGGCGGCGACGCGTCCCCGAAGGGACACCTCGGGATCCGGCGCGTCCTGGCCGAGGCGCGCGCCTACGTGGACACGCCTCCGCCGCTGGGCCGGGTCCGCTCCTCGTTCGCCCCGGGTGACGCCCGTACGCTGCGTGCCGACGGGCCCGGCTGGTCGATGGTGGCGCGCACCGACGACATCGCCTTCGTCCTCCTCGACGACGAACCCGGCGAGGTCCTGCCCGTGGGCAGGGGCCCCGAGCTCCCCGGCCTCCTGGAGGCGCTCGACAAGATGGCCGTACGGCCCCTGTGAGCCTTCCCGGGTCCGGCCAACGCCGCGGGTCCCGAGATCTCGGGCCGGTGACTCAGCGGCCGATCTCCTTGCGCGTGACCCTGCGCAGCCTGCGCCGCTGCGACGGGTCCAGGGTCAGGTAGGCGGCCACCGGGACGCCGACCACGATCAGGAACGTCACCCACCAGGGCAGCCATATCAGCAGGATGAGCCCGACCGCCACACCGCCCACGGCGATCTTCGCGTTCTTCGACATCAGCGTCGCCTCCTTCGCGGCCACTGCCGCTCTCTGATGTGAGAACGGGCCCGCGCCTCCCGCGGTTCCGGTCCGCGTCCCTGAGACATCCCTGACGAGCGACCCCTACTGGTCCCGGACGCCGGGTCGAACAGCTTGTGAAGCGATGCCCCTCTCAGCGTAGCGACTCCGCGCCGTCTGCCGGAACGAGCTGTTCCCCTGACCCGGTCCTGTGGAGCACGTCGACGCCGGCTCCCCCGAGGCCCGGGGCCGACGACGGCCGCACGAGATCATCCCGGCAGGGAGGGCAGCAGTGAGTCCAGGCCGCTCGGCAGGTCGCTGGGCAGTTCCGACGGCCAGCCGGACGGGAGCCCGCTCGGCAGTCCGGACGGAAGACCGCTCGGCAGTCCCGAGGGGAGGGTGCTGGGCAACTGCGTCGGGAGGCTGAGAGAGGGGCGCGGGGAGCCGGACGGGGTCGGGCTGCCGGAGCTGGACGTGCCGGCCGGTGAACCACCGCCGCCGGAGACGATCAGGATCGCGACGATGACGACGACGGCGGCAGCCAGCACGGCGAGTACGGCGTACAGGGGACCCCTGCGCCGGCGGGGCGGCTCCGGCGTCCAGCCGACGGCGGTGGGCGGGCCGTAGTCACCGGACCCCCCTCCCTGAGGTGGTCCGAATCCTCCGTACGCAGACGGGTCGTAACCTCCGCCCGAGGGCGGGGTACCGTTCGGCGGGCCGGGCGGGCGGGGCGGTACGGGCGGTATGGCCATACCGCCAAGAGTCACCGCGTACCGGTCATCGCGCGAGACCCGCGCGGGAGTTGATACGGACTCGGGCAACGGACCGCACGATTCCGGAGCATTGTCCGTGATTCCGGAGCGTTGTCCGTGCGGTCCGGTCGTGCGCGTGCGGTGATCCGTGCGGCGCACGCACTGTCACGGACAACGGCACGCGCGCGTGCGGGCGGGCACCCCTCGGGGAGCGGGCCGCACGCGCGCGTCCTCGTTCAGCCGCGGGCGCCCAGCAGGTGGTCCATCGCCAGTTGGTCGAGCTGCTCGAAGGCCATGCCGCGGGCGGCGACCGCCTCGACGTCGAACTCCTCGAAAGCCGCGCGGTCGGCGAGCAGCGCCTGGAGGCCGTCGCCGGCCGTGGGCTGGGCCAGCTGGTCCAGGCGGGAGGCGCGCAGGGCTTCCTGGACCTCGGGGTCCGCGCGGAAGGCCGCGGTGCGCTCCTTGAGGATCAGGTAGTTGCGCATGCAGCCGGCGGCGGAGGCCCACACGCCGTCGAGGTCCTCGGTGCGCGGCGGCTTGAAGTCGAAGTGCTTCGGGCCCTGGTAGCCGGCGCTCTCCAGCAGGTCGACCAGCCAGAAGGCGGCACGCAGGTCACCGGCGCCGAAGCGCAGGTCCTGGTCGTACTTGATGCCGGACTGGCCGTTGAGGTCGATGTGGAAGAGCTTGCCGGCCCACAGGGCCTGCGCGATGCCGTGCGGGAAGTTCAGGCCGGCCATCTGCTCGTGGCCCACCTCGGGGTTGACGCCGTACAGCTCGGGGCGCTCCAGGCGCTCGATGAACGCGAGCGCGTGGCCGACGGTGGGGAGCAGGATGTCGCCGCGGGGCTCGTTCGGCTTGGGCTCGATGGCGAAGCGCAGGTCGTAGCCCTGGGAGGTGACGTACTCGCCGAGGAGGTCGAAGGCCTCCTTCATGCGGTCGAGGGCGACGCGCACGTCCTTGGCGGCGCCGGACTCCGCGCCCTCGCGGCCGCCCCAGGCGACGTACGTCTCGGCACCCAGTTCGGCGGCCAGGTCGATGTTGCGGATGGTCTTGCGCAGCGCGTAGCGGCGCACGTCGCGGTCGTTCGCGGTGAACGCGCCGTCCTTGAAGACCGGGTGGGTGAAGAGGTTCGTGGTCGCCATCGGCACCTTCATGCCGGTGGCGTCGAGGGCCTGGCGGAACCGCTTGATGTGCGATTCGCGCTCGGTGTCCGAGGACCCGAAGGGGATCAGGTCGTCGTCGTGGAACGTCACACCGTGGGCGCCCAGTTCGGACAGGCGCTGCACCGTCTCGACGGGGTCGAGGGCGCGACGGGTGGCGTCGCCGAACGGGTCCCTTCCCTGCCAGCCGACGGTCCACAGGCCGAAGGTGAACCTGTCCTCGGGGGTGGGCTGGTAGCTCATGCCGCGGCTCCTTGCTCGGGGGTTCTGCGCGAAGACTGTGCCGGACGACTGTCGTGCCGACTATTTCGTCATGGCGGTTTACAAATTAGTATGCCGACGCGTCCCTGGGAAGGGTCACCCTGTCCCCGAAGGACGAAATCCAGGTCACGACACCCCGTCGGACCGGAAAAATCGCAGGTCAGGAACACCGCGAGCCGCGGAAAAAGGGAGAGCCCGATGTCAGCAGCCGAGGGTCCGCTCGTCGTCGGCGTGGACACGTCCACCCAGTCCACGAAGGCGCTGGTGGTCGACGCGTCCACCGGCCGGGTCGTGGCGAGCGGCCAGGCGCCGCACACCGTGTCCTCCGGCGCGGGCCGGGAGAGCGACCCGCGCCAGTGGTGGGACGCGCTGTGCGAGGCGCTGCGCCAGTGCGGGGACGCGGCGCACGAGGCGGCCGCCGTGTCGATCGGCGGCCAGCAGCACGGTCTGGTCACGCTGGACGGGCGCGGCGAGCCGGTCCGGCCGGCCATGCTGTGGAACGACGTCCGTTCGGCGCCCCAGGCACAGCGTCTGATCGAGGAACTGGGCGGCCCGAAGGCCTGGGCGGAGCGCACCGGCAGCGTGCCGGGCGCGTCGTTCACCGTCACCAAGTGGGCCTGGCTCGCGGAGACCGAACCGGAGGCGGTCCGCGCGACCAAGGCAGTACGGCTCCCCCACGACTACCTCACCGAGCGCCTCACCGGGCAGGGCACGACCGACCGCGGTGACGCCTCCGGCACCGGCTGGTGGGCGTCGGCGACCGAGGCGTACGACGCGGAGACCCTCGCCCACGTGGGTCTCGACCCGGCGTTCCTGCCCCGGGTGGTCCGGCCCGGTGAGATCGCCGGCACCGTGCGCGACAGTCACGAGCTGCCGTTCTCCAAGGGCACCCTGGTCGCGCCGGGTACCGGCGACAACGCGGCGGCGGCGCTCGGGCTCGGGCTGCGCCCCGGTACCCCGGTGCTGAGCCTTGGGACGTCGGGCACGGTGTACGCCGTCTCGAAGCACCGTCCCGCCGATCCGACGGGCACCGTCGCCGGCTTCGCCGACGCGCACGGCGACTGGCTCCCGCTGGCCTGCACGCTGAACTGCACCCTCGCGGTCGACCGGGTCGCGGCGCTGCTCGGCCTGGACCGCGAGGCGGTCGAGCCCGGCACCTCGGTCACCCTGCTGCCCTACCTGGACGGCGAGCGCACCCCCAACCTGCCGAACGCCACCGGGCTGCTGCTCGGCCTGCGCCACGACACCACCGCCGGGCAGCTCCTGCAGGCCGCCTACGACGGCGCCGTGCACGCCCTGCTCGGCGCGCTGGACCTGGTGCTGGACGCGGACGCCGACCGGACCACGCCGCTGCTGCTGATCGGCGGCGGCGCGCGGGGCCGGGCCTGGCAGGAGACGGTACGGCGGCTGTCCGGGCGCCCGGTGCAGGTGCCGGAGGCCAAGGAGCTGGTGGCCCTCGGCGCCGCCGCGCAGGCGGCCGGACTCCTGACCGGCGAGGACCCGGCGGCGGTGGCCCGCCGCTGGAACACCGCGGAGGGCCCCGTGCTGGACGCGGTCGAACGGGACTCGCAGACGCTGGAGAGGATCTCCGGGGTACTCTCCGACGCGGCCCCGCTGCTGGATCGCGCACCGCAGGACCGGTGACCGCGCGGTGGACGGGTCGCAGGACATCCGAGGAGACCGAGGATTGATCGAGGCATGACCGCACCGCTGCACGAGGCCCGTCCGACGGCGAACGGCCGTGCCCTGCCGGACACCCAGCAGGGCATGCGCCGGCGCAACCTCGCGCGCGTGATGCACGCGGTCAGCGCCGAGGGCCCGCTGTCGCGGGCCGCGGTCGCCTCGCGCATCGGCCTGACCCGCGCCGCGGTGTCGACCCTGGTCGACGAACTGGTCCGCTGGGGCCTCCTGGAGGAGCTGGGCCCCGAGCGGCCCAACCGGGTCGGCAGGCCCGGCTCCGCCCTCGCGGTGAGCGGGAGCGGGCCGTGCGGCATAGGGGCGGAGGTCGGGGTCGACCACCTCGCCGTGTGCGCGGTCGACCTGCGCGGCGAGGTGCGAGCGCGGGCGGTGCGGCACGGCGCGAACCGGGGCCGGCCGCCGAAGCCGGTCGTGGACGAGCTGTCCGCGCTGGTCCGGCGGGTCGTGGCGGACGCGGAACGGGAAGGTCTGTGGCCGGCCGGTCTCGCGGTCGCCGTCCCCGGCCTCGTGGACCGCGACGGGCACACGGTCGTGCACGCCCCGAACCTCGACTGGCACGGCACCGACCTCCGCGCGCTGCTGCCCGCCGACCTGCCGCCCACGGTCGACAACGAGGCCAACTTCGGCGCGCTGGCCGAGCTGTGGCTCGGCGACGCCACCCCGCCGGACTTCCTGCACGTGTCCGCCGAGATCGGTATCGGCGCCGCGGTCGTCGTGGACGGCCAGTTGCTGCGCGGCAAGAGGGGGTTCGCGGGCGAGCTCGGCCATGTGCCGGTCCATCCCGACGGCCCGGACTGCGCCTGCGGCGGACGCGGATGCCTGGAGCAGTACGCCGGCGAGGAGGCGGTGCTGCGCGCGGCCGGTCTGGAGAGCCGCGAGGACGCGGTGGGCCTGCTCGCCCGGCGGGCGGGCGAGGACCACGAGGGCGCACGCCGCGCCCTGCACGACGCCGGTGCGGCCCTGGGCATCGCCCTGACCGGTGCCGTCAACCTCCTCGACCCCGAGACGGTGGTCCTCGGCGGCGCCCTGGCCGGCCTCGCCCCCTGGCTCCTGCCGTCCCTGGAGACCGAACTGGCCGGCCGGACGACGGGCCCGCCCTGCCCGGTCACCGTCTCCCGCCTCGGCCCGGAGGGACCTCTTCTGGGCGCCGCCCACTCGGTGGTCCGCGCCGTGCTGGACGACCCGGCGGCGGTGGCGGAACGGGTCTGACGCCACTCGACCGGCGTCCCGGCCGCCTCCCTCACCCGTTCGGGTGGCGACGTTTTCCACAGCCGCCGTCCTGTCCACGGAATCACTTGGCGCCCTTCTGCCCACCCCGTCCTCGCCGTACCGTGATTCACGCGAAGCGGTCCGTGGGACCGATGGGTTCACGCACGTCGGGGGGTGCGTATGGCCGGGGGGACGACCGAAGAGGCGACCGCGGGACTGCGGCGGGACGCCATCGGGTTGCGGGAGGTCCTGTTCCAGAGCGTCACGGCGATGGCGCCCGCCGCCGCCGTCGCGGCGTCCATTCCGTCGGGAGCGGCCTTCGCCGGGGGCAGTCTGCCGCTGGCGGTGGTGATCGCCCTGGTGGCCTGTCTGTTCACCGCGTCCTGCGTGGCCGAGCTGGCCCGGGAATTACCCGCGGCGGGCTCCGTGGTCACCTATGCGGCGCGCGGGCTCCATCCCGCCGTGGGCTTCCTGGTCGGCTGGGGCTACCTGTTCGTGGAGGCCCTCGTACCGCCGCTGCTGCTGCTCCAGCTCGGGTTCACCGTGGCGGGGACCCTGCACGAGGAGTGGGCCTCCTGGCCGGCCGGCCTGTGGTGGCCGTGGTCCCTCGCCGGTGCCGCCGTCATCGCCGTCACCGGATATCTGGGGGTACGGGCCTCGGCGCGTTTCGGGACGGTCCTCGGGGTCTTCGAGGTCGCGGTCCTCCTGGTCTTCGCCGGGTGGCTGATCGTCAGGGCCGGTTCCCACAACACCCTTTCCGTGTTCGGCACTTCCCACACGGCGAAGGAGTACGGAGGCTTCAGCGGGGTCTTCGCGGGATCCGTCTACACCGTGCTGGCGTTCGCGGGTTTCGAAGCGGCCGCGCCGCTGGCCGAGGAGACCCGCGACCCACGCCGGACGATGCACCGGGCGGTGCTCGGCGCGGCCCTGGGCATCGGTCTGTTCTACGTGGTGACGACGTACGCGATGACCGTGTACGTCGGGCCGGACCGGTTCGCCGGGTTCGGCGCGGCGGGCGACGCGTCCTGGGAAGGCGTCGCCCGGGCCTCCTTCGGGCTCTTCTGGGTCCTGGTGTTCCTCGCCGTGGTCAACTCGACGATCGCCAACGCCAACGCCTGCGCCAACGTGTCCACCCGGACGGCCTTCGCGCTGGCCCGCATCCGGGTCCTGCCGCGCGTCCTCGCCACGCTCCATCCCCGGTACCGCTCCCCCGTCGCCGGGGTCGCCGTCCAGACGGCCGTGGCGGTCGGCGCCGTGCTCGGGCTGGGCTTCGGATACGACCCGGTGACCGCCTTCCTGCTGCTGGCCACGGTGATCGTCACGGTGGTCATCGGCGTCTACATCGTCGTCAACCTCGCCTGCGTGGGCTACTTCCTGCGCCGCGGCCGGCCCTCGCTCCGGCCGGTGCGGCATCTGCTGCTGCCACTGCTGGGCATCGTGGCCTTCGTGCCCGCCCTGCTCACGGCGGCCGGCCTGCCCGTCTTCGACTTCGTGACGGAGCTGACCGCCCCGGTGTCCTACGCGGGTCCGGTGGTCGGCGTCTGGATGGCGGCCGGCGTGATCGTGCTCCTGGTGCTGATACGCCGTCACCCCGACCGCATAGCCGACACGGCACGTGTCCATCTCGAAGAAGCGGACGACCCGACGCACGCCGTCCACCGGCGGAACGGAGACCCCACACGATGACCGACCCCTTCGTCCTCACCGTCCGGCCCGAACCCGGCGAGTACGCCTGGACGTTCGGCGGAGCCCCGCCGGTCGCGCGGATCGCGCCCGGCACCGTCCTCGACCTGTACACGGAGGACTGCTTCGCCGGGCGGGTGCGGTCCGAGAAGGACCTGGTGTCCGAGGTGTGCGAGTTCCCGTTCCTCAACCCGCAGACCGGACCGTTCCACGTCGAGGGCGCGGAGCCCGGGGACACCGTCGCCGTGCATTTCGTGTCGATCGAACCGGCCCGGGACTGGGCGGCGTCCACGACGGTCCCGCTGTTCGGTGCGCTCACCTCGACGCACGCCACCGCCGGCCTGCAGCCGCCGCTCCCGGAGAAGGTCTGGATCTGGCAGCTGGACCGGACCCGGCGCACCGCTCTGTTCCGCGCCCACGAAGGCGGGTTCGAGCGGGAGCTGCCGCTGGATCCGATGCACGGTACGGTCGGCGTGGCCCCCGCCAACCTGGAGGTGCGCTCGGCCCTGGTGCCGGACGCGCACGGCGGGAACATGGATACGCCGGAGATGCGGGCGGGTGTCACCTGCTATCTCGGGGTCAACGTCGAGGGCGCGCTGCTCAGTCTGGGAGACGGCCACGCCCGGCAGGGCGAGGGCGAGACGTGCGGGGTGGCCGTCGAGTGCGCGATGAACACCGTGGTGATCGTGGAGCTCCTGAAGGGGATCGCGACGCCGTGGCCGCGGCTGGAGTCGGACACGCACATCGTCTCGACGGGGTCGGCGCGTCCGCTGGAGGACGCCTTCCGGATATCGCAGCTCGATCTGGTGCAGTGGCTGGTGCGCGACTACGGATTCGCCGAACTGGACGCGTACCAGTACGCGACCCAGACGGTGGAATCGCCGTTGGCCAACGTGTGCGACACCAACTACACGTGCGTGGCCAAGCTCCGCAAGGAGTGGCTGCCCGCGCGCGAGACTTACCGCGGGCTGCACGCGCGGCTGCGCGAGACCGCGGCGGCCCTGCGCCGCTGACCGCGACGCCCCGCTTCGGGCACGCTGGAGAAAGGCATCTCATCCATGGACCGGGCACGACCGCTCCCCACCAGGCGACTGCTCCTGAAGGGCGCGGCCCTGGCCGCCGTCCCGTACACGCTCCTCCCCGCACCCCCGGCGGGCGCGCGGACCGCAGTGGTCGACTACCCGAAGGCCGAGTGGCAGGCGGCGAGCGACGAGAACCGCACGGCGGCCCAGCGCCCCGACGAGTACGACATCGACCGGGTGATCATCCATGTGACGCAGCACGCCTACGCCGGCACGCTGTCCATCTTCCAGAACCCGAAGAAACGGGTGTCCGCGCACTACCTGCTGCGTTCGGCCGACGGCCACGTGGCCCAGTGCGTCCGGGAGTCGGACGTCGCCTGGCACGCGGGGAACTGGGACTACAACACGCGCAGTGTCGGTATCGAGCACGAGGGCTGGGTGGAGGAGCCCGAGTACTTCACCGACGCCCTGTACACGGAGTCGGCGCGACTGACGGCGTCGATCTGCGACAGGTACGCCATCCCCAAGGACCGCGACCACATCATCGGGCATGTCGAGGTGCCCGGGACCGACCACACCGATCCGGGCCGGCACTGGGACTGGGTGCGCTACATGAGACTGGTGGGCCGTTCCTCGGAGTGAGAGCGAGGCGGCGCGGTCGAAACGGTTGTCCGGGCGAACACCCCGAGTGACGATGTCCCCAGCCGCATCGCGCTCCGGGGAGGCCGAGTTGACCGACCAGTGGGTGGCCCTGGAACCGGGGACCGACCCTGCCGAGCGGGTCCGGGTGCTGCGCCGGGCGTACGAGACGTTCACCACGGCGGGCACCGTGCCGCGCCCGGTGCGGTCGGTGGTGGCCGAGTCGTGGCGGCGTTCGGCACGGGCCGGGGTGGGGCCGGAGGGCGCGGCGCGGGTGGAGCTGACCGACGGCGACCTCGGGGCCTATCGCGCGGAGCATCCGCTGGCCCGGGTGATGCCGCTGGTGCGGGAACTGATGGGCACCTTCGCGGCGGACGGCGAGCACCTGCTCGCGGTGTGCGACGCGGACGGCAGACTGCTGTGGGTGGAGGGCGATCCGGCGACCAGGCGCCGGGCGGACCGCATGAACTTCGTGCCGGGCGCACGCTGGTCGGAGAGCGCGGTCGGCACCAACGCGCCGGGAACGGCGGTGGCGTTGGACCGGCCGGTGCAGGTGTTCGCGGCGGAGCATTTCATCCGCCGGGTGCAGCCGTGGACGTGCGCGGCGGCGCCGGTGCACGACCCTCGCACCGGGCGAGTGCTGGGCGCGGTCGACATCACCGGCGGCGACCGGCTGGCGCATCCGCACAGCCTGGGTTTCGTGCAGGCGGTGGCGCGGGCCGCCGAGTCGCAATTGGCGCTTATGGATCCTCCTTCGCCCGTCGCCGAGCCGCCCGCGCTGACGGCGCTCGGCCGTGACGAGGCCGAACTCCGTCTGAACGGCCGGCGGATCAGGCTCAGCCGGCGCCACAGCGAACTGCTGGTCCTGCTGTCCCGGCATCCGGAGGGACTGACCGGCGACGAACTGCTGTGCGCACTGTATGAGGACGAGTCGGTGACGCCGGTGACGCTGCGGGCCGAACTGGCACGGCTGCGGAAACTGCTGGGCCCTGGGCTGCTCGCGTCCCGGCCGTACCGGCTGACCGCTCCGGTCGAGTCCGACGCGAGCGTGGTGGAGCGGCGATTGGAGGCAGGAGCGGTGACGGCGGCCGTGACCGCCTACCCGGGTCCGCTGCTGCCCGCCTCGCAGGCGCCCGCGGTCGTCCTGCTGCGGCGGCGGCTCGCGGACGGGCTGCGGGCGGCGCTCATCGCGCGCCGTGACCCGGACCTGCTCGCCGACTGGGCACACGCGCGGTGGGGCGAGGACGACGTGCAGGTGTGGCGGGCCCTCGCGGCGGTGCGGCCGACGGCGGTCGTCCGCAGCAGGCTGACCGCGCTGGAGTCGGAGTTGGCGGCGCCTCCTCGCTGACCTGCGGTGCAACGCAGGCGCAACGTACGTCTCCGTAGCCTGCGCGCCGGAGCTGCCCAACGGCGGGCAGCGCATCTGCGAGGAGGCAGGCCATCATGACCCGTTACACGGCGCCCGGCACCGAGGGCGCGATCGTCTCCTACCAGGCGCGCTACGACCATTTCATCGGCGGCGAGTACGTGCCGCCGGCCCGGGGCCAGTACTTCGAGAACCCGTCGCCGGTGAACGGGCAGCCGTTCACCGAGGTCGCGCGGGGCACCGCCGAGGACGTGGAGCGGGCCCTGGACGCGGCCCACGCGGCGGCGCCGGGCTGGGGTCGTACGTCGGTGACGGAGCGGTCCGACATCCTGCTGAAGATCGCGGACCGGATGGAGGCCCACCTCGAACCGCTCGCGGTCGCGGAGAGCTGGGAGAACGGCAAGCCGGTGCGCGAGACGCTGGCGGCGGACATCCCGCTCGCCATCGACCACTTCCGGTACTTCGCGGGGGCCATCCGCGCGCAGGAGGGGTCGCTGGGCGAGATCGACGACGACACGGTGGCGTACCACTTCCACGAGCCGCTCGGGGTCGTCGCGCAGATCATCCCGTGGAACTTCCCGATCCTGATGGCGACGTGGAAGCTCGCGCCCGCGCTTGCCGCCGGGAACGCCGTCGTCATCAAGCCGGCCGAGCAGACCCCGACGTCCATCCACTACTGGATGAGCCTGATCGCGGATCTGCTGCCGCCGGGCGTGGTGAACATCGTCAACGGCTTCGGCGTGGAGGCGGGCAAGCCGCTGGCGTCCAGCCCGCGGGTGGCGAAGGTCGCGTTCACCGGGGAGACCACGACGGGGCGGCTGATCATGCAGTACGCCTCGGAGAACATCAAGCCGGTGACCCTGGAGCTGGGCGGCAAATCCCCGAACATCTTCTTCGACGACGTCTGGGCGCACGACGACGACTTCCGTGACAAGGCCCTCGAGGGCTTCACGATGTTCGCGCTCAACCAGGGCGAGGTCTGCACCTGCCCGTCCCGGGCCCTGGTCCAACGCGGTCAGTACGCCGACTTCATGGCGGCCGCGGTCGCCCGCACCCAGCAGATCAAGCCGGGCCACCCTCTGGACACCGACACGATGATCGGCGCCCAGGCCTCCAACGACCAGCTGGAGAAGATCCTCTCCTACCTGGACATCGGACGGCAGGAAGGCGCCAAGATCCTCACCGGCGGTGAACGCGTCGAGCACGACGGCGAGTTGAAGGGCGGCTACTACGTCCAGCCGACGATCTTCGAGGGCGACAACCGGATGCGGATCTTCCAGGAGGAGATCTTCGGTCCGGTCGTGTCGGTCACGTCCTTCGACGACTTCGACGACGCGATCAAGATGGCCAACGACACGCTCTACGGCCTCGGCGCGGGCGTCTGGACCCGCGACATCAACACCGCGTACCGCGCGGGCCGCGCGATCCAGGCGGGCCGGGTCTGGACGAACTGCTACCACGCCTATCCGGCCCACGCGGCGTTCGGCGGCTACAAGCAGTCCGGGATCGGCCGTGAGAACCACAAGATGATGCTGGAGCACTACCAGCAGACGAAGAACATGCTGGTTTCATACAGCCCAAAGAAGCTCGGGTTCTTCTAGGACTCAAATCGGTTGCCTGGAGGCGCCATTGCTTTCCAGGCAACCTGCACGGCAGTTGCTGTGCATCACAGCGTCAGTACCTTGAGCAACTGCACGACCGTCGAACGAATCACCTCCGGACCATACACGGACCGCCGAGCAGCAGGGGCGAAGGATTCGAATGAGTACGCCGGGAAAGCCTGTGTCCGGATTCAGGGTCGGGGTGGCCGGCGGGCAAGTGCGTTGACGCAACGACGTGTGAGGCTCAATTCACGGCCGGGCGGCACCGGGGCAGGTTCGACGGCGAGGGCTTTGACGAGGCGCCCCAGGCGCGATTGGGCTCGGACCGTCGGGAGTCCTTGGTTCAACGGGGTGGGTCTGTGTCCTGGAGCGGTGGGCCTTGGGGTGCCGGGGCGCCGGGCCAGGCACGGGCACTCGCGGCTGTCACGTGACCTCGGCGGCGTGACCCTGCCGGATGCGGCGAGCAGGCCCTGGTGGTAGGCCTCCAGGTCGTCGTCCGCTCGGTGCAGTCGTCCTCGGGCTCGCTTACCGGCCCGCCAAAGGGCGGGGTCCGGTTCGGAGCGAGAGTCACGCTTTCAGGCGGGAGCCAGAGATCGGCCAGAGGTCAGGGCCCAGCCGCAGGTCCGCCGTGAACAGCCGGGAATACCGCTGCTCCGCGTCAAACACGACGACACCGCGGCGCCCCAGCTCATCCAAGAACGGTACGACGTCGGGTTCCCGGTCCCCGACGATGCGATGCCAGACGGCAAGATCACGCATGATCGCGCGCGCCCGCGCCAGCGCGCTCTGTGCGTCGGCGAAGGACTCGCGTACTTGGTAGAGCATCGAGGACAAGAAACGTGCCTTTCGGACAGGGCCGGGAGCGGACGCGCCCTCGCGGTAGGCAGCCGCCCCTGCCCCGTCTTACAGCCTGAAGCCAGACAGCGACAGCGGGTTCCGTAGGAGTACCCGTTCGGGGAATAGGGGGTATGTCCCTCGACAAGCCCTTCGTCAGTTCTGCCGAGGACAAAGCCGCGCAGCCTTGTGCCCCTTTCGCTGTAGACCCGCAGATGGAACCGCGGTTCGCATTGATGCCGCCCCGGGCAACTGGCCCGCACGACGTCACCTGCACGGGCGCGTAAAGGGACACGAGGCGTTTAGGTCACCAGCCGTCCTCGGGTTCACTCAGCGGAAGTCCGGAGCCGCGGAGCCAGGCCTGGGCCTCGGGTGTCCAGGCGACTCTGGGGCCGAGGGAGATCCAGACGCCGAACTCGCCGGGGGACGGCTCGTCGTACTGCCGCAACCAGACGCTGTTCAGGCAGAGCAGCACGCCGCACCCCTTGGCCTCCGGGAGACCACGCCAGGCGCAGTCCCAGATGACGATCAGGCTCAGCGGGCCGAGCACCGAGACCATCCGGTCCAGTTCCTCTTCGGTGCAGGTGTCCTCAGGCGCGCCGCCGGGGGCGCCGAAGGGCGGGGTCGCAGCCAGGGCGAGGTCCACGCTCTCGGGAAAGGGCCAGAGATCCGCAAGGCCCGGACCCAGCCGCACGTCGCCGCTGAACCAGGACTTCATCTGCCGGGCGTCGAGCGTGACGACTCCTCGGCGCCGCAACTCGTCCATGAAAGGGAAGACGTGAGGTACCCGGTCCGCGGTGAACCGGGCGGTGCCGAAAGTGCAAAGTGCGTAGGTGAATTGCTCGACCGTGGTGACCTTGTCCAGTTGAGGCCAGGGCTCGGCCGTCCAGTCGGTCAGGTCGCGCATGATCGCGCGCGCCCGGGACAGCGCGCTCACAGCGTCGGGAAACAGTTCGCGCACCCGGTAAAGCGTCGAGGACAGGGAAACGCGCCTTTCGGACAGGGGCAGGGCGGACGCGCCCTCACGGTACGCATCCGCCCCTGCTCCGGGTTACAGCCTGGTGTCAGTCAGCGGCAGCAGGCGGCTCAGTAGGAGTACCCGTTCGATGAGTAGTAGGTATGGGTACTTTCGTCGTAATGGCCTCCGTCGGCGTCGACCCCGAGGTCGACGTCGGCCAATTTGCTGCCGCTTCCGGTGTAGACCCGCACATGGTATCCGCTGATCTTTTCGAGGTCGCTCCCATGATGCAGGCGGCCTTTTTGATAACTGCGGAACCACCCCCTGACCTCCCGAGCATCGACCAGGTCGGGTACCTGAATGAAGATCTCGTTGACATCCATCTTCCCCTCCACGTCCTCGCGAACGCGCAGCTGCTTGACGGCCTTGGCGAGCTGCTTGTTGAAGGCGCTCTGATCGGCATCCCCAACCGTCTTGACCTCGCCATAGCCGACGACGTTGCCCTGCTGGTCGAGGTACTCGAGATCCGGGTTCTTATAACCCGGCATGTTCTTGTATTCGTGTTCTTCGGGCAGAAGCTAGACCGGGTCCCCTCCGGGGCGCCGTCCAGGGAGCGATAGGCGTTGTCCAGGGTCAGCTGGGGCGTTCGTCCTTCCTTCTTGTGCTCCTTGACCAGGGACTGCGCATCCGCGTCCCGGCTCGAATCCTCAGCCGACGAGCTGTCCGACCCACCCCCGTCGTCGCCCCCCGCCATCACCGTTCTGCGCGGCGTACGCGATGTTGGGCGCGGCGACCGAGGCGGCCACCGTCGAGGAGCCGGTGACGGCGAGTGCCGAGCCGGCGAGGATCAGTGCCTCGCCCGGGCCGAGTGCGCCGATGCCGCTGAGCATGAGCGCGCCGCCCAGGCCGTCCGCGGCCGCGCCGAGCAGGAGCTGCCCGAAGCCGAGTGCGGCCATGGGGGCGTCGGTTCGGTCGATGGCCTGCTGGGCGGTGTCCGCGAAGCTGGAGACCGCGTTAGACGGGGAGCTGAACCAGCTCTGTCCGGTCGGGTCACTGCCGGTCACCGGGTTGTTGGCGGCGTAGTCGTAGCCCGTCAGCTGCGAGGGGTCGGTTGCCTCCAGTTGCGGGTCACGGCTGACGAAGCGGCCGGTCTGCGTGTCGTACTCGCGCAGCCCGAGGTTGACCAGGCTGGTCGCGGTGCCGGTGGTGCCGCCGACATAGCCCTTGTCGCCGAGCCAGTTGGCCGGAGCAGCGCCGCGGGTACCGCCGAAGGGCAGGTACTGGCGCCTTGTCACCGCCTGGGTCTGGTAGTCGACGGACAGGTAGTCGGTGCCCTGCCGGTTGGGAATCAGGTACTGGATGTTCCCGCTGCTGGAACGGGCGGCCACGGTAGTGCCGTTGACCGAGTAGTAGCGGGTGTCGGGCACCGCCTTGGTGGCGGCGGTGACCTCCACCAGTTCCGCGTCGCCCAGGTAGAGCGTGACCTGGGTGGGGTCGGTGCGCAGCACCAGGCCGCCGTCGAGACCGTAGAGGTAGCTGGTGGCGCCGACGGACGTGGTGTCGGTGTAGCGCCCAGGGACGCCACGCCGCGAGCCGCCCGGGGGTGTGTGATGTCGCGGGCGCAGCGACCTGCCGCCGGCCGGAAGCAACGCCCGAACCGCCGACAGCTCATGGAGAGCTCTTCGACCTCGTGACCGCCCTGAACGAATCCGCATTGCGAGCGAAGACTCCTCGCGGCGAGGGGGCCTGCCGACGTCCATAAGCTGCCGAAGATCACGAGAAGGTCAGCCCGAGCAAGAAGGCCGCCGCGAGGAAGCCCGCCGCCACCTCGCAGCACGAACGGAGCCGTTGGCTGCCCGGCGTGTTCCCGTTCACGACACTGATGACGCCGCTTGCTATAGGCCGCACAGCCCACGGCGCACGGCATCGCTCCTCCGCGCACTCGAGAGCGGCGAGCCGGAGTACAACGTTGCCTCCCGTGCAAGCCTCGATCCGTCACGGGCAACACGACGACGCCCCGCTGCGGCAAGCCGACGTGGGGCCTCACATGTCACACACGTGTCACCACAGGGAAGATCCGGGCCCTCCGGCACACTGGATCGTATGGAAGAGACGGACCGGCAGCTCGGTCAACGGCTGGAGAAGGCCATCTTGAGCCTGCTGGAGCGCCGTGCCGACACCGCGTCGATCTGTCCGTCCGAGGCGGCGCGCGCGGTCTACGAGGGTGACGACGACGGCTGGCGGGCCCTGATGGAACCGGCCCGCCGCGCGGCATGGCGTCTGGTGAACGACGGCGAGGTCGAGGTGACGCAGGGCGGCCGGCCCGTCGTGGAGACGGAGACGCGCGGGCCCGTACGTATTCGGCGCGCGCGTCGGTAGCGGCAGCTGGGCACCTCCAGGCGCGGACACGGCTGAAGCACGATTCCTGGCACGATTCCTGGACCGCCCCCGGACGTGGCCGTGGACGGTCGAGGAGCGCGTCACCCGCCCCGCAGACCGACCGCCAGCGTCAGTTCGAGGACCCGGTGGGGTGAGGCGAGATCCGGGAACAGCTCCCGCACCCGCGTCATCCGGTACCGGACGGTCTGGGGATGGACGAACAGCGCAGCCGCCACCTCGTCCCGTCTGCCCTGGTGCAGCAGCCACGCCCGCAACGTCTCCTCCAGCCGCCGCGCGGTGGCGTCGGGCAAGGTCCGCAACGGTGCGAGGGCTCGGGCACGCAGGTCCACGAAAGCGTCCATGTCGGCGCTCAGCACCAGCTCGGACAGGTGCTCCTCGGTGTCGCGAATGTCGGAGGAGAGGGAGCGCGCGCGTACGGCTCGTGCGTACGAGGCCGACACACGCGTCCACGGCCGGGCCGGGCCCACCACGGCGGTGCGGTCGGTCAGCTGTCGCATGAGATGTGATCGGTTGGCGTCGGGGACGAGCAGCACACCCGTGGCGTCCGGCAGATCGTCTAGGACGAGGGTGCTCGGGTCGAGCACGCGGTAGGCAGGCCGGGCCTGGGCGGCGGGCAGCAGGACCGCGGTCAGCGAAACCGGAGGCTGCCACCCGGCCCGTTGAGCTGACACAAGCAGTCCGTCGGGGCTCGCGCCGGCGAGGAGGTCGCGGGCCAGCTGTTCCAGGTGGCGCTCCTGGGCCCGGCCCTGGGCGGCCAGTTCGTCGGCATGGCCCGCGGCGCTCGCGGCGGAGAGCTCGTCGATGTAGGCGAAGGTCAGCTCGGCGAACTTGGCGACCTCGGCGGCGGGCAGACCTGCGGGTACGGCACCTGCTGCCAGGCATCGCCAGGCCACGCGGGCGCCGACGCGGTAGGCGCTGAGCAGGGCGTCCATCGAGCGGCCGTCGCGCACCTCGCCCCGGCCCAGCTCGTAGGCGGCGTCACCGGCGTCGCCGCCGGTGGCGTTCCCGCTTGCGAGGTCCAGGTAGTGCCCCAGGGCGGTGCGGACGGCTCGGCGGATGGTGCCGCCCATGCTGCCCGCAAGGGCATTGGCGTAAGGCGGGACCTCATCGATGATGGCCTGGACGACCTCGTCGGCGGTGGTCCTCAGCGCGGCCCGCAGTGCGGTGACCGTCCTCTCGTCGAGGGCCAGTTCGCTGGCCCTCTGGACTGCATGGCTCATATTTGTTTCCTGCGAACAATCCAAGCGACCAAATTCACATCGTACGGTCAGGACTTTACGCGCAGAGGCACAGCAAGCTGGAGTCATGACGAGTGCAGCCCTTCGCAGCAGGGCGTGGAAACTGCTGGAGATGGTCACGACGCCGCTGCTGCCGTCGGACTACCTTGACCTGGTCAGCCCGCTGCGTGCGGGCGCTGACCTGCGTGGGCGCATCGAGGCCGTGCACCCCGAGACGGGTGACGCGGCGACTGTCGTGATCAGGCCGGGACGGGGCTGGCGCGGCCACACAGCCGGCCAGTACGTGCGGATCGGGGTCGACGTCGACGGGGTGCGCCTGTGGCGTGCCTACTCCCTCACCTCGCCGACAGACCGCCAGGACGGCCGCGTCACGATCACCGTGAAGGCGATCCCGGACGGCAAGGTCAGCAACCACCTGGTCCGCCGGGCGACACCCGGCACGCTGATCCAGCTCGGCCAGGCGACCGGTACCTTTGTGCTGCCCGAGGCCAAGCCCGCCAAGGTGCTCTACCTGACGGCCGGCAGCGGCATCACGCCCGTGATGGGCATGCTGCGCGACACCGAGTTCGACGACGCCGTCATGGTTCACTGCGCGCCCCAGCCGCAGGACGTGATCTTCCGCGGCGAACTGCACGAACTGGTCGCGGACAAGAAGCTGCGGCTCACCGAGGTGCACACCGACACCGACGGCATGCTCGACATCGCCCGTCTCAACGAACTCGTGCCCGACTGGGCCGAGCGCGAGACCTGGGCCTGCGGGCCCGCGGGCCTGCTCGACGCCGCCGAGAAGCACTGGAGCGAGCACGGCGTACCGGAGCGACTGCACACCGAACGCTTCCGCCCCAGCATCGTCGTCACCGGCGACGGCGGCGAGGTCACGTTCAGCGCCACCGGCAAGACCGTCGACGCGGACGGCGCAACGCCGTTGCTGGACGTCGGCGAGGAGGCCGGCGTACTCATGCCCTCCGGGTGCCGTATGGGCATCTGCTTCGGCTGCGTCACGCCGCTCAAGGCCGGCGCAGTCCGCGACCTGCGCAGCGGCGAGATCACCGAGGCCGAGCCGGGCGTCCTCATCCAGACCTGTGTGTCCGCCGCCGCGGGCCCCTGCGACATCGAACGGTAGGAGCACCTTGACCGCCATCGACCCCACCGCCCACCTGACCGCGGAGCAGATCGAAGAGCTCGGCCGCGAGCTGGACGCGATCCGCGACGAGGTGATCGCCAGCCGGGGCGAGAAAGACGCCGCCTACATCCGCAAGGTCATCTCGGCGCAGCGCAAGCTCGAGCTGGCCAGCCGGGGCGTACTGCTGTTCTCACTCTTCCCGCCCGCGTGGCTGCTCGGCACCGCCGGTCTGTCCGTGGCGAAGATCATGGACAACATGGAGATCGGCCACAACATCCTGCACGGCCAGTGGGACTGGATGCGCGACCCGAAGATCCACTCCACCACCTGGGAGTGGGACCACGTCTCGCCGGCCGACCAGTGGAAGCACTCGCACAACGAGCTGCACCACACGTACACCAACGTGATCGGGAAGGACAACGACCTCGGCTACGGCATCATGCGCGTCGACGAGGACCAGAAGTGGCATCCCTTCCACCTCGGCCAGCCGCTGTGGAACTTCATCAACGCCTGCTTCTTCGAGTACGGCATCGCGGCGTACGACCTGGAACTCGGCAAGAACCTGAGCAAGCGCCGCCGCAAGAACCCGGAGTTCCGCGCGCGGGCCAAGGCCGTGGGCCGGAAGATCCGCAAGCAAGTGCTCAAGGACTACGTGATCCACCCGCTGCTGTCGGGCCCGTCGTTCCTCCCTACGCTCGCCGCCACGTTCACCGCGAACCTGGTCCGCAACCTCTGGTCCCACTCGGTGATCATGTGCGGGCACTTCCCCGAGGGCGTGCAGGTCTTCGAGCGCCGGTCGATCAGGGGCGAGACGCGCGGCCAGTGGTACCTGCGCCAGATGATGGGCTCGGCCAACATCAGCGGCAGCAAGGCCATGCACTTCATGACCGGCAACCTCTCGCACCAGATCGAGCACCACCTGTTCCCGGACCTGCCGAGCAACCGCTACGCCGAGGTCGCGGTGAAGGTGCGCGCGCTGTTCGAGAAGTACGAGCTGGAGTACGTCACCGGGCCGCTGCCCCAGCAGGTGTTCTCCGCGTGGCGCAAGGTCTTCCGGCTCTCGCTGCCGAACAAGAAGAAGCCCACGGTCCAGACGCCGGCCCGCGAGAAGGAACTCGTCGCGGCCTGACACCCGGTATGGCGGAGCCGCCTCGCCAGGAAACGTTGCGCCGACGGTCGACGGACAAGCCGTTGTTGGACATCACAGCTGCATCCGAGGTGGTGACCGTTGTGAACGACGAGACTCGCGGCGCCTTCCTGCCCGTACCGTCGGCCTTGCCGGGCTCGGCGCACCGGAGGCCCGAGCTCTTCCGCCCGCGGCCACGGGGGGTTACCGGGGGAACAGTGCCGTACGCGTCCGGCGAGCCATGTCATACCGCTGGACTCGCACGCCGACACCCCTGATGGCACGCGGACCTGGTGCGCACCAACTCGGCACAACGGCAGACGGTTCCACCTTTTGCTGCAGGTCAGAGGCGACGATGAGCGTGTACCACCAGTGGACGAAGAACCTGCTGGTGTCGTACTCGCCGAAGAAGCTCGGCTTCTTCTAGACGCAGAAAAAGGGCGCCTGACCAGGGCAGATGCCCGGCAGGCGCCCCTCTCGGCGCACATCTAAGCAGGGAGTCGAAACACGCCCTTGCTCCCGATATCTCCCACCCGTATCCCAGCCCTGACCAGCAGTTCCGGGGCCTTTCCGGGCCAAGGTCCGCTAAGTACCGGTCTGCGGTCAGGGCTGATCAGCACAGAAGCGGGGCCCGCCAGAGCGTTCTCTGGCGGGCCCCGCTGTCCTGCGGCGTGTGGTCAGATGCCGCGGTGGGTCTGGTAGTAGCCGCCGACCTGCTCGTGGTACCCGGCGTCGCCGAGGTGCTTGTCCTTGTCGAACTCCGGGGAGTCCTTGATCTGGTCCTTGGTGAGGTCGACGTAGATCTTGCGTTCGGCCTGGTCGACCGTTCGCACGGTGCCGGCGGGCAGCAGGACGTGCTTGCCGAAGATCCACACGCCGGTGTCGACGACCAGATAGGCGGAGTTGACGTCGTCCGAGTGCTTGTCGACCTTGCCAATACTGCCGTCGGTGGCCTCGACCTTGTAGCCGGTCAGGTCAGTGCCCGCGGCGTGGCCGGTGGTCGGCTGGTAGCCCCAGATGCTGTCACTCATATTTCACGGCTCCCTTGCAGAGACTCACTACTTCTCGCAGTTGTACTTCGGACTTTCCCGGGACACCGTTTATTCGGTGACGCTCCCTCAATACGGCGGGTTCCCCAGCTTTCGCAGCCCACACATCCGCGTCCGGAAAAAGCAGGACGGCCGGAGATGGTGTGCTGGAGGCCGTGGTTCCCGACGTCACAGCCATCTCCGGCCGTTTCCCCTCTGTACCCCGGATCGACAGAAAATCACTCTCCCCACGGCGGACGCGCGCGGACGTGAACAGGGGTGGGGCCCCGCCCGGGGGGGCCCGGGGCCCCCCCCCCCGGGGGTGAACGGGGGGGGGGGGGAAGAGACCGTACCCACCCCCCCCGCAGCCCCCCCCGGGGGGGGGGGGAACCAACCCCC